>NZ_JAWPOX010000001.1:0-348188 GCF_033344475.1 Vibrio sp. 1288
GCCGCCAGCGTTCAATCTGAGCCATGATCAAACTCTTCAATTTAAGATTTTGTTCGGCTCAATGAATACTGAACATTCCTTTCGCTAATAAATAGCAGAAGTAATGTTTGAATTGACTGTGCTGAATCTTTCGATTCAATGGTCACTTCGTATCATTGAAACCTAATTTGAAGCCTAAGCTTCTAATTGGATTATCATCAACGAGTGCCCACACAGATTGATAGGTCTATATTTTTAAAGAGCACACTTCGAAGTTCTCTTCAAAGTGGACGGCTATTTTAGCTAGATAACTTATCGTGTCAAACACTTTTTTAAGTTATTTATCTGCGAGTTAATTTTAACTCACTAACCGTAGTTGTTTAGGTTCCGCTTCACTTGCTTTCCCGTGATAACGGAGGCGCATTATAGGGAGTTCATTAAAGAACACAAGTGCATTTTTTAAAAAAACTCACCTTTTTAGTTTATTCGTATAGAAAACAGACAAAAGACTCTAAAAAACTATAGAAAAGGGGCCAAACGGCCCCTTTTGTGTGATTTTTATCTCAATTTTACTGTATCCATACAATTATTGATGAGCACAAATTTGGTCATTAATAACAATTAGCTGCACTGTCTTGTCTGGAACGATTTCACCAGACAGAATTGATTTGGCTAACGGGTTCTCGACATTCTGCTGAATTGCACGTTTTAAAGGACGCGCACCATACACAGGATCGAAACCAACTTGAGCGATCAAATCGAGCGCTTTGTCGGAAACTTCTAGTTGATAGCCTTTCTCCTCTAGTCGTTTCGCCAAACGTTCCAATTGAATAGAAGCAATGGACTTAATGTGTTCTTGACCAAGTGGATGGAACACCACGATTTCGTCAACACGGTTCAAGAACTCTGGGCGGAAGTGTTTGCTAACCACATCCATCACTTCACTCTTGATACCTTGATAGTCTAATGTTGCGAAATTCTCTTGGATACGAGATGAACCCAAGTTAGATGTCATGATCACAACCGTATTACGGAAGTCAACAGTACGACCTTGACCATCCGTTAAACGCCCATCATCGAGAACTTGCAGCAGAATGTTAAATACATCCGGATGCGCTTTCTCTACTTCGTCTAACAAAATTACCGAATACGGCTTGCGACGAACCGCTTCCGTTAAGTAACCACCCTCTTCATATCCGACATAGCCTGGAGGCGCACCCACCAATCTTGCCACTGAGTGTTTCTCCATGAACTCAGACATATCGATACGGACCATCGCATCTTCGCTGTCGAACATAAAGCTCGCAAGTGTCTTACAAAGCTCTGTTTTACCCACACCAGTTGGACCTAAGAATAAGAAGGAGCCAATTGGTCGGTTTGGATCAGAAAGCCCAGCTCGACTACGACGAATGGCATTCGATACAACAGAGACCGCTTCGCTTTGCCCTACCACACGATTATGCAGCACGTCTTCCATACGAAGTAGTTTCTCTTTTTCCGCTTCTAGCATCTTGGATACCGGAATGCCGGTTTGCTTAGAAAGTACTTCTGCAATCTCGTTGTCGGTTACTTTATTACGCAATAGCGTCATTTCCTGCATTTCAGCTTGGGTTGCAAGATCTAACTGCTTCTCAAGTTCAGGAATACGACCATATTGAAGCTCCGACATACGGTTTAGATCGCCAGCACGGCGAGCAAACTCCATGTCCATACGAGCTTGTTCAAGCTCAGACTTAATATGTTGAGTGCCAGAAAGAGCTGCTTTTTCTGTATTCCAAACCTCTTCTAGCTCAGCATACTCTCGCTCTTTTTCATTGAGTTCTTCATTAAGCGCTTTCAAACGCTTTTCACTCGCTTCATCGTGCTCGTTACTTAGTGCTTGTTGCTCAATTTTGAGTTGGATAATTTTACGCTCAAGCTTATCCAAGGACTCTGGCTTAGAGTCAATTTGTAAACGAATGCTTGAAGCCGCTTCGTCAATCAAGTCAATCGCTTTATCCGGCAACTGACGGTCGGAGACATAGCGATGTGACAAGCTCGCCGCAGCAACAATCGCTGGGTCAGTAATTTCGACGTGATGATGAAGCTCATAACGCTCCTTCAAGCCACGTAAAATCGCCACGGTATCCTCAACGGTCGGCTCATCCACCAGCACTTTTTGGAAACGACGTTCTAATGCTGCATCTTTTTCGATGTACTGACGATATTCATCCAATGTTGTTGCGCCAACACAGTGCAGCTCACCACGAGCTAATGCCGGTTTTAGCATGTTGCCCGCATCCATTGAGCCTTCACCTTTACCAGCGCCGACCATAGTGTGTAGTTCATCAATGAAGAGGATGACGTTGCCTTCTTCTTTAGCAAGTTCATTCAATACTGATTTTAAACGCTCTTCAAATTCACCACGGTATTTAGCACCAGCAACCAGTGCGCCCATATCCAGTGATAGCACTCGGCGACCACGCAGACCTTCAGGTACTTCATTGTTAACTATGCGCTGCGCTAAGCCTTCAACAATTGCTGTCTTACCTACGCCTGGTTCACCGATAATCACTGGGTTGTTTTTAGTACGACGCTGCAATACTTGGATAGTACGACGGATTTCATCATCACGACCGATAACCGGATCCAATTTACCTTGCTCTGCACGCTCGGTAAGGTCTATGGTGAACTTTTCCAATGCTTGGCGAAGCTCTTCCGCATTCGGGTCATTGACCTTTTGACCACCTCTGATCTTTTCGATTGCCTGGCTGACTTTTTGCTCTGTTAAGCCGATCTCTTTGAGTAATTGCCCCAATGGTCCGCGATCTTCTAAAGCGGCAAGCAGGAAGACTTCAGACGAGATATAGGAGTCTTGACGCTTTTGCGCCACTTTGTCACACAGGTTAAACAATGTGCCCATCGAGCTAGAGAGCTGAACATCCCCACCGATGCCACTGACTTTTGGTAATCGATCTAACATTTCACTCAATTTAGAGCGTAAATGCGTTACGTCCACATCCAGCATAGTAAGCAATGGACGAATTGGACTGCCATTTTGATCAAGCAAAGCCACCATGAGGTGAACTGGCTCGATATATTGATGATCGCGCCCTAACGCTAGTGATTGAGCATCAGAGATAGCGATTTGAAACTTACTTGTGAATCGATCAAGACGCATATCTACCTTCCTAACCTCAACTAAAGGAAATTCTTTTGACAGTTAGAAAGATGGATACTCAGGAGGGGAATTTCAAGGGAGTGAATGAATAAAGATAGCTTTGCAAAAATAGTAGTATGCATCTTAGCACTTTGGTGCTTATAGCTAGTCTTCGATCCAAATAAAGGTTGCTTGTCGACCAGTCTTACCATCACGGCGATAAGAGTAAAAAGAGGTTTTATCTTGGTAAGTACAAAGTCCAGAATCAAACACTTGTGTCACACCAGCCCGGTTTAGACGTTGCGTTGCCAGCACCGACATGTCAGCAAACCATTTACCGTCGATATCGCGTGGAGCAAATGCTTGATTCGCCTGTGAATCAAAATCAACAAAAGCTTGCAGAACATCTTCACCCACTTCGAAGGCTTGAGGGCCAATGGCGGGGCCAAGCCACGCTATCACTTCACCAGAAAACAACGCTAACGCATTTTCGACAATGCCATTTGCTAAGCCGCGCCAACCTGCGTGAACAGCGGCTACTTGCGTACCTTGTGTATTAGTCAATAATACAGGTAAACAATCGGCGGTCATCGCTGAACAAACAACATGGCTTGAAGAAGTAAATACACCATCCGCATCAAGCACCTGTGTTGTTGGTTCATTTGCTTGAGCCACAACGGTTGAATGCGTTTGGTTTAACCAGATTGGCGCATTTGGCATGCTTGCCTGTTGCGCCAACCAAGCTCGGTTCTTCTCTACTAAAGACAAATCATCCCCAACGTGAGTACCTAAATTTAGCCCTTGGTAAGGGCCTGTCGAAAATCCGCCTATGCGTGTTGAGGCGAAAGCTTTGACATTTTTAGGCGCTGGCCAATTCGGAATGATCGTCTTCATATTAGAATTCTTCCGGTAAGCCGTGCTCTTCTGTATCTTGACGAAGCGCTTCAGTCATCACAACCATGTCATCAGGCACTGGAGCATGAAACTCAAGAACTTCGCCCGTAATTGGGTGCTCAAAGCGCAGCATTACTGCGTGCAATGCTTGGCGATCGAAACCCCGGATCATTGCCGTTAGCTCTTCAGACGCACCTGTCGGGATGCGAGCACGTCCACCATATGCAATATCACCGAGCAACGGATGCTGAAGGTAAGACATGTGCACACGAATCTGGTGCGTACGACCCGTTTCTAGACGCAAGCGAATACGCGTGTGTTCGCGGAAGCGTTCAGCAACACGGTAGTGCGTTACTGCTGGTTTGCCCATTGGTGCTACCGCCATAAGCGTGCGCTTAGTAGAGTGACGACCAATCGGTTGATCCACTTTACCGCCCGCAGTCATACGACCAATAGCGATCGCTTCGTACTCACGAGTAATATTACGTTTTTGCAGTGCGCGAACCAGACGAGTTTGTGCAGGAACGGTTTTCGCCACCACCATCAAACCCGTTGTGTCTTTATCCAAACGGTGCACGATACCTGCACGAGGTACTTCTGCAATATCAGGGTAATGATGCAACAACGCATTAAGTACAGTGCCATCAGGCGTACCAGCGCCCGGATGAACCACAAAGTCACGAGGTTTGTTGATAACGATAATATCTTCATCTTCATAGACGATATCTAGCGGGATATCTTGCGCTTCCCAGCGTTCTTCATCTTCTAACTCGGCTTGCAATGTAATTTCCTCGCCACCCATTACTTTGGTACGAGGTTTAGTGACAACTTCACCATCAACTTGAACTTTCCCATCAAGCAGCCACTCTTTTAGGCGCGAGCGAGAGAAGTCCGCGAATAATTCGGCGATAGCTTGGTCTAAACGTTGACCTAACTGGCTATCTTTTACGGTATTTGTTAATACAATCTGCTGAGCCATATCGAACTTTTTTAAAAACTGTGAGACTAATGCTCACGACTGTGAAAAAATAGACTATTACGTCATTGTATCTGTTACTGGAAAGAAAGTAACGGCAGCTTAAGAAATATTTAGATTCAAGGAACAGACTCCTGATATGAAACGTCAGACTTTAACAGGCCTTTTAGCGGTATCCCTTCTGTTTGGATGTGCAAGCAAAGAAGAAATCGTTCCTGATGTGCCGCCTTCGGAACTGTATGCAGACGCACAGATTTCTCTTCAAAGTGGTAATTGGCTTTCTGCAATTGAGAAACTGGAAGCATTAGACTCACGTTACCCATTCGGTGCCTACTCAGAACAGGTGCAGCTTGACCTAATCTATGCGTACTACAAAAACGACGACCTTGCTTTGGGCTTGGCAACCATTTCTCGCTTTATGCGTTTAAACCCAACCCATGAAAAGATGGATTGGGTGCTGTACATGCGAGGTCTAAGCCACATGGCGCAAGATCGTAACTTTATGCATGATTTATTCAGCGTAGATCGAAGCGATCGCGATCCTGAACCGGTAAAAAAAGCGTTTGATGACTTCAAAAAACTACTTCAACGCTACCCGAATAGCCCATACGCAGAAGATTCACAAAAACGTATGGTCGCGCTGAAAAACCGTCTAGCGAACTATGATTTAGCGACTGCTGACTTCTACCTTCGCCGTGAAGCTTGGGTCGCTGCTATTAATCGCAGCCAAGAGCTGCAAAAAGCGTATCCAGACACAGAAGCTGCACGTAAGTCACTGACTATCCAGCTAGAGGCCTACAAGCAACTTGGTTTGGAAGACGCCGTAGCAAGAACTGAAAAGCTTATCGAGCTCAACCCTGTGAAGTAATTGAACTTGCTTTAAACTGAACCGCCACCGTTTTTACCGTGGCGGTTTTTTATTACTCTCAATAGTGTATTCAGCCCTTTCTTGATGATCTTCCTAGCTCCACATATGCTTAAAGTTCTCCTCCCCCCTTTATAAAAAGGATGTGAACGTGACGATATCTAAGCTTTGCGCAGTTATGCTGCTCCTATTGTCTGCTTCCGTTTGCGCACTGCAAATCTCGCCGCTCAAACAGCCTCCTTATACCGGAGACCTCGATGTCATCAAGGAGAAGAATGTACTGCGCGTCTTAGTTTCTGCTGATTTAGGCTTTTACTACATTGAGGGCGGCACACCAAAAGGCATAGGCGCAGAATTGCTGGCGCATTTCGAAAAAGACCTTCGTAAACTCAAACCAAAGCTTAACGTACAAATTATTCCTGTTGCCCGCGACCAGCTACTGCCAGCCTTAGAAAACGGTTCAGGTGACTTAGTTGTCGCCAACCTGACTATTACCGACACGCGCAAACAGAAAGTGGAGTTCAGTTCACCCATCCTCACTGGTATTCAAGAGTGGGTAGTGACAAACAAAAGCACACCAACGATGACGAAAATCGAACAATTGAGCGGCAAAGAGATTTGGGTGCGCGCCAGTTCTAGCTACTTTGAAAGCATTCAGACACTAAATAAGAAACTAAACAAAAAAGGCTTACCGCCTGTTATCGTGCACTTTATTGAAGAAACACTTCAAGATTATGAGCTGGTCGGAATGCTCAACAATGGTTACGTCAAAGCCATTGTTCTCGATAGCCATAAAGCCAAGCTTTGGCTGAAAGTGATGGATGATATTCGGGTTCACAAAAAAATCCCTATCCGCAAAAATGGCAAAATTGCTTGGGCAATGCGAGAAAATAGTCCCAAATTAAAAGCCGTCGTGAATAAGTTCATCCAGAAGTCTCGCTCTGGGACACTACTCGGTAACGTTATTTACGGTAAATACATCGATAATACGGGATGGTTGAACAGAGCTCTTAACCCTAAGAAAATTGCTCAACTAGAAAAACTCGCGGCGCTATTTTCACGCTATGGTGAGAAATACGATATCGACTATTTACTGATCGCTGCAATCGCTTACAAGGAATCAGGATTTAATAACGACCTAGTTGGAAGTCGAGGTGCCGTTGGCATAATGCAAGTCCTACCTAGCACCGCTCAAGATCCGAATATCAATATCAAAAATGTTCGACAATTAGAAAACAACATTCATGCTGGAGTGAAATACTTAGCTTTTTTGCGTAAGCAGTACTTCAGTGACCCTGATATTACTGCACAAAATAAACTCTACTTTACATTGGCGGCTTACAATGCGGGCCCCGGCAATGTAGAGCGTATTCGTAAGCGTGCAGCCCAACAAGGTTACGATCCTAATGTTTGGTTTAATAACGTTGAAGTCGTTATGCGGAAAAGTTTAAGCTCAACGGTTGGGTACGTCACAAGCATTAATCGCTACTACATAATATACAAACAACTAGAAAGCTTGGACCAAGTCAAAAGTCTAGAAAGGGTTTCACTAGCCCCAAAAGACCCCATTTTCATGATACCGCTACGAAAAGTCAGCCAAATGCCAGACAGTAAAAAGCCGCTTGTACAGTAAGCGGCTTTTTAAATGGATTCATTGGAAAGACTCAGTGATCGTCATCACACCTTACGTGTAGTTAAATTTTAACCACCTCAAATATTAGGCCGTAAAACTTCCCTAAAAACGAGGCCGTTTTCAGCTGAGTACTCTATCCAATCTACGGATTTACTAACCGATAACAAGCAATTTCACGATAAATCTCAGAAGTTCTTGAGTGAGATCACATTCATTTTTCATCATAAAAAACCCGAGCAAAATAATGATCTGAATCACATTTTTTTATGCTTAAAGCGGTAATCTGAACTCAACCCATGAGGGATGCAACAGAGGAAAAACACTTATGACAATGAATATCACTGGCAAAAACATCGAAATCACCTCTGCAATCCGAGCTCATATTGAGAGCAAATTTAAAAAACTGGAGAAATGGCAAGTAGACCTAATTGGTTGCCAAGCAACTTTCAGTGAGGAACCAAACAAACAGAAGAAATTCGAAGCGGTTATCAAAGTTCCTAAAGGCCAGCTCATTGCCTCAGCAACTCACGAAGATCTTTACGCAGCTATCAACGAAGTGGAGCAAAAACTAGAACGACAATTGAACAAGCTGACCCACAAACCTGAAGCTCGACGTGCAAGTAAGCCTGAGCTAGTGGAAGAAGAAGAGTAAACTGAACAGATTGAGGAAATAGCGCCGAAAGGCGCTATTTTTTTGCTTGACGCTCTCCCCAGCCTTGCTTATTGTGTTTAAACACTCATAAATTAAGCACTATTTATGCATTTAACCTCACTGTTTATTTTTGACTTCTTTTTCCTCCCATAGTTGGAGGGGCGAACTCGTTTGTGAAAGAAAAGTCAAAAACAAACAGAAAGCCTCCCAAATCGGGAGGCTTTTTTATAAGGAAAGAATTGATGACTGACCAACCTATTTCCCTCGAAGAAATTCGTTTACGCTTGAATGAGTTGGATGACCAACTTCTCAGCTTGTTGTCTGAGCGCCGTAAACTCAGCATTGAAGTAGCCAAAAGCAAAGTACAAACCTCAAAGCCTGTTCGCGACGCCGTCCGTGAACAGCAATTATTGGTCAAGCTAATTTCTAATGGCCAAGATAAATACGAACTTGACGCGCAGTACATCACCAAGCTTTTCCATACCATCATTGAAGACTCAGTTCTGCTTCAACAAAGTTATCTGCAAAATCTCGTTAACCCACAGCAAAGCCGTAAGCCACTTGCTCGCGTCGCTTTTTTAGGAGCCAAAGGCTCTTATTCGCACTTGGCAAGTCGCGAATACTTCAGTCGTAAAAATACGGAGCTTATCGAGCTCAACTGCGAGCACTTTAAAGAAGTGACTCAAACGGTTGAATCTGGCCATGCTGATTATGGCGTTCTGCCAATCGAAAACACCAGCTCAGGCTCTATTAATGAAGTGTATGACTTACTACAACACACGACGCTTTACATCGTTGGAGAGCTAACTCAACCAATCGAACACTGCTTGGTTGCGAAAAAAGACATTCGTCTGGAAGATATTAAAACGCTGTATTCTCACCCTCAGCCACACCAACAGTGCAGTGAGTTTTTAAGCCGTATGAAAGGGGTAAAGCTGGAATCCTGCGCGAGCACAGCAGATGCAATGCAGAAAGTCCAAGAGATGGATCGTGATGATGTGGCTGCAATTGGTAATGCATCAAGCGGTAAGCTATATGGCTTGCAAGCAATTCAAGGCAACATCGCAAACCAAACCGAAAATCATACTCGCTTTATCGTGGTTGCTCGTAAACCGGTTGAAGTTTCTACTCAGATTCCAGCAAAAACCACATTGATCATGTCGACCTCCCAAGAGGCAGGCTCATTGGTTGAAACACTATTAGTGCTGCAACGTTACGGCATCAATATGACCAAGCTAGAATCACGCCCAATTATGGGGAACCCGTGGGAAGAGATGTTCTACGTAGACTTGACATCACATCTTGCTTCGACAGAAATGCAACAGGCACTTGAAGAGCTGACAAAAATCACTAAGCACTTGAAAGTATTAGGCTGTTACCCGAGTGAGAACGTAAAGCCTACGCAAGTAAAATTGAGTTAATAGACACCAGTGAGTAAAAAGATCATGGCAACCCAAAAAGTCGTAATCGCATCGCTAAACCCAGCCAAAATTAATGCAGTTCAAAGTGCATTTCGTAATGCATTTCCGCATCAAGAGTTCAACTTCGTTGGCATCAGTGTACCGAGTGAGGTCGCAGATCAGCCCATGACGAATGAAGAAACTCATCGTGGTGCGCTAAACCGCGTTAAAAACGCAAAAGTAGAGATGCCAAACGCGGATTACTATGTCGGTCTCGAAGCGGGAATTGAAGCAAACGTGACGTTTGCTTGGATGGTTGTTGAATCAGAGACTCACCGCGGTGAATCTCGTTCTGCAAGCTTAATGTTGCCGCCAAAAGTCTTGGAAAAACTCAAGGATGCGAATGAGTTGGGAGATGTAATGGACGAAGTGTTTGGTACTGATAACATCAAACAGAAAGGTGGCGCTATTAGCCTGCTAACCCAAAACCAGCTAACTCGAAGCTCAGTCTATCACCAAGCCTTGATTCTGGCTTTAATTCCATTCACAAACCCTGAGCACTTTCCTTCAAATTTATAACACTCAGCCTATTCTCTAGATACGCAAAAGGGCGGATATTTCCGCCCTTTGTAATACGTTATCTTAGTCAATTGTAACACCAAGGCCTAAAAGCAAATTGGATATACTGTCTACTTAGATACCGCAACTTGTTCTAACAAGACTTTCAACTTGTCTTTTTCTTCATCAGATTTCGACTTTAGTTCGTTAGAGCCACGAGTAATGGTGGCAATGCCCACACCAAGCATCTGACTGATCTGACGTTGAGATAATTCTCCTTTAAGAAGTTCGTTAATTATATTAACGCGTGATATTAATGACTCTCTCTCATCACGTGACATCAGCATTGTTAACAGCATGTCATCTTGCTGGGTGCCCATACTTGTTCGAATTAGCTCAATAATCTGTTGCCAGTCTTTGTACTCGGGTTCGTGCGACATCAAGTTACCTCACTCAATACTTGGTATTGATCTCATGTTGATTCAAGAACGCGCCATCGATACCCAAAAGATCACGATAGTATGTTTCAAACATCAAGATGTTTTGTACATAACCGCGCGTCTCTTTAAATGGAATTGCCTCAATAAAGGCATAAGCATCCACTTTTCCTTGGGTACGCTCTCGCCACGTTTTTACTCTGTTAGGACCTGCATTATAAGCAGCAAGAGCAAAAATACGATTATTATCGTAATCCTCTAATAAACCTTGCAAATAATGGCTACCAATTTCGATATTTTTTTCTACATTGTAGAGATCCTGCGTACCTTGATAACTCAACTTATATTTACGTGCCGTGTACTTCGCCGTCGCAGGCATGATCTGCATAAGACCACGAGCGCCAACTGGAGAGCGGGCTTCAACATCTAACGCACTTTCCTGTCGAGCGAGAGACATCATCGTGACGGGATCAATGTTGTGCTTTTTCGCATAAAAGTTAAACCACCAGCGGTGTGCTATTGGGAACCTAAGTTCGATATTATCCCACATCTGCGCTTGAATACTCGCGGTCACCGTTAGGTTATGCCAACGTTTAAATGATGCATAAGCCGCCAACATCGCCTTTTCATCTTTCCCTACGCGGCGCAGTAAGTGTGCCCATTCACTCTTCGCTGCTGCGATTTTATCCGTCGCGATCAACTCTTCGATACGAGCTAGCGCGTCTTGATAGGGTTGAACAACTTTCTTATCCAACTTAACCGTATGCGTTGGGTATTTGATTGATTGTCCGATTGCATTGGCGGCAGCCACACTGTAGAAGTTTCGTTGCCCAAGCAGAGTTGCTAAACGCTGTTTCCCCGCGATGTCATCACCTAACGCTATTTCACTTCTTCCAAGCCAATATTGCCAGCGTAGCGTGGCTTGTTCTTCTTTATTTAGAACAGCAATCCACTCTTGTACGCCTTTCCAATCTGCATTTTGAATCGCTAAGCGGATGCGCGTTTCAATCAACGGTAAGTACTGACTGGTTTTCGTTTTATCATCGCGCCATTTAGCTAATGACTCAGACTCCGTACGAGTCAATCGAAATGCAATATAGTCGGCAAGTTCTTGCGCTTTTTCTGGAGAAAACTTCTGTCCTTTAATGACGACATCGTACGCACCTTGTGCTTGGCTAGTGTTCATGCGAGCCAACTTTTCTAACGCATATTCACTTTGCGCTCGATTAAAATCATTCGCAGGTTTTTTCTTCGCGAATTCCGCAACACTTGAAGGATTATCAAACAACGCTTTCATTTCTTTGGCTTGTTGCTTTGCCTGCGCTGATTTAGGCAGTTTGAGCAAGTAACTCATCAAACCGCCATTACGAGCATCAAACGCCAGTAACATACGCTGTAGAATCAGTTCATCGGTACGCTCACCCGCCTTGTCCCATGCTTCAAATAATGGGTCACACTCATCAGCAATGCTGATGCCACGTAACCACATATGTTCAGCCCCTTTAAACGCCGCGACTTTCTTGCCTTGCTTTAATTGAGCGACGTAGAAAATACATTGGTAACGCTCACCACTAGGAATGACTTTTTGAAACTCAGTAATGGTTTTCCAATCTTTTTGCTTATAAAGATGATTGAGGTATGGAGCGCGAACTCGACGAGAAAATGGAAAAGACTCGTGCTCAGAAATAAACTCGTTCACCTGTTGTGGTGACTTTTCCGGTAACTGTCTAATAAAAGTGCGGTAATCCACATAAGGCGTTAGTGGATAGTCAGAAATTTTAGGACGAATCGAAAGGTATCCGTCGATGTCATTTTTATCTAATAAATCTTGAGCTTGCTCATATACTTCGCGCTGCTTTTCCAAACTCAGCGCGGCATTAGCACTCAAACTCATAGCACACAACGCGGCGGCGCAGCATACGTTTTTAGCCAATTCAGATACGTTGAATCTCATTTGTGTCATTTTCCCCAGACATATACTGCCCTAAAGCCTAGTTTTGTTAGAGTTCATGTGATGTTAAGGCAATTTTCACACATGCATCTATTTACACAGAATGCAGATGTCCATGTAAAGCAACTTAGTGTATTAAAAATTGTACTCGTCAAACTTTTAAGACGATGGAGACAAAGCGTTTCTAACTCGCATAGAAAACACTTCGTCATTCTTAACGAATAACAAAAGTGTATACCCTAACCGTGTAAGTTTCCGGTCAGCTCAAAATAAGAAATCCATTCGTTAGGGAAATTCTTGCAATGCGGTAACAAAAACAAAGCACTTGGTATAAAATGATGGGTTTGAATGACAGTTAATTTAGGAACGATCGGCAATGGCTGAATACGTATATACCATGTCGCGGGTGAGCAAAATTGTGCCACCTAAGCGTCAAATTCTTAAAGACATCTCTCTGAGCTTCTTCCCTGGTGCGAAAATCGGTGTTTTAGGTCTGAACGGTGCAGGTAAATCCACACTGCTACGTATCATGGCAGGTATCGACACGGATATCGACGGTGAAGCGCGTCCACAACCTGGTCTAAACGTAGGTTACCTACCTCAGGAACCAGTATTAGACGAATCAAAAACCGTTCGTGAAGTTGTTGAAGAAGCGGTTGCTGACGTTGCTGACGCTCTGAAACGTTTGGACGCAGTCTACGCAGCATACGCTGAACCAGATGCAGACTTCGACGCACTTGCAAAAGAGCAAGGCGAGCTAGAAGCCCTTATCCAAGCGAAAGATGGTCATAACCTAGAAAATGCGCTTGAGCGTGCGGCAAACGCACTTCGTTTACCTGAATGGGACCAAAAAATTGCGCACCTATCAGGTGGTGAACGCCGCCGTGTGGCTATTTGTCGCTTGCTACTTTCTAAGCCAGACATGCTATTGCTTGATGAACCTACCAACCACCTAGATGCAGAATCAGTTGCTTGGCTAGAGCGCTTCTTAGTGGATTACACAGGTACCGTAGTAGCCATCACCCACGACCGTTACTTCCTAGATAACGCTGCGGGCTGGATCTTAGAACTGGACCGTGGTGAAGGTATCCCATGGGAAGGCAACTACACCTCATGGCTGGAGCAAAAAGACGCTCGTCTACAACAAGAAACCTCCCAAGAGAGTGCTCGCCAAAAGACTATCGAGAAAGAGCTTGAGTGGGTACGTAAAAACCCTAAAGGTCGTCAAGCGAAGTCAAAAGCACGTATGGCTCGCTTTGAAGAACTGCAAAGCTCTGATCACCAAAAACGTAATGAAACCAATGAACTGTTTATCCCACCTGGTGAGCGTCTAGGTGATAAGGTTATTGAAGTGAAGAACCTGACTAAGTCATTTGACGGTCGTGTTCTGATTGATGACCTGTCATTCAGCATCCCTAAAGGTGCGATTGTTGGTATCATCGGTGCGAACGGCGCAGGTAAATCGACGCTATTCAAGATGTTAAGTGGTACTGAACAACCAGACTCGGGCACAATTGAGATGGGCGATACAGTAAAACTGGCATCGGTCGATCAGTTCCGTGACAGCATGGACGATTCTAAAACCGTATTCCAAGAGATCTCTGAAGGTGCTGATATCATTAAGATCAACAACTTCGAAATCCCAGCTCGCGCATACTGTTCACGCTTTAACTTTAAAGGCAGTGACCAACAAAAGATTATTGGTGAACTATCGGGTGGTGAACGTAACCGTGTCCACCTTGCGAAGCTGCTTAAAGCGGGCGGTAACGTGTTGCTACTCGACGAACCAACCAACGACCTTGACGTTGAAACACTGCGTGCTCTAGAAGAAGCATTACTAGAGTTCCCTGGTTGTGCAATGGTTATCTCGCACGACCGTTGGTTCCTTGACCGTATCGCAACCCACATCATTGACTACCGTGACGAAGGCCAAGTTAACTTCTACGAAGGTAACTACACAGAGTACATGGATTGGTTGAAGAAAACATTGGGTCCTGAAGCCGCAGAACCACACCGTATCAAATACAAGCGTATTGCGAAGTAATCGCAACCCACAAAGTTTGATTGTAATTTGTACAAAGGCCGCTATCATAGCGGCCTTTGTTTTCTTTGTTATAAAAAGAGCTCATTAGCCCGTCTCGTTCGTTAAGAACATGACATAGCACTTACGTCACTCTGTAGCGACCTCGACACTTTTCAAACAACAATCGAACATTTTTTGTTCGCATTGATATACTATTCAATTCTGTTTGACGACCTGACGAGAATATTCATATGACAGAGAGACGACGCTTTTCACGTATTCTCCATCAAGCTCCAGCTAAGATAGAACAACGTGACTTGGCAATTGAAGCTAGGATTCAAGATCTTTCCTTGCATGGTTTACTCATGAAAGTGGAAGAGACTGAGGCTTTGGATCCAACCCTTCCAGTCCATGTGACTTTTTCATTTGATCAATCCGAACAAGTGATTACGTTAAAAGCGCAAATTGTGAATATCTCTAAGTGTGAGATTAGGTTGAAGATCGCTAAGATAGACATCGAAAGCATTAGCCAACTAAAACGATTTATAGAATTGAATGTAGGCAATAACGACCTTCTGAATCGAGAGTTAGAGCACCTCTCTGGTTTTTAGGAGAAAAATAAATGAACGCCTATTTAAGTAACAATAACTATGTCTAAAAAAATCATCATGCAGATCCCGACGAAAGACGGCGATCAGCAGTTCTATTTGGGCCGCAGTTCGGTCCTAGCAGTATTTGCTTCAGTATTGGCATTACCCGCCGTCGTTGGTGGCGCGTGGTACCTTAATCAGCAGCAGATGCACAATAAAGACGAACTAACACAAATCATCGCCAAACTGGAAAGTGAAAAGGCCGAAGTGACGGCTCTTTACGAAGAACAGCTTGATACCAATCATTCGCTTTCCCAGTCTTTGACGGACAAAAACAATCAAATTCAGCTATTGGGCAAACGGGTATTCGACGTTGAATCGGTTTTAGGTCTCGCAGACGAAGAGTTGATGATCGATGAGAACAGCATGGGGTTAGAGGAGCGAATTGACGCAGCCGCTATCGATTCTGCTGTTCGAGCGACGATGTTCCGTTTGATACCAAATGACAGTCCAGTCACATACCAACGTATTTCTTCTTCTTACGGCAGTCGTATTAATCCGATTTCAGGTAAGAGGCATGTTCATACTGGTATCGATCTGACTTGTAAAAGAGGAGAAGAGATCCTGGCACCGGCTGACGGTGTGGTGGAAACCGTTCGCCCGAGCAATCGTGGTTATGGTAACTATGTCACCATTCGTCACTCATTTGGCTTTATGAGCTCCTTTGCTCATCTACAACGCTTCAAAGTGAAAAGCGGTCAGTTTGTTAGTAAAGGCGACATCATTGCTCAATGCGGTAACTCTGGCAACTCCACAGGGCCACACTTGCACTATGAAGTACGCTTCCTCGGACGAGCACTCAACCCTCAATACTTAATGGAGTGGACGCCAGAAAACTTCAATGACGTCTTTGAAAAAGAGAAAAAAGTGAAATGGGGACCTTTGGTTCAATTGATTGATAACGTTGTACGCCTACAAGTCAATTTAACCAATTCACCCTATCGCGATACCAGTATCAACACAGTATCAAGTGAAGATACGAGTAATACTGCGACGAACTGATTTGTCCATCAACACGAAAAAGAGCAGCTTACGCTGCTCTTTTTGTTTCGGACTCTGCACGGCTAAATGACCCGTGATTAGCCGCGATGAATATTATCATTCGCCTGTTTGAGTAAGTTTTGGCTCTCATTCATAAATTGTTGAGAATAAGTACCAAACCAATCACTCACCTGCTTAAAGCTTTCGATGAATCGCGCTTTGTCTCTGCTATCCAGAATCGCTACCGCATCACCTAAACGCTGATGGAATCGCTTGATCATATCGATATTCTCTTGAGAAGAGAAAATGATATCACCGTACAAGTTCGGATCCTGACCAAACAGTCGTCCCACCATCGCCAATTCAAGGCGGTAGATTGGCGAGCTTAACTTCAACAACTGATCGATGTTCGGATTCTCTTTGCTAAGGTGCATACCGTAAGCAAACGAAGTGAAGTGGCGCAGCGCCTGAATCAACGTCATGCCATGATCGTGCTCTTGTGCATCGATTTGGCACAAGCTTGCGCCCCAAATCCCAAACTGTTGCAATAGCCATTGGTAATGCTCGTGACCACGGCCATCACAGTACACAATAACCTGCTTGGCAAGGCTCGGAACATCTGGGCCAAACATTGGGTGCAAACCAACCACAGGACCTTGATGCACATTCAACATTGCTTGCAGAGGCTTCGATTTGATAGAAGTCAGGTCACACAGAATACAGTCTTGCGGCAAGTTCCCCAGTTTTTCGATCACCCCTTCCGTTAGATGGATCGGCACCGTGACCACGACTAAACCCGCGTTGTCTAGAATCTCATCCGCACGATCCCAGTCTTTACTGCCGAGAACTTTGACCTGGTAGCCCGACAATTTGAACATACGCCCAAACAGACCACCCAATTGACCATTACCACCAATAATAACAACTGAGCGTAAATCAGGGTTCAAACACTTAAAACCGGAATCTTTCTCGCTGGCATAAGACTCACGCATTGTTCGACGCAGAATATCTTCAATAAGCTGTGGAGGAATTCCCATTTTTTCAGCTTCAGCGCGACGAGAAGCTAACATCGCCGCTTCGCGGTCTGGAGCATAAATTGGCAAACCATGTTCGCTTTTTACTTCCCCAACTTTCTCTACGAGCGCTAAACGCTGAGCCAATAGCTCCAACATTTGCTTGTCGACTGCATCAATCTGATCGCGTAATGCGTTAAGTTCAACTGCCATTGATGTTCCTTAAATCCTGTATTAATTAGCCTTTAGACGATTTTCTAAGAAAGGCACTAGCTCTTCATGTGCATGACGTAATAGTGCCTCAGTTGAATCCCAATTGATACATGCGTCAGTGATAGATACACCGTATTTCATCTCTTCAAGAGCTAAGTCAGAAGATTGATTTCCTTCATTGATATGGCTTTCAATCATAAGACCGATAATAGATTTATTGCCTTCACGGATTTGATGAATCACATCCTCCGCGACTAATGGCTGGCGACGGTAATCTTTACGTGAGTTGGCGTGACTGCAATCCACCATTAATGAAGCATCAAGACCAGATTTCGCCATCTCTTGCTCACACTCAGTGACTGATACCGAATCGTAGTTAGTTTGCTTACCGCCACGTAAGATCACATGTCCATTAGCATTGCCCTGGGTGGTTAATAGTGCGACTTGTCCCTCACGGTTAATTCCCATAAAACGGTGGCTAGAGGACGCAGCTTGCATCGCGTTAATTGCGGTTGCCAAACTGCCATCGGTGCCATTCTTAAAACCGATTGGCATAGACAGGCCGCTTGCCATTTCACGGTGAGTTTGTGACTCCGTCGTACGTGCGCCGATTGCAGCCCAGCTAAAAGTATCCGCCAAGTATTGTGGGCTAATTGGGTCTAGAGCCTCAGTCGCGAGCGGGATTTCCATCTCTGCCAACTCCACCAGAAGTTCGCGTCCAACATGCAGACCGTGTTCAATATCGAAACTGCCGTCTAGGTGTGGATCATTGATCAGGCCTTTCCAGCCGACCGTGGTGCGCGGCTTCTCAAAGTAAACACGCATAACAATATACAGTTGGTCACTTAGTTGTTCAGAGAGTGCTTTAAGGCGCTTTGCGTAATCCTTCGCCGCTTCTACGTCGTGGATAGAACATGGACCGCATACAACAAGCAGGCGGTGATCCTTCTTGTGAATAATATTAGCGATAGTTTGACGAGACTCTTGAATAAAGCGACGTGCTTTTTCACTCAAAGGAAGTTTGGTTTTTAGTTCCTCTGGAGTAATAAGAACCTGTTCTTCGATAATATTAATATTGCTCAACTCACTTTTCTGCATAACTCTAACCTGTATATTTATTTTTACACCCAACCAAACCCTTGGTGAGACAACTAAGCTTTAACGACAAGATAACAGGCTAAAAAAGAAAAACAAGCGTACAGAATAAAAAACATTTATTGTAAATTAAAGTTTACAGTTAAATAAAAAGCCAAAGCATAATTAACTTTGGCTTCTAATCGCTGTTTTGAATCTTTTACAAGAGGTTTAGCTAGTCAAGCGTTTCATCGCTTCACTCGCCGCTTTCCACTCTTGAGATAGCTTAAGTTCGCTTGGAGAAAATGACTGTTTTTTCAGTAATCCATCCGCGAGTGGCACGGTTGAAACCGGTAAGTTGTCTAATACCTCAACGTGCGCTTCTCGTTTATTACACATTAACAACATATCGCAGCCAGCTCTCAATGCTTGAGCACCTCGCTCGGCAGGGCTGCCCATGATCGCAGCGCCTTCCATGGTCAAGTCATCCGAAAAAACCAAACCTTTAAAACCCAATTGCTGACGCAGGACCTGTTTTAACCAGTATTCAGAACCGCTGGCTGGTTGAGCATCATAATGTGGGAAAATCACGTGAGCAGGCATCATGGCATCTAAAATACCGGCATCAATTTGCGCTTTGAAGATCGCCATATCTTGTTCAAAAATATCACTGCGCTCATCGTATGGTGTTTCTAGATGTGAGTCTGCAATCACGCCACCATGTCCAGGGAAGTGCTTGCCTGTCGTTGCCATGCCAACACTCTTCATTCCCTGCATATATGCAGTGCTATAGCGAAGAATGGTATCGGCATCTTCACCGAATGCACGATTACCGATCGCTTTACATTGATGGCCTTGGTCAAGTACCGGGGCAAAGCTTAAATCAATATCATGGGCAATCAGCTCTGCTGCCATTAACCAACCGCCCATACGAGCAAGCTCTTCACCATTTTGATGTTTAGCGTACTCATCAGCAGCAGGAATTAATGAGAAACCTTCACGAAAACGCTGCACTCGGCCGCCTTCTTGATCCACACCGATCAAAAACGGGCGCTTAGCCGCCTTTCGGATGGATTGAGTAAGTGCTTGAAGCTGTTCGCTATCATGATAGTTGCGAGCAAATAGAATTAAGCCACCAACCGTAGGATGCTCCAAGATTTCTTTGTCTTCAGCGGTCAGTTCATACCCCGCAACGTCAACCCATAACGGTCCCATGTTTTCTCCTCAAAATCGGCTGAATATCTCGTATTCGATGAGGTTATTCGCTTCAGATTTGCTTTACAATAAGTGAATGAAGAATTGACGAGATCGGCTATGAAATTTAACGAACTGTACATTGGTGTGATGTCTGGAACGAGTATGGATGGTGTTGATACCGCTCTAGTTGAAATAAGCGATGAGCACGTTCGCCTGATTGCGCACGACGACTACCCAATGCCCGCAGCACTAAAAGACATGCTGTTATCTGTTTGTACCGGTCAAGCAACAAATTTAAAAGCCATAGGTGAACTTGACCACCAGCTCGGCCACCTATTTGCAGATGCTGTGTTACAGCTACTCAATAAGTCTGGTTACGTCGCAGAGCAAATTCGTGCGATTGGTAATCACGGTCAAACAGTGTTCCATCAGCCTACCGGAAACTTGCCGTTTACCACTCAATTGGGCGATGCAAACATTATCGCAGTCAAGACAGGCATTGATACGGTAGCGGATTTTCGTCGTAAAGACATGGCGCTAGGTGGACAAGGTGCCCCACTCGTCCCTGCTTTCCATAAAAGCATTTTTGCGATGCAGGATTCCACAACTGTGGTACTTAACATTGGAGGCATTGCCAATATCTCGGTACTGCATCCAGAACAACCAGTCATTGGCTATGACACAGGCCCGGGCAATATGTTGATGGACGCATGGTGTGCGCTGCATACTGGGCAAAGCTTCGACGAAGATGCACAATTTGCACTTAAAGGAACGGTAAACGCTACTTTGTTGACTCAATTACTCAAAGAAGCTTACCTCGCCATGCCAGCCCCTAAAAGTACCGGACGAGAACTGTTCAATATTGACTGGCTGCATCAACAACTGGCCCATCACAATTTACCAACCGAAGACGTACAGCGTACACTCTGCGAATACTCTGCGATTACCATTGCCAACGAAGTCGACAAGTTTTCTCATGGCATCACACCTCAACTATTGGTCTGTGGCGGTGGAGCAAGAAACCCACTTTTGATGCAGCGACTAGCTAAGTTATTGCCACAATGGAGCGTTGCGACAACGGCAGAAAAAGGCGTTGATGGCGACTACATGGAAGCAATGGCGTTTGCTTGGCTTGCGCAGCGCCATATTCACGGCCTCCCTAGCAACTTACCGGAAGTTACGGGGGCAAGTCGTCTCGCTTCACTGGGTGTACTCTATTCAAAAAATTAAGGGCAATAGATCCTAAACAAAAAGGCTTAATTCATTATGACGAACGATGCACTTATCGCAGCTTTATCCCATCTGGTATCTGAAGGGCGAAATCCAGACACCATGGACATCGACTTGCTGCCTTCTCTCGATATTGTTCAACGCATCAACCAACAGGACAAACTCGTTCCTCTTGCCGTTGAAAAAGTATTGCCTGAGATCGCTGAAGCCGTTGATAAGATCACGGAAGCATTTAAGGTCGGAGGTCGGTTGTTTTACATCGGTGCGGGTACCAGTGGTCGACTTGGCGTTTTGGACGCTTCAGAATGCCCACCAACTTTTGGCACAGATCCAGAGATGGTCGTTGGTATTATTGCCGGTGGAAAAGAGGCAATGTTCCGTGCAAAAGAAGGGGCGGAGGACGACCCTACATTAGGCGAGCAAGATCTTAAAGAGAATACGCTAACACAACGCGATGTCGTCGTTGGTATTGCGGCAAGTGGACGAACACCTTACGTGATTGGTGGCTTAGAGTATGCGAACGAGCTTGGTGCCACCACTGTAGCACTATCTTGTAACCCTGACTCTCCGATTGCAGATATTGCCGATATTGCGATTAGCCCCGTTGTTGGACCTGAAGCGTTAACGGGGTCCACTCGCTTAAAATCAGGGACGGCACAAAAACTCGTACTAAACATGCTCACTACCGCAAGCATGATTCGCCTGGGCAAAAGTTATCAGAACTTAATGGTAGATGTGAAAGCGACGAATGCAAAGCTAGTTGCAAGAGCGGCTCGTATTGTTATGCAAGCAACAGATTGTACTAACCAAGAGGCTAAAACGGCGCTCAAAGAAACGGACTACGACGCCAAGTTAGCGATTTTGATGATTTTAACCGGGCTGGATAGAGAAAGCGCGACTGAGCAACTGAACGCCAAGCAAGGATATTTAAGAAAAGTCGTGATCGCGCAAACTAATCAATCTTAATCAATAAAGCGCCTCACTTATTTAAAAGTCAGGCGCCTTTTATGGCTTAATTTAGTAGTTTAATCGTTCAATGTGAGTAATACCGACTTTACCTTCAAGGTCACTGAACATATGAACCATTGCTGGGTATGGTTGTGCTCCAGGGTAGACAACTTCTGCATTACAGAAAAACGCATAGTTTTGTCCGGCTACGACTTGAGTAGCCACAACCAAAGGGGAGTATTTGACACCGACAAACCCCTCGATACCTTTAGCAAATACTTCTTTATTCTCTGCTGTGAGTTCATGAAATGGACTCCAGCCACCAGCCATTTGCGTTGACATAATGTGATTCCTTTTTTTCTGTGCTCACTATCAAGCAGTGTGAACATAGTTTAATAAGGAAGATTTTGCCACATTTATGTGATGCAGACAGTGTAACAACGGCTTTATTGACTATTAATTTGAGTATTCATTCCAACCACGTTGCCATTCCATGCGGAATTTTTGCGCTTGCTCAGTACCTTCACAAACCCCTTCGTAATACTGACCAGATAACCCCATTTGATACGCAAAAGCAGGATTACAGTACTCACGTAAACCTTCTAAATAACCTTGGTCGTAGTCACTTTGCTTAACACTACCCAACTCACGAAGCTCGCTCATCGTGCGCGATGTGTGTCCGGTTATGCCATCTTGATATCCGATCTGATGCCAATCTCCCGACTTGGCAAGATCTGCTGTCGTTGCTGTGCATCCTGCAAGTAAAGCCAGTGCCAGACCTACCGTTACCTTTTTCATGGTTCTTCCTTAAGTAATTGTTTTCAAAAATAAGCTTACCACTAATTATTGGCGCTTGCCGCTGAGCTTGCAGATTTAACCACTGATGACTCAAATCAGCCGCTCAAGACTGTCATCAACCTTTCGCCATTTTTAAAAACCGCTCAAGCAGCATATCGACCACTCAGTGCTCTATTCGACCACTCATCTACTAACCGAATGCATTTAACACAAGTGACGCATAACATGCATCCTGAAATTAAAAAATTACCCTACCCAACTAAGACCAAGGACAATTGCTATGATGTGGTTTCTAACCTGTGTCGCAGCCCTAATCGGCGGATACTTCATCTACGGCGCTTTCGTCGAGAAGATTTTCGGCATCAATGAAAAACGCCAAACGCCAGCTCACACCAAATCGGACGGTGTTGACTTCGTTCCAATGTCAACAAAGAAAGTTTACCTAGTTCAACTACTTAACATCGCAGGTGTGGGTCCAATTTTTGGCCCGATCATGGGGGCACTATACGGTCCTGCGGCGATGCTTTGGATTGTAGTCGGTTGTATTTTTGCTGGTGCAGTACACGATTACTTCTCAGGCATGCTTTCAGTGCGTAACGGCGGTGCATCTGTACCTACCATTACAGGTCGCTACCTAGGTAATGGCGCAAAACACTTTATGAATATTTTTGCCATTGTCCTATTGCTTCTAGTTGGCGTAGTGTTCGTTTCAGCCCCTGCTGGCATGATTACTAACCTCATCAATGATCAAACAAGCTTGAGTGTAAGCATGACGACGATGGTTATTGCTATCTTTGCTTACTACATCATTGCGACGATTGTTCCTGTCGATAAAATCATTGGTCGTTTCTACCCACTGTTTGGCGCCCTACTTATCTTTATGTCTGTTGGCCTAATGACAGCCGTTGCTTTCTCTAGCGAACACACTGTAATGGGTGACTTCCAAGTTTCGGACATGTTCTCTAACCTCAACCCAAGTGACATGCCGTTATGGCCTGCATTGTTCATCACTATCGCATGTGGCGCTATCTCTGGCTTCCACGCAACTCAGTCTCCACTGATGGCGCGTTGTATGGAAAATGAGAAAAACGGTCGCTTCGTATTCTACGGTGCAATGATTGGTGAAGGTGTTATCGCGCTAATTTGGTGTGCTATCGCTCTGTCTTTCTTCGGCTCTCTAGACGCTCTATCAGAAGCTGTGAAAAACGGTGGCCCTGGTAACGTGGTATACAGCGCATCATTTGGTCTGCTAGGTGTGTTCGGTGGTATCCTTGCGTTCCTGGGTGTGGTTATCCTACCAATTACGTCTGGCGATACAGCGTTCCGTTCAAGCCGCTTGATCCTTGCTGAATACTTCAACATGGAACAAAAAACGCTACGTAACCGTCTACTGATGGCACTTCCACTGTTTGTTATCGGCGGTATCTTAACTCAAGTAGACTTCGGCATTATCTGGCGCTACTTCGGTTTTGCAAACCAAACAACAGCGGTAATGATGCTTTGGACTGCGTCCGCTTACCTTCTGCGTCACAACAAGCTGCACTGGATTACCACTATCCCAGCTATCTTCATGACCACGGTATGTGTCACGTTCATCTTAAACAACAGCTCGCTAGGTTTTGGTCTGCCAATGCAACTATCAACTATCGTAGGTATTGTGTTTGCCCTAGCTGTGACAGGTTACGTTATCAAAACCTCTAAGGGTAAAGGTGAAACTGAACTGGCTGACGAAGAGAAACCACAAGCCGTATCAGAAACAGCGTAATACTCGTCACATCTGAGTGACTAAGATAGGAGCCTGCCAATTGCAGGCTCTTTTTGTTTTATACCCAAGTCACTTTAAGACTCAGAAAGCACAGCGCAGCATCATTTACTTAGCTGTTCTTATCTATCTGAGCCAAGCATCTTGAGGTTACTTAGGTATACAATAACAACATTGATTCTAGGTTAGGTTCACTATGGAACTGGTCATCTCCCTTTTACAACAGATGTGTGTGTACTTAGTTTTGGCTTACATGCTAAGTAAAACGCCAATCATCTTACCTTTGCTGAGTATTTCTTCGCGCTTAAGCCACCGCCTAATTTGTTACGTACTCTTCTCTGGCTTTTGTATTCTCGGCACCTATTTCGGTCTGCACATCAACGATGCTATTGCCAATACTCGTGCGATCGGCGCAGTTATGGGCGGGCTGTTTGGTGGACCTGTTGTAGGTTTCGCCGTCGGATTTACTGGTGGCATCCATCGATACTCTCTTGGTGGTTTTACCGACCTAGCCTGTGCAATTTCAACCACCGCCGAGGGCGTAATTGGTGGTTTGCTCCACGTTTACCTTATCAAGCGAAATAAAGGTGCATTGCTGTTTAATCCAAGCGTTGTATTCAGCGTCACGTTTGTTGCAGAAGTGGTGCAAATGATTTTGCTGCTCGCCGTCGCGAAACCTTTTGATCAAGCCTATGAACTGGTGTCCGCTATTGCAGCGCCTATGATCATCGCGAACTCATTTGGTGCGGCGTTGTTCATGAGTATCCTGCAAGACAGAAAAGCAATCTTTGAAAAGTTTTCTGCGACGTTTTCGCGTCGAGCGCTCACCATTGCTGATCGCTCAGTGGGAATTCTAAGCAACGGCTTCAACACCGAAAACGCAGAGAAAATCGCACGTATTATTTACGAAGAAACCAAAGTGGGCGCTGTCGCGATTACTGACCAAGAAAAAATCTTAGCGTTTGTGGGCATTGGCGATGATCACCATAAACCAAACACGCCGATTTCATCGCAAAGCACATTAGACTCCATGGAGAAAAACGACATCATTTATCTTGATGGCGCGGAGCGTCCATACCAATGCTCCATTGCAAAAGATTGCAAGCTCGGATCTGCGCTGATCATCCCACTGCGTGCAGGGAAAGAGGTCATTGGTACCATAAAGCTGTATGAACCAAAGCGTAAATTGTTCTCGACGGCCAACATGTCGATGGCGGAAGGAATAGCCCAGCTTCTATCTAGCCAAATCCTTTATGGCGATTACCAACAACAACAAGCCTTACTCGCCCAAGCAGAAATAAAATTGCTTCACGCTCAGGTGAATCCACACTTTTTGTTTAATGCTCTCAATACTATTAGTGCGATTACTCGTCGTGACCCTGACAAAGCGCGCGAGCTAATCCAAAATCTATCGCACTTCTTCCGCAGCAATTTAAAGCAGAACATTAATACCGTGACGCTAAAGGAAGAGCTTGCACATGTAAACTCGTACTTGAGCATCGAAAAAGCGCGTTTTACGGACCGCTTAGAGGTTGAAATCGATATTCAACCTGAATTGCTGGACATCAAATTACCAAGCTTTACACTCCAGCCTTTGGTTGAGAATGCCATTAAGCATGGCATTTCAAACATGCTTGAAGGTGGTAAAGTTCACATATACAGCGAAGCACACCCACAAGGTCACTTGATTACCGTCGAAGACAACGCAGGCAGTTTTGAACCGCCAAAAGAAAACCACTCAGGGCTAGGTTTAGAAATTGTCGACAAACGTCTCACTAATCAATTTGGACGTGATGCAGCGCTAAAAATTACGTGCGAGCCACATCAATTTACTAAAATGAGCTTTATCATTCCCCCAAAATCATAAAAGCACGCTGAAGCAATAAAGGTAATGTTGGATGTTAACCGCACTCGTCATTGATGATGAACAGTTTGCTCGTGAAGAGCTAGCAGAGTTACTGGATGAAACTGGCCAAGTTGAGGTCGTGGGCGATGCCTCAAACGCAATTCTTGGCCTAAAAAAAATCAATGAACTCAAGCCTGATGTGGTGTTTCTCGATATCCAAATGCCTCAAGTCACGGGGATTGAATTACTAGGGATGCTTGATCCAGAAACCATGCCTTATGTGGTTTTTGTCACGGCTTATGATCAGTATGCGATTCAAGCATTTGAAGACAATGCCTTTGATTACTTGCTCAAACCTGTCGACCCATGCCGGTTAACTAAAACGGTCAAACGACTCAACAAAGTCATTAGCCAATCCGCCCTAACGCAACAACTGTCTGCTATTACACCTGACACGTTGGATCAAATACCGTGCATCGGACACAACCGCATCGTTATCATGGCCACCGACACGGTGGAATGTGCTTACAGTGATATCAGCGGCGTGCATGTACGCTCCACCAGCCAAACCGCGAGCACCCAACTGACATTAAAAACGTTGGAAGAGAAAACCCCTCTAGTCCGCTGCCATCGTCAATACTTAGTCAGTATTAAAGCGATTAGCGAAATCAAGTTACTGGAAAATGGGTTAGCGGAAATCATTACCAAAACAGGCTTTGAGATACCAGTAAGCCGCCGCTACTTAAAGGTGCTCAAAGAGATGCTCGGCATTAGCCACTAACACAAAAACTTCACACATCATCGCTGAGTTTCCGCTATCGTATAAATAGGACGCTCTGAAAAGACGAGGCGACGATGTATAAAGTTTTATTCATATGTAAGCACAACGCTGGACGAAGCGTCCTCGCGGAGTCAATCGCAACCAATATCCTGTCAGCGGATTTTAGTGTCACCAGTGGAGGCTCACATCCCACAGGCAAGGTGCACCCATTGGTGCAAAAATACTTAGATGACCCCCAACTCCCCATTCCGCATATCCACACGCATTCATGGGAGGAGCGAACTCAGTTTCTTCCCGACATCGTTATTATTCTCTGCGATTCTTTACATCAAGAAACCGCTCCTCAGTGGCTTGCAGGTGGTGTTCGAGTAAACTGGCAAGTTGATGCTTTTCCGACCGATGGTTCTGATGAAGACATGTACGCACATTGCGAAAAGGTTGCTCAGTCGCTTGAGCGAAGAATCACGAAGATGTCTGATATGATTATCGATGGTTTAGGAAAAGACCAAATTCGTGATTACCTAAATGAGTTAAGAGAGATGTAAAAAAGGCGACCCACAGGTCGCCTTTTGAATATTCGATAAATGGAGACTAATCCACTTGCTTGATTTGCAGTTCTTTAGGTACTTCAAAGAACATATTCTCTTCACGGCCAAGTACTTCATCAACCGCTTCGGCACCAACGAGTTCTTTGATTCGCTCTAGAATCTGATTAACGAGCTCTTCCGGAGCAGATGCTCCCGCAGTCACGCCGACCTTTGTTTTGCCTTCAAACCACTCAGGTTTGATATCTTCCGGACAGTCGGTTAAGTAGCCAGGTGTCCCTAGCTTTTCAGCTAGCTCTTTAAGACGTGTAGAGTTTGATGAGTTTTTAGAACCCACCACAACCATCACATCTACATCACCAGCTAATTCACGTACGGCATCTTGGCGGTTTTGTGTCGCGTAACAGATATCGTCTTTACGTGGACCTTGGATATCTGGGAACACGCGGCGTAGCTCTTCGATAACATCGGCAGTTTCATCGACAGAAAGCGTCGTTTGGCTTACGTAATGAAGATCGGATGGATCTTTCACAATCGCCTTCAGTTTCTCAACATCGGCTGGAGTTTCAACCAAGTACATACCACCGGTTTCACTGGCGTATTGCCCCATCGTACCTTCGACTTCAGGGTGACCTGCGTGACCAATCAGAACCACTTCCATATTACGACGGCTCGCACGCGCCACTTCCATATGCACTTTGGTTACTAAAGGACACGTTGCGTCAAATACGGTCAAATCACGCAGCTTGGCTTCCTGACGAACTGCCTGCGATACACCATGAGCAGAAAAAATCACAATGTTGTTGTCTGGCACTTCGTGCAGTTCTTCAACGAAGATAGCACCACGCTGTTTTAGACCTTCAACCACAAAACGGTTATGCACCACTTCATGACGCACATAAATCGGTGGCTGATACATCTCTAGCGCACGCTCTACGATGCTAATCGCGCGGTCAACACCAGCACAGAAACCACGTGGGTTAGCTAACAGGATTTTCATTTCATTGCTCATGGAAGTTATCTTTTATTTGGTTCGCTATTCTACTGACAAAATTTCAACTTCGAAAGTCACGTCTTGTCCCGCTAGAGGATGGTTGAAGTCCACAGTGACTGAATCGCCTGCAATCTCAGTAATGATGCCCGGGATTTCCATGCCATCAGGGCCACTGAAGGCCATGATTGTACCAACTTCCACTTCTGCATCACCTACAAATTTAGTGCGATCCATATAGTGAATATGATCAGGGTTTGGCATACCAAACGCGTCTTCTGCCTTTAGCTCAATCGCTTTTTGTGCGCCTGTTTCGAGGCCTATCAAGCACTGCTCAAAGTTTTCACTCAAGCTGCCATCACCCATAACAAATTTCGCTGGTTTACCCATGTTATGAGTACTATCTGCAACCGATCCGTCTTTCATTTTAATCGTAAAGTGAAGGGTTACTACCGATTCATTGGTTATTGTTGTCACGTTAATGCTTCCTTGTTCTTGGGTTATTACGCTGTCAGCTTGGTCTTTTTATACATTGATATGCTGATTGGCGCTCCAACATAATAAAAAGCGTCGCTCGAATCAACGGACGACGCTTAGGGTTATTCGATATACCGCAAAAGATTACTTGTCAGCGTCTTTTTTACGGAAGCCATCCAGAATAATCATTGCCGCACCAATACAGATCGCCATGTCAGCAAGGTTGAATGCTGGCCAGTGGTAGTTACCCCAGAAGAAGTCTAGGTAATCAACAACAAAGCCATGAACGACGCGGTCAAACACGTTGCCCACTGCACCACCAATAATCAGTGCATAAGCAATGTTGTTCCATTTTTCTTTTGCTGGAAGCTTACTCATCCAGTAGGTCAAAAGACCCGTAACAACAAACGCGATACCTGTAAATAACCAGCGCTGCCAACCAGCTTGATCGCTCAAGAAGCTGAAAGCGGCACCGTAGTTATGAACGTAAAGTAGGTTGAAGAATGGCAACACCTCAATTCGGTTTGCCCATCCGTAGCCCATGTTGTCCATCACCACCAATTTGATGCCAATATCTGCAATAAATACCAGAATTGCTAACCACAGCCAGCGAACTCCAGATTGCTTTAACGTCAGTGCTTTTTCACTCATTACTTTACCTACAAACAGCCCCAGTAAATACTGGGGCTGTTAATTTTAAAAAAAAGTTCAGTCGTTCTAGGCAATTACGCGAATTTACGTACTTCACCTTCGCCGTCTACGTTAGACACACAACGACCACAGATTTTCTCGTGACCTTCAATTGTGCCTACGTCTGGCGTGTGGTGCCAACAACGATCACACTTCTCGCCTTCAGCTGCTGCTACTTCAACAAATAAGCCTTCGATATCTGTGGCTTGTGCTGCATCCGTCTTCTCACCTAGAGGCTTAACTTTCGCCGCAGAGGTTAGTAGAACAAAGCGCAGTTCATCTTCAAGTTTGTTGATCTTCGCCGCTAGTGCGTCATCAGCAAATAGAGTCACTTCAGCTTGTAGTGCACCACCAATGGTTTTCTCTTTACGCGCATCTTCTAGAAGTTTGTTTACCGCACCACGAACCGCTTGGATCTCAGACCAGAATTCGTTGTTCAGCTCTTCACCTTCAGCAAGACCGAATAGACCGTCGAACCACTCACCAGTGAATACGAACTTGTCGCGTTGACCTGGCATTTCGTTCCAGATTTCATCTGCAGTGAACGACATGATTGGCGCCATCCAACGAACTAGCGCTTCTACGATGTAGTAAAGTGCAGTCTGACAGCTACGTTGAGCGTTGCCGCCACGTTTCGCTGTGTACTGACGGTCTTTAATTACGTCTAAGTAGAAAGAGCCCATTTCGATTGAACAGAATTGCATTAGACGCTGAGTTACACCGTGTGTGTTGTACTCTTCGTATGCTTTAACAATCTCTTCTTGTGCTGCTAGTGCACGACCAACCGCCCAGCGATCTAGCGCAACCATCTCTTCAACAGGAACGATGTCTGTTTCAGGGTTGAAGCCGCTCAAGTTAGCTAGGAAGAAACGCGCTGTGTTACGGATACGACGGTACGCATCTGCGCTGCGTTTTAGGATTTCATCAGAAACCGCAACTTCACCAGTGTAGTCTGTAGAAGCAACCCATAGACGAAGAATGTCAGCACCTAGCTTGTTGGTTACGTCTTTTGGCGCAACCACGTTACCGATAGATTTAGACATCTTACGACCCTGACCATCAACCACGAAACCGTGTGTCAGTACTTGTTTATAAGGTGCTTCGTCTTTCATCGCAATAGATGAAATTAAAGAAGATTGGAACCAACCGCGGTGTTGGTCAGAACCTTCTAGGTATAGGTCTGCACTGTTGCCGTTGTACTCTTCACGAGCATCAACAACAGAGAAGTGAGTGACACCTGAATCGAACCATACGTCTAGCGTATCTAGCACTTTTTCGTATTGGTCAGCGTCAGCACCTAGTAGTTCAGCGGCATCTACATCCCACCATGCTTGGATGCCTTTCTCTTCAACCAGCTTAGCGACTTTCTCGATCAGCTCTAGCGTGTTTGGATGAAGTTCTGCTGTTTCTTTATGAACAAACAGAGCAATTGGCACACCCCAAGTACGTTGACGAGAGATACACCACTCAGGGCGACCTTCGATCATACCTTCGATGCGGCTTTGACCCCACTCAGGCATCCACTCTACATTCTTGATTGACTCTAATGCTTTAGCACGTAGGCCAGCTTGGTCCATAGAAACGAACCATTGAGGTGTAGCACGGAAGATGATTGGGGTCTTATGACGCCAACAGTGTGGGTAGCTGTGCTCGTAAGCGTGGTGGTGTAGTAGTGCACCTTTTTCTTTTAGTACTTCTACTACTGCATCGTTCGCTTTAAATACGTGCTGACCAGCAAATAGCTCTGTATCTGGTAGGTAAACACCGTTTGAGCCAACTGGGTTTGCTACTTCTAGGTTGTACTTGTTACCAACCGCGAAGTCTTCTTGACCGTGACCAGGAGCAGTGTGAACAACACCAGTACCTGAATCAGTCGTAACGTGATCACCAAGGATCGCCGGTACAGTGAAATCGTAGAATGGGTGTTGGAATTGAGAAAGCTCTAGGTCCGCACCTTTAGCAAAGCCAAGGTTGTGGAAGTGCTCGATACCCGCACGGTCCATTACGTCTTTCGCTAGCTCAGCAGCAACGATGATACGCTCAGCGTTGTTGCCTTCTGTTTGGATAAGCACGTACTCTAGATCATCACGTAGACATACTGCGCGGTTTGCAGGCAGTGTCCAAGGTGTTGTTGTCCAGATAACGATAGATACGTCACCGTGACCTTCATGACCTTCTGTCAGTTCAAATTTAGATAGCAGTGCCGCTTCGTCAGCCGCTTTAAAACGAACGTCGATAGATGGCGATACTTTATCTTTGTATTCTACTTCCGCTTCAGCAAGAGCAGAACCACAGTCTGTACACCAGTGAACAGGTTTGAAACCTTTTAGCAGGTGACCATTGCTTGCGATCTTACCAAGAGCACGAATAATGTTCGCTTCAGTTGCGAAATCCATAGTGCGGTATGGCTTGTCCCACTCACCCATGATACCAAGGCGTTTGAAGCTCTCTTTCTGACCTTCAACCTGACCAGCTGCGTATTCACGACATTTCTCGCGGAATTCCGCTGCTGTCACTTTTTGGCCTGGCTTACCTACTTTCTTCTCTACCATTAATTCGATTGGTAGACCGTGGCAGTCCCAGCCTGGGATGTAAGGTGCGTCAAAACCTGAAAGTGTTTTGGATTTAATAATAATGTCTTTAAGAATCTTGTTTAGTGCGTGACCAATATGAATGTCACCATTTGCGTAAGGAGGGCCATCGTGTAATACGAATGACTTTTTGCCTTTCTTAGCTTTACGGATTTCACCGTAAAGATCTTCTTTGTACCAACGCTTAAGCATTTCTGGCTCACGATTGGCCAGGTTGCCGCGCATTGGAAACCCTGTTTCAGGTAAGTTCAGGGTATCTTTATACTCACTCATCGATTCTTAATTCCGTTATATTGGGCGAAAAATAGACATTATGTTGAACGGTGGAATAAACCGCTCAACGCTTAAGCTGACGCAGCCACACCCTTGCTGCTTCAGCATCCAATTCGATTTGTTGTTTAAGTGCTTCAAACGACTCAAACTTTTGCTCATCTCGAAGTTTATGCAAAAGTTCCACTTCTAGTAGCTTGCCATATAAATTGGCATGAAAGTCGAATAAGTGCACTTCTAACTGTTGGCGAACACCATTGACGGTTGGTCTTTGACCAATATTAGCAACACCACCAACTGGCTTATTTCCTAAGCCAAGCGCTTGAACAACATAGACTCCGGAAACCGGAGAAACACAGCGTTTCAAAGGAATATTTGCAGTAGGGAACCCAATGGTTCGACCTAGCTTTCTTCCATGAGAAACACGACCGCTGATGCTGTAGTTTCTTCCCAGCATCTCTTGCGCGGAATGCAAATCGTCACGCGCCAGCGCTTGACGGATAGCCGTACTGCTGACACGTAATTGTTGTAAACAAAAGCTCTGGGTACTTACGACATCAAAGCCGTATTTTTCCCCTGCTTCCTGCAGCATTGCAAAGTTACCTGTACGGCCTTTGCCAAAGCAGAAATCATCACCAACGACAAGAAACTTAACACCCAAACGCTCGACCAACAAGTCACGGATAAACTCTTCCGCGGTTAAACTTGCAAAATGGCGATTGAAATTGACACACAGTAAGCGGTCAATATCGAGCTTACTCAATTGCACGAACTTATCGCGTAATCGCGTCAACCTTGCAGGTGCCTTGTCTTTGGCAAACAGCTCCATCGGCTGAGGTTCAAAGGTCATCACAACAGAAGGCAAGGATAGCCTGTCCGCTTGCTCAGACACTTGCTGCAATACTTGTTGATGGCCTTTATGGACACCATCGAAATTGCCAATAGTCAGCACACAACCATGATGTCGCGGGTTGATATTGTGAATGCCTCTAATCAGTTCCATTGGATACTGCTTTCTGCCTCTGTTTTACTTTACACTGTGTGAAACTGACGGATTATATACTAATCACCCTCAGTCTGTCCCAGCTTTTAGGTCTTTTAAACGCGCACCAGTTAAAAATAGAACCACTAGGTAAACCACGGCTCCTAAACCGATCAACATCCCTAGCACCGCGCTTCGGTGAGCAAAGCTCCAGCCCAGCCATACTGACATATCTTCCAGTTGCCATAAGATTGCCGCCACCATCGCCGCGCCAGCAATAGCTAAACGTATAATAAAGAAGACGGTTCGCTTAGTGATTTGGTATACCTCTGCGATGTGCAGGCCACGATACAGCAGTGCCATATTCACAAATGCCGATAGTGCCGTCGCGATAGCCAAGCCAACGTAGCCATAGAAGTACGCAAAAATTGCATTAAATACCATGTTGGTCACCATCGCAATGATGCCGTATTTCACTGGCGTTTTAGTGTCTTGACGCGAGTAATAACCCGGAGCGAGCACTTTAATCAGCATAAAGTTCAACAAGCCTGAAGCGTAAGCAAAGAGTGACAATGATGCTTGATGTACGTCTTGTGGCGAAAACTCACCTCGCATGAATAACACCATCAACATAGGTTTTGCCAGTACCATCAAACCAAGCATTGCAGGAAGGCCAAGTAAGATCACCATGCGCACCCCCCAGTCCATGGTTTGTGCGAATCCTTCATTTTGTGCGTCAACATGTTTGCGTGATAATGCTGGTAAAATCACCGTTGCAATAGCAATACCAAACAGACCTAACGGGAATTCCAACAAGCGATCTGAATAGTACAACCAACTGATCGAACCGGTTTGCAGAAAGCTGGCAATAAAAGTATCAAACAACAAGTTGATTTGGCTTACCGACACACCGAACAAAGCAGGAATCATTAAGGTTCGGATCTTCACCACGCCCGGATCGCGCCAGCCCCATTTCGGCTTAACCATAACCCCCGCTTTAATAAGGAAAGGGATTTGAAATAAGAACTGAACCACACCACCAAGGAAAACACCGATGGCAAGACCAATCTCTGGCTGTGACATCTGCGGCGAGATAAACCATGCTGCCAAAATGATCATTACGTTGAGGAAGACGGGAGTAAACGAAGAAACCGCAAACTTACCTAGTGTATTGAGAATGGCTCCCGATAGGGCAACAAAAGTGATGAACCATAAATAAGGAAAGGTAATCTTGAGCATCACGCTAGCAAGTTCGAACTTCTCAGCCGCGGGACCACCATGCATCCAGTCTAGGAACCAACCAAAACCAAACAGTGCAGTCACCACACCGGAACCTAGAACACCTAAGATGGTAACAATTGAGACTATCACCCCCAATGTGCCCGCTGCACGAGCAATGAGCTCCCGAGTTTTATCCATGTCGCCTTGAGCATGGCTTTCCGTTAAAACAGGTACAAACGCTTGGGAAAAAGCACCTTCAGCAAACAAACGTCGTAAAAAATTAGGAATTTTATTGGCGAAGAAAAAAACGTCTGCGCTTGCTCCTGCCCCCATTAAATTTGCCACTACAACATCACGAACTAGGCCAAGAACGCGGGAAATAAATGTCATAGCACTGACGATCATGCCAGACTTGAGTAGTCGTTTACTCACTGTAACCTCGGAATATCACCATAAGACAGCTAACCCTATACTGTTTCTCTGACAGGTGCTGCAAATAGACGTCAAAAATCTATCCGCGGGTTGTAAGGAATAAGTGTGCCTTTCGCGGATAATTATTAGCATTGGTATAAAAATGCTGTTAGAATCCCCGCCATCTTAACCGCGATAACCTCTCTTACCAAAATTTGTTTTGGCTTAGATCGGTTTTTGCACAAATCATTTGACATTTAAGCGCAAATGAGGGATATTCCTCGCCCTTAAATTGTCACAGAACTAAGTTTTTGGGAGTTAGACCCTTGGCAAATAGTAAATCTGCTAAGAAGCGCGCTATCCAAGCTGAGAAACGTCGTCAGCACAATGCTAGCCGTCGCTCAATGATGCGTACTTACATGAAGAAAACTGTTGCTGCTATCGAAGCAGGCGACAAAGAAGCTGCAACTGCTGCATTCGCTGTAGTTACACCTATCCTAGACCGCATGGCAACTAAAGGCCTTATTCACAAGAATAAAGCAGCTCGCCATAAGTCTCGTTTCGCTGCACAAATCAAAGCTCTTTAATAGAGTTCTGATTTTACAGTGAAGAAAAAACCGACCTTGTGTCGGTTTTTTTATATCTACAAAATTTTCTTAATAAAAAAAGCTGGCAATGCCAGCTTTTCTTTTTCTGAATGTCCCATTTAAAGACATCAGCTTATTCATTACCCATATAACGCTCAAACTAGAAAGCACTAATAAAACACTTGAGAACATAGCAAATTGGTCGATGAGTAGTACCCTATCATCAAAAGTTTAACGCCACTCTCAAATATTCCAACAAGTTAGATTCACACTCTAAAATGAGCAGTATATTAGGACTATTTAATTAATGTTGAGCACTCTCAGCACAATAAAGACTATGCAGTGTTTTTATTAACGCTTTCACTTCATCACTCTTTAATGTGTAGTATACCGTTTGTGCTTCTTTCCTTGTCGTGACTAACTCATCACGGCGAAGCCAAGCAAGATGCTGAGATAATGCCGACTGGCTTAGCTCTAACTTTGCACACAGCTCTCCCACGGACAGCTCTTGGTTATGCAGCATACAAAGGATTTGTAGGCGTCTCTCGTTTGCCATCGCTTTGAGCAACACGACGGCTTTTGCGGAGTTCTGCTCCATTTCTTGTAGATTCATGTGTTGGACCTCTAGCTACAACTTACTTATTCCAACCCTGGCCAGCTTGTTGTGTTGCACTGATTTATATATCTAAGAAAATCAAGATACACTTCCAGAGTCTTCATTATTAGAATCTCTAATTTAGTTGTTAGTGATACACCAATATTATCCACCAAGGATTTTAATTGGTGCGCCATCAATAATTAATAGTTTTGCTCACTAAAACAAGTATCTTGCTTACTTAGATATTATTTAGAATTATATTTTTATTGATAGTAATCTATTTATTTACGCAACGATACGGGTTTACTCAAACATTTGACTGAAATCAGCATCACAAACATTTTTTACCGCGGGGTGTTGGATCATTCGTTCCGCAAAAATCACGTAGTACTCTTCTTTTAGCCCATCGACATGGCCAATTAGCTGTAAATTTCGGTCGTCTTCAATCTCCGACATGTATACGGTCGGTGCCAAGAAAATCACATCATCGTGGTACCGAGCAAAAGCTTTCATCAACGCAACATCATCAAACTCCCCTAGCACATTGGGTTGAAGGCCTTGACGATCAAACCATTGAATAACTTTACGCCCCATAGCCGTTCGGCTCGCGGGAATCAGAAGTTTTTTTTGTTCCAAGATCTCAGGGAATCGCACATTTTCAATTTCAGAAGAAGCAAAAAAGCTCATGCTACTTTCACCTAACTTTTTGCTATAAAGGCCAGGACTTTGAGTAGAATCAACGGGACAATCCGAAAGGATCATATCTAGCTTGTGCTGAGAAAGGCGTTCAAGTAGCAGTTCGTGGGTCGATTCATAACAGCGTAAATGAATACTGTTATCTTCCGGGACGGTCGTCATCAGTATTTTACTGACCAAGCGTTTAGATAATGCATCGGCTACACCAACTTCAAATAGAATGTTCGAGTGCTGGCTGTAATTGACGATATCTAACATCTCATAACTCAAACCGAACATCCGGTCGGCGTACTTAAACACAAGCTGACCTAACTCAGTGGGCTCAACTGTACGACCATTGCGCTTGGTTAACTTTCCTTTCATGCGCTCTTCAAGCGCTTTAATCTGTCCTGTCACGGTTTGCGGTGTCAGGAAGAGCGCGTCAGCCGCCTTAGTTACAGAGCCCTGTTTGCACACCATCCAGAAATAATAGAGATGGTTGTAGTTTAGATGTGACATGATCGAGTCCCGAAAAGAAAGTGATACTTTTTATACCAAATGTGACAGAGACAAACAATAAACTCGACAAAACCATACAATACCTTACAAAAGCATAAGTTTTACCGAAAGTATAAAGTCAACACTGTCATAAAAGTTGAACTGAGGCGCATTTTCTCTACAAAAAAACGCAAAAACCAAACAAAACGAAATCAAAATTTAACCATTAAAATCAACAAGTTAAAAATTAACTTTCTTCCTCTTTTACGCCATTATCAAAAAGAACAATAAAAATCTCTCACAGCAAGAAATCTGTAATATTACTGAAATATTTGTTCTCTAACATCGCCCGCAGATTCAACTACAGACCGAAAAATGAACTGAAAGGTCAACGGAGAAAATTATGATGAACCAAGCTACTTCAACAGTGGCACCAATTTCGAGCACAGCTCGTTGGTTACGCTGGGCTAACTTGGCATTCATGTTATATCTGCTTCTTCTAGCAGTATCTATGGTTGGTAGTGGCTTTAAATGGGCAACTGGCGATCAAGCTAAGGTGCTATTTGAATTTGCCGCACACCCAGTTGCAGGTCTAATGATCGGCTTGGTGGCAACAGCCTTAATTCAGTCTTCAAGTACTGTAACGTCTATTATTGTAGGCTTGGTTGCAGGTGGCTTACCTGTAGAAACCGCTATCCCTATGGTGATGGGTGCTAACATTGGTACCACAGTGACCAATACGCTTGTGTCTCTTGGCCACGTGCGCTGTAAAGAAGAGTTCAAACGTGCATTTGCAAGTGCAACCATTCATGACTTCTTCAACTTGCTTGCTGTCGCTATTTTCCTTCCGTTGGAAATGATGTTCGGCATTTTAGAGAAAGTTTCTCACTGGCTTGTTTCTCCACTGCTTGCTACTGGTGATATGAGCATTAAAGGCTTCAACTTTATTAAACCAATTACAAAGCCAGTCGTAGGCGCAATTAAAGAGCCACTTTCTACCTTCGGTGATACTGTTGGCGGCGTCATGCTTATTGCTTTGGGTATTGCGACTATCTTCGTTGCAATCACAGTGATGGGTAAATTGATGAAGAGCCTAATGGTTGGTCGCGCACGTGAAATTTTGAAAAACGCCATCGGTCGTGGTCCTATTCACGGCATCGTATCAGGCTCAATCGTGACCGTTCTAGTACAATCTTCCTCAACCACGACAAGTTTAATGGTTCCGTTGGTTGGTACTGGCGTGTTGAAAGTACGAGATATCTACCCTTTCACTCTGGGTGCTAACATTGGTACTTGTATTACGGCACTACTAGCAGCGACAGCGGTATCTGGAGAGTTCGCAGTATTCGCACTACAAATCGCTCTAGTCCACTTAGTATTTAACATCATGGCGACGCTGTTTATCTTTGGAATTCCATTCCTACGTGAGATTCCGGTTAAAGGCGCTGAGATGATTTCTGAAATGGCTATTAAGAATAAAGCAGTTGTTGGTGGTTACCTAATGTCAGTATTCGTTATTCTACCAGGTGCAATTCTAGCCCTAACAACGTAACAACAACGACATACCATCGCTTATTGTTTAGGCTCCACATCGTGGAGCCTTTTTTATGATAATTAAACTGTTCAAATCGATTGTCCGGTGATAATTTGAGCCACATCAGCATGCTTATGCTGAGCTATCTCATTTGGAGTCGACAACATGACGCAGCTTAATGACGCTATTTCTGATCAGCTACTCGCAATAGACGAAAACCTAACCCAACTGGTTGCTGATATTGATATCCTCAGTAGCGTGAATCCTCTTAATTATGCTCAAGAAAGAGAACGTTTCATTAAAAACAAATATTCTCAAGAGCCTAATTTTCAATATTCAATTACTAACGTAGATACCCACAGCGCAAAGCGACGTCTATATGAGCTACCTCTAGAAAACATTCAAGACACCCAACTGCAGAGGCTGTACGCGGATGTAATTCAGTCTTATGCAGATAAACTGGATCAAGTGAATACCATAGGTACGCAAGAGTTTCTTTATAACTCCTTACGCTATTATGGGGAACCGAGCGCCAAAGATATTGCCAACGCCCATTTCATATTGCACCTTCCTACAGAAGAAGAAAAAGAACCTCAGCACGATAGCCGTGCAATAGCACGTTTCATGCAAAATTTTGCTCAACGCAATGGGTATGAATGTGAAATACAGGTGTTGGACGGGATGTTAGCAAACGCACTAGTTTCAGGATCTAGAGTCAAAATTAACCACGCGGCGTACATCACCACTGATGAGCTGGAGGCTCTTGCACATCATGAAATGGGAGTACATCTCCTAACTACGCTTAACGGTCGTCAACAACCGCTAAAAGTCCTGAGCTTAGGTTGTCCTGCCAATACCAACACTCAAGAAGGGCTGGCTATATTATGTGAGTATCTGTCAGGACATTTCAGTATCAAGCGCCTAAGAACCTTAGCCTTACGAGTTCTGGCAGTAGAGTCGATGATCAAGGATCGCGATTTCCGCCATACGTTCATGCTATTAAAAGAACAGTATAAAGCTTCTGATCTTCAAGCATTTACAACGACTGCCCGAGTGTATCGAGGTGGAGGTTTAACGAAGGATTACTTGTATCTTAGAGGATTCCGAGAGGTGCTCAATGCCTATGATAAATTGGGCGATGACTTTTCACTATTGTTGTGCGGGAAAACGGAGCTGAAGTACTTTGAGCTTATCCGTTCATTAGTGAGTAAAGAAATATTCACTCAACCTAAGTTTATTAGCCCGGCACTGTCCAAACCGATGCAGACCAACCCAATTCACCGTTATATTGTCAGTGCACTAAAATAATACCTTCTAAGTACAAAAAAGAAAAAAGCTCCATTCGGAGCTTTTTCTATATCTTGAAGAACGATACTCGTTACACTGAGAATGGGTAACGAATAGGATCGTGATGCTCGTACCCTTCAACCCAAAAGTCATCCAGTGTGACCCATGTTTCCAAATCTTCTAGAGATTTAATCTCTGGGTTGATATGGAACGTCGGCGCTTTTAATGGCTCACGTTTCAACTGAACATCGCGCATCAGTTCAAGCTGGTCTTCATAAATGTGAGCATTCACAATCTTATGAAATGCCTGACCAGGTTTCTTGCCCGTAATTTGCGCAATAATCGCCAAGAACACGTAAACTTGAACCATATTGAAGTTTAAGCCAAGCGGTACATCACACGAACGCTGAGTACTATTCAGGTAAAGCGTATCATCCAGCAATGAAAAATGGTGACTGTACATACAAGGACGCAAGCACCCCATGTGGAACTCACCCGGGTTGTAGAAGTTCAAGATTTCACCGCGGTCATCAACGCCACGCGTTAAGTCATCCACTATCTTACGTAGCTGGTCAACATGACCACCATCAGGTTTCGCCCAGGCGCGCCCTTGAACCCCATAGACACGGCCCATGTCGTCTTCGCCTTTACGGTATGGGTTATTCAACCAGGCATCATTTAGGTTGGCATTGGCATCCCAGGTTTTCGTGCCCAGCTTACGAAAATCTTCCGCATTATCGTAACCACGAATGTACCCTAGTAGCTCTGCAACGGCTGCTTTCCAAAAACTTTTACGTGTGGTGACCAACGGAAATTGATTGTTCGCAACATCGTAGGTTAAATCCGCGTTGATTACGGTCAGGCAGCGCTTGCCTGTACGCTCATTTTCAACCCAAACACCTTGGTCAACGATGCGTTGACACAAATCTAAATACTGTTTCACACCAATACCTTACTTCGTCTTTTGTGGTAATTCGTCTTTGTAATGACCACGTTTGTATGCCCAAACCATCATGAGGACACCGATAACCACCATTGGCAGGGATAAAATCTGTCCCATGGAAATAAAGCCACCGAATAAACCCAAATGAGCGTCTGGTTCGCGCACGTACTCAACTAAGAAGCGGAATGTACCATATCCAGCTAAAAATAGCCCTGAAACAGAACCTAGAGGACGAGGTTTCTTGATGAACCAATTCAAGATGAAGAAAAGTACGATACCTTCAAGCGCCATTTCATAAAGCTGCGATGGATGACGTGGCAGTGGACCGCCATTTGGGAAAACGATCGCCCAAGGCACATCCGTTACTCGGCCCCACAACTCGCTGTTCATGAAGTTACCTAAACGCCCCATACCCAAACCAAATGGCACAAGCGGCGCGATAAAGTCAGCAACACCGAAGAAAGTTCGCCCGTTTTTGTGTGCATACCAGAACATCGCAGTAATCACCCCCAGTAAGCCCCCGTGGAAAGACATACCACCGGTCCACACTTTAAATAGATACAAAGGGTCAGCCATGAAGAGCTCAAAATTGTAGAAAAGCACGTAGCCTACACGGCCACCAATCACCACGCCAAGGAAGCCTGCGAACAACAAATCAGAAACCTGCTCTCGTGTCCAACCACTTCCAGGCTTATCTGCACGTCGGTTCGCTAACCATAGAGCAAACATAAAGCCCACAAGGTACATCAAACCGTACCAACGAACCGAAACAGGACCAATAGAGATTAAAACCGGATCAATATTGGGAAATTCAATATATCCCTGAGACATAAATCATTCTCTTCTTATCACAACAAAATAAATATACCCAAGTAACCTCTAGATGCTTGGTTCAGCGAGAATGACTTGGGTACAAACTTAGAGCAGCATGGTCGCTGCAACAAACATTAAGAACACCGCGAATATCTTTTTTAATACCGCAGTTGGAAGGTTAGTTGCGAGCTTCGCACCCACTTTTGTTGTGAGCATCGAGGCCATAGCAATCGCTAATAAAGCGGGAAGATAAACATAGCCAATACTGTATGAAGGTAAGCCTTCCACTTTATAGCCATGTAAGATGAAGCCGATCATACCAGAAATAGCAATCACGCAACCACAAACGGAGGATGAGCCCACCGCTTTACGCATCTCTATCCCATGTTTATTTAAAAATGGTACCGACAGTGAGCCACCACCAATACCAGCAAGGCTTGATACGACACCAATTCCCGTGCCGTAAACTACAGTCACAGGGCTGCTCGGCATAGGTTTACTGCTCGTAACTTTAATGGAACGAAACATTTGTACTGACAGGCAAAGAACAATGACACCAAACACTTTCGGCAAATAGTGTGTAGGGATCCACTCAGCAATATTGGCACCAACAAAGCCACCAATGACCACACCAGGCATCAACCATTTTACGACAAACATATCGACATTGCCGAGCTTAAGGTGATTCATCGCCGATGAGCCAGACGTGACAATAATACTCGCTAACGAAGTGGCTAAGGCCATGTGCATACTCATTTCTGGAGAGATCCCAGCAAGAGGAAGCAAATACAACAAGGCAGGAACAACAATCAAACCACCACCGATACCGAGTAACCCCGCCATCACACCCACAAAAGCGCCTAGCGCCAACAATAACAAAAATAAAGAGACGGTCACGATTTCCTACTTTTTACCTGCACGGATAAAGCCCGCAAAGCCCTGTTGAATGAAGAAGTCATGCATCATTTGATGAATGTCCTCCCCATAGGACTTTGTCATTGCTTGCTCCGCTAATTTTTCTAATTCTTCTTGTTGGCTATGACGAATCAAATATTTCACCTTAGCCACATTGGAGGTGTTCATACTCAAACTGGTATACCCTAACCCAAGTAAGAGAAGAGCGCCAAATGGATCACCCGCTAGCTCACCACAAATACACACGGGCACCTGATATTTATCACACACCTCATGGATTTGCTTAAGCGCTAACAGTACCGCAGGATGCATAGATTCATAGACATCCGCTACGCGCGAATTGTTCCTATCTACCGCTAATAAATACTGAGTTAAATCGTTTGTCCCGACAGAAACAAAATCAACACGGTGAGCAATCGTTGGCAACAGATACACCATCGATGGTACTTCAATCATGACCCCAATTTGTGGGAATTGAATTCTATCATCAAGCAAAACGGCTTCGCTGTGAGCTTGATTAATCAAGCTAATGGCATCGTCTAGCTCTTTTACCCCTGACACCATTGGCAATAAGATACTTAAGTTTCCGCTTTCTGCACTCGCTCTTAACATTGCACGCAGCTGGATCAAGAAAATGTCTGGATGATCCAATGTAAAACGAATGCCACGCCAGCCTAGAAACGGATTATCTTCTTCGATGGGCAAATACGGCAAAGGTTTGTCACCACCAATATCCAAAGTACGCATCACTACTCGTTGATTCGGATAGCTGTTAAGTATTGCTTGGTATTGATGATACTGCTCATCTTCCGAAGGAAAGTGATGCTGAAGTAAAAATGCAATCTCAGTTCGGTACAACCCAACACCATCAACACCTGTGTTGATGGCAATATTACTGTCTGCACTGAGTCCCGCATTCAGCATAATTTCGATATGGTGATTATCTTGCGTAACCGCAGGGAGTGCGAGGTCCTTGTTTACCATGGCAAACAATTCAGACTCTTCGCTTACTAAGCTGCGATACTCTCGCAACAACTGGCGGTTTGGCTCTAAGAAGATCTCACCCGTATAGCCGTCGACTATCCCGAGTTTGCCATTAACCACATCCGGATTAATGTTGGCGCCCATGACTGCAGGGACCCCAAGAGCTCGAGATAAAATGGCAGCGTGAGAGTTAGCGCCTCCCTCTAATGATACGACAGCTAACAAAAACTCTTTAGGTACAGAAGCGAGCAAGGTGGCAGTGAGTTCATTCGCCACCAAAATAATGGGACGATCAATTGCAGAATTTTCTTGCTCGCTGTTGTGTAGAAAATAGAGCAGCCTTTGCCCTAACTCTCGGATATCTTGCGCTCTTTCACGCATGTATACATCCGACATTCTGGCAAATCGATTCGAGTATGACTCTACAACTTGGCGTAACGCCCAGTCTGCCCTATCTCCTTTTTCAATCTGCTTCTTCAAATCACCGCGAAGCATCGGATCATTCAGTAAGTGAGTAAACAGATCGAAGATCGCAAGCGCATCTTTGTTGATTTCACTGTCCAGCTTTTTCCGCATACGGCGAAAGTCATTTAACGCTCGCTCTATGGCCACCAGTAATGTCTCGTGCTCGCGTTCCTTATCTAACGTGGACGAAGGGAAAACATCCGATAAACTCGGCTGGGTATTGTCGAACCAAAACTCTCCAATCGCGACACCAGTAGACGCAGGCAAACCTTTTAATACCGTGGGTTTAGATGCTAACTGCCAATGCCCAAGACTCTGCGCATGTGCAATGAGCACCGCTAACTGAGCGGATAAAGTAACAAGAAACGATTCTTCCATTTCACTAAACAAGCGCGGTGTTTTTTGTTGGATCACCAACACACCTAAAACTTGTTTACGATGAATGATTGGAGTAGCTAAAAAAGAGTGGTAAATCTGTTCGCCGAGTTGAGGAAAGAATTTGAACTCGGGGTGTTTTGAGGCTTCGGCAAGGTTAAGGGGTTCAGCGCTTCGTTTTACCAACCCAACCAAGCCTTCATTGAAGTTGATATGAATACTATCACCTTCAAAAATAAGGCCTTGAGTTGCCATTAACTCAAGGCGCTGCATTTCTTCATTAGCAAGATAGATAGTACAGCACTCAGTACTAAGGGCAGCACAAGTCTCTTTCACCAATATATCGAGTGCCAGATGCACATCATCGACCCTGGAGACTTTCTCAACTATTTCCCTTAGCTGACTGAGCATGATTATCCTCTACGTTGCTTTTTTCTTTTCCCTTTCGCTTTTCTCTCTCGAAAAGGCATGGCTAAGGATGCAAATTCTTTCATCGCTCGTCGATAAACATCTCGCTTGAAAGAAACAACTTGCCTAACTGGATACCAGTAACTTACCCAGCGCCAACCATCAAATTCAGGGGATTTTCCGCGTTGCATATTAATGCGAGACTCATCGCATTCTAATCTCAGCAGAAACCATTTCTGTTTTTGGCCGATACAAACAGGCTTGGAGTCCCAACGCACCAATCGCTTTGGTAGCTTATATCTTAACCAATGACGACTTGTTGCAATGATCTTAACGTCTTTTTTCGTTAAACCGACTTCTTCGTATAACTCCCTGAACATGGCTTGTTCAGGGGTTTCACCTTCGTCAATCCCACCTTGTGGAAATTGCCATGAGTGTTGCCCGTATCGTTTAGCCCAGAAGACCTGACCATGGTTATTACATATCACAATACCAACATTAAGTCGGTAACCATCGCCATCTATCACTGGCTAACCTCTATGAATAAATTTTTTATTACCGTGATTTTTCCACATATCCCCATTACTAGCAAACTTACTGATGTGATATGAGCAAGATTTATTACCTTTTCAGCATTTTTGGATATCTTTTAATCAAACCATACCTTATCAACACAAGAGTGAGACATTGCCCACATTTATTCACCTTTTCTGTGAATAACTTTGTGAAGAATTCAATTCAAATGAGTAATTCAGTTCAATCCCATCAAATGAAAAACAAATGAATAAACAAAAAAACAAACATAAAACATTGATAAGAAAGTATTTATTTTTAAAAACAACGATAATTCGATCTTCAATTTCTTGATGATCTTTTCACCAAACTCAGATCGGTCAAAGATCCACCAACAGGCTATTTATCCACACTTACCTGCTATTCGTTTAGATGATTACAACAAAATCAACCCCAAAAATGCATTTTAACCCCTGTTTATTCATACAGACCTCGTCAGGATCTTATCTATATCTCCTCCACCTGTGGATAAGTTATGAATTGATCGTTCTTACACCGCCTCGGTGAAATCTTAAACAGTAGATTTGGTCGGAGTTTGATAAACTATATTTTTTGTAATACCACCTTGTAACTATGAAACCAGAACCACAAACAGAAGCAGAGCTATTGGAACGAGCGCATGATATGGCAGGACTCAGTTTTGCTGAGTTGGCCGCCGAGGCGAATATGATTGTTCCTGAAAACTTAAAACGTGATAAAGGTTGGGTGGGTCAATTACTCGAATGGCACTTGGGCGCTCCAGCTGGCAGTAAACCTCAACAAGATTTCGCAAAACTAGGGATCGAGTTGAAAAGTATTCCGATCAGTTACTCTGGCAAACCTTTAGAAACAACCTTTGTTTCTGTGGCCCCCCTCACTGGTGTTCATGGTCTTACATGGGAAACAAGTCATGTTCGAAACAAGCTATCTCGTGTGCTTTGGGTACCCGTAGAAGGAGAACGAGAAATCCCACTCGCTGAAAGACGTGTGGGCAGTCCACTCATTTGGTCACCAGATGAAGAAGAAGAACGGATTTTGCGAAATGACTGGGAAGAGTTAATGGAGATGATCGTCTTGGGAAGATTTGATCAAATTTCCGCCAGACACGGAGAAGCGCTGCATCTTCGCCCTAAAGCCGCAAATGCAAAAGCGCTCACCGAAGCATATAACTCAAATGGTAAGCCGATGAAAACTCTGCCCCGAGGCTTTTACCTTAGAACACAGTTTACTGAACAGATCTTACTCAAGCACTACATTAACACTCAACCAGAATAAAACTATATCAGCTATTTAGTGCGTCACGAGCGATAACTCAATATCGCAGTATGAGGCTGCCTCTTCAGTGCCACATTCGTCATACGCATTGCGCAGCCTTAAATACGCTTTATCGACCCCTAACCTCAATAGTTCTTCTTTTACTAAGTCTAGAGAGCCAAAATGTATCGGGTCTTCACCGTCTTTAATCGGCTCAAGTTGATGCTTGTACTCCACAGCTAAAAGATAGTCAGAGACATCAGAACACCCAATCACAAATACTTTGGGAGTTTTATAAGTATCTTTATGTGGACCATGTAGCCACATGTCCAATTGATGCTTCTGCATAACATACCTCCTTCACACGATCATTTAAGTGTAGTTAGGCTAACTGTAGCTTTCGAGTTTGCTCTTCCTTTATACGTAAATCATTTGCGATTGCGGCTACAAATCCCCTATATTGGAGTCACTTATTTAGTCGGTAACTCTTCAAGGACGTGATATGCAATACACAAAACTACCGCACTCATCACTTGAGATCAGTAAAATCTGCCTCGGCACTATGACGTTTGGCGAGCAAAACACAGAAAAGGACGCCTTTGAACAGCTCGACTTTGCCCTCGATCATGGGGTGAACTTCATCGATACCGCAGAGATGTACCCTGTACCGCCAAACTCGGAAACACAAGGGCTCACCGAGCAATACATCGGTAATTGGTTAGCAAAAAGCGGCAAAAGAGAGAAAGTAGTACTGGCAACAAAAGTGGCAGGCCCTCGCAATGTTCCTCACATTAGAGACAACATGAGCCTTAATCGTCGCCACATCCATACAGCAATTGATGACAGCCTTAATCGTCTACAAACCGATTATGTCGATTTGTACCAACTACATTGGCCGCAGCGTCAAACCAACTGCTTTGGTCAACTCAACTACCCATACCCTGACAAACAAGAAGAAGTCACGTTAATTGAAACGTTGGAAGCGCTTACTGAATTAGTGAATGCAGGTAAAGTGCGCTATATCGGCGTATCCAACGAGACGCCGTGGGGTGTGATGTCGCTATTGCGTTTGGCAGAAAAACACGATTTGCCAAGAATTGTCTCCATTCAAAACCCATATAACTTATTGAACCGCAGCTTCGAAGTTGGCTTGTCTGAAATCAGCCATTACGAAGGCGTTCAGTTACTTGCCTACTCTCCTTTGGCATTTGGCTGCCTGAGTGGTAAATACCTAAACGGGGCAAAACCTGAAGGCGCTCGATGCACTAAGTGGGAGCGTTTTGCGCGCTACTTCACTCCGCAAGGTGTTAAAGCGACCGAAGCTTACGTCAATTTAGCTCAAGAGCATGGTCTAAACCCTGCACAAATGGCGCTCGCGTTTGTCAATCAGCGTCCATTTGTTGCTTCTAACATTATCGGTGCAACAAACCTAGACCAATTAAAAGCCAATATCGACAGTATTGATTTGCAACTTAGCGACGAACTACTTACTGAAATTCAAGCAATAGGTACAACTTACTCGAATCCTTGCCCTTAACGGTACCCCCCTCAAACGAAAACAGCTGACCTTCAAGATCAGCTGTTTATCCAATGAAGTCATACTTCATATAAAAAGTTAAGCGTGTTGAATGACTCGTTAGCAACTCAGTCAGTCCAACACGCTAACGATTACGTCATTATTCGCGACGTTAAAACTCGACGAAGATGACGAACTCGACGTTCAACTTTTACTGCATCCGGAACATTGGCACGTGTAGAACGACCATCGCGATCTAAACCAATATCCCTCAATAGATGAACATTCGTCCATGGAATATCATGAGCAGTTCGGCGTATGGTACGCTGCCATTGCTTTTCTTCGCGTTTAAGGTCTGCTTTCAATAGCAAAGTGGCCAATTGTAAGTAAATAGAGTGACGCATAATATTTTCTCCGATTATCGATGTATTCGACTGGGAAAAATAGTGCGTAAAATGAACAGAAATATTCTGTTGATACTAAGCCGCTACTTTCCCGCAGCCTAGTAATAAATATGATAGGTTACGGATTAATTTTTATCTTGTGAGCCAGTGGTATTGGTATCATCCGATTTAAGGGTTATCGGAGCGATAGGCATACGATCAGCGCAAGCAGTGGTGTTAACAACGTAATGTTTCATCTTGCGCCTCCTAGCTAAAAATTAATCCGTTTATGAAAGGTATAACTCATTGAGTTACGGTTAAATTGTAAGCTTTGATGAATATATATCAAACATTTTTTGCCTTTTTGATTAAAAACAAATCAATACACCGCAATTTAGTTTCATATACTTTTATGTATAACATATTCACCTGAGGAATATATAAATTTGCGGATTTTATAAATCAAACCAAACAAAAATAAAAAGAGCGGCTCTGTGGCCACTCTCTTTTATTGTATTTATTCGCCTATTTAACACAGGGAAAGGCCAACTACATGGCTTGTTCGGAAATCAAGTTATGTTTATTAAGTAGTCGATACATGGTTGCACGCGAAACTCCGAGCTCTTTCGCCGCATTTGAAACTTGACCAGAATGAGATTCCAAAACAACCAGCAACGCATCACGTTCACTCTTCTCTCGGATTGATTTCAAGCTGCGCTTTGAGTCATTACGTTGAGGTAAATCTAAGTGATGCTCTTCAATCATTACGCTGTCGGACATTAATACCGCTCGCTTCACTTGGTTCATCAGCTCACGCACATTTCCAGGCCAGAAATAACGTGTCAGTGCCTTGAATGCATCCTCAGAAAAGCTTTTTGCTTGCGAGTTGTACTCTTTTGAGAACTCTTGTAAGTAGAAACGAGCCAGCAATGCGATGTCACTCGCACGTTCTTTCAAGCTAGGGACATTGATGCGCAGAACGTTGATGTAATGGTAAAGCTCTTCATTGAAGTCACCGTCAATCAAAGCTTTTTCAACATCCGACGAGTTAGCAGCAAGAATACGCACGTTAACCGCTTTTACGCCATCTTTAGTATCAATGGTGCCTTCTTGCAAGAATCTCAGCAGATTCATTTGCTGCTCTTTTGAAATGGTAAGAATGTCATTAAACAACACGGTGCCACCATCTGCTTGTTCAAGCAGGCATGCTTCCATATCTTCATCGGCGTTAATACCAAATACTTCAGCTTGGAAACGTTGTTCATTGAGTGCGCGACAGTTAATTGCCATAAACGGTTTATGAGAGCGTGAAGAGACTTTATGGATGGCCCTAGCAACCGCCTCTTTACCAGTCCCACTTTCCCCAGAAATCAGAATGCTGACGTCCGTTGGACCAATGCGCTTCACTTGATCGCGTAAACGTTTCATCGGGATAGATTCACCGATCAAACCCATATCTAAACTGCTACCAAAACTAGGCCAAACTTTTTTCTCCAACTTAAGCATGCCAAGCTGGTGACCTATTGTGCTTAATAACTGTGCATCTGGGATCGGCGCTGTGAAAAAATCGATACAAAAGTTAACAATGAACTGGCATATGGTGTCAGTGCCAAGCTGAGATTCACGAATAAACGCTAACCAACGTACGTGTTTGTGAGAGCTGACTAAGTTCGCCAAGCCATTCAAGCTGAACTCGTCATGGCTGAGATCAACAATACCGATACATGGACCAATATCTTCTAACAGCGTATTAGCTTTGCGTAAATCACCTACTTGGTGACACTTCCAGCCCACTTGCTCCAGTACCGATAACCAAGGCTCATAAGTACCGCCAACTACCACAAGCGATCCCGGGATGGAATCCATCTTAAACTGCCCAGCCATTCTCTAACCCTTTTTCATTGTTAATAGAAATTTTGTGCCACAAACTTATCTTTGCGAGCGGGTAACATTATCGAGACTCCGCCCCCTCACGTCTGTCTCAGTATTAAGACTATGCAATAGATTGAGATTTGGCGAATGTTTATTTGCATATCCCATTAAAAAGCAAATGCAACAACTTGAATTAACTTAACTAAAAGGCAAAAAAAAACCACCCGAAGGTGGTTTTTTACTCATCCTATCGAATTACGCTTGCGGGCGCATTGCAGGGAATAGGATCACGTCACGGATAGTGTGCGTGTTAGTCAGTAGCATAACCAAACGGTCGATACCGATACCTTGGCCTGCTGTTGGCGGTAGGCCGTGCTCTAGAGCAGTGATGTAGTCTGCATCGTAGAACATTGCTTCGTCGTCACCAGACTCTTTCGCTTCAACCTGTGCTTTAAAGCGTGCATCTTGGTCTTCAGCATCGTTAAGCTCTGAGAAACCGTTCGCTACTTCACGGCCACCGATAAAGAACTCAAAGCGGTCTGTAAAGAACGGGTTATCATCGCTACGACGAGCCAACGGAGAAATATCTGCTGGGTAACCAGTGATGAACGTAGGCTGCATTAGCTTAGGTTCTGCTGTTTCACCAAAGATCTCTTCAAGAAGCTGACCACATGTCCAGAAAGGTTCTACTTCAACATGAACAGATTTCGCGATAGAAACCATTAGATCACGGTTTTGTAGGTCTTCTTCTGTTAGCGCTTGGATTTGCGCGTGGTCTGGGTTGTAGTGCTTGATTGCTTCGAACATGCTCATACGAGTGTAAGTACCACCAAACTCAACCGTTTCATCACCGTAAGGCATTGACGTTGAACCTAGAACTTCTTGCGCCACTGAGCTTAGTAGTTCTTCAGTTAGGTCCATCAGATCTTTGTAGTCTGCGTACGCCATGTAGAATTCCATCATTGTGAATTCTGGGTTGTGGCGTGGAGAAAGGCCTTCGTTACGGAAGTTACGGTTGATTTCGAATACGCGATCAAAACCACCAACAACTAGACGCTTCAGGTATAGCTCTGGCGCGATACGTAGGTACATTGGCATGTCTAGTGCGTTGTGGTGCGTGATGAATGGACGCGCACTCGCACCGCCAGGGATAACGTGCATCATTGGCGTTTCAACTTCCATGAACTGCTTAGAGATCATGAAGTTGCGGATTGCAGACATTACTTTAGAACGTACTACGAACGCTTGACGAGAGTCTTCGTTAACGATCAGGTCAACGTAACGTTGGCGGTAACGCATCTCTTGGTCAGTTAGACCGTGGAACTTTTCTGGAAGTGGACGTAGTGCTTTGGTTAGCAACTCGTACTCTTCCATGTTCACGTATAGGTCACCCTTACCAGACTTATGAAGTGCACCTTTAACACCGATGATGTCACCGATATCTAGACCTTGGTATTTTTCTTTAAGTACTTTTTGAACCGCTTTGTCAGCATAAGCTTGGATACGGCCAGAAGTTTCTTGAATTACCAAGAATGGACCACGTTTAGCCATGATACGGCCAGCGATTGCTACTACGTGGTTAAGCTCTTCTAGCTCTTCCTTCGTCTTTTCACCGAACTCTTTCTGAAGGTCGCCCGCTAGTGCGTCACGACGGAAGTCGTTTGGATGGCCGTTCGCTTTGCAGCTCTTTCGGATTGCATCCAGTTTAGCGCGGCGTTCAGCAATCAGCTTATTTTCTTCTAGTACAGTTTCGTTTTGAACAGCATCAGTCATTTTCGATGTATCCTGTTTTTGTCGGTGAAAAGCTTTATAGACCTGATTTCAGGCTAGCTTCAATAAATTTGTCCAGATCGCCATCAAGAACCGCTTGAGTATTACGGTTTTCAATGCCCGTACGGAGGTCCTTAATACGTGAGTCATCCAATACGTAAGAACGGATCTGGCTACCCCAGCCAATGTCAGACTTAGCGTCTTCATTAGCTTGTTTTTCCGCATTTTGCTTTTGCAATTCAAGCTCAAATAGCTTCGCTCGAAGCTGTTTCATTGCCTGATCTTTGTTCTTATGTTGAGAACGGTCATTCTGACACTGAACCACTGTGTTCGTAGGTACGTGCGTAATACGTACCGCAGATTCTGTGGTGTTTACGTGCTGACCACCTGCGCCTGACGCACGGTAAACGTCAATGCGTAGGTCGGAAGGATTAATGTCGATGTCGATGTTTTCATCAATCTCTGGATAGATGAACGCAGAAGCAAATGACGTATGGCGACGACCGCCTGAATCGAACGGAGATTTACGAACAAGACGATGAACGCCCGTTTCAGTGCGTAACCAACCGTACGCATATTCACCAGAGATGCGAACTGTTGCCGACTTAAGACCCGCGACTTCACCTTCAGAGACTTCAATCACTTCAGCTTTGAAGCCCTTCGCTTCTGCCCAACGTAGGTACATACGCAGCAGCATGTTAGTCCAGTCTTGTGCTTCTGTACCACCAGAGCCAGCTTGCAAATCGATGTAACAATCAGAGCTATCGTGGTCGCCAGAGAACATACGACGGAATTCAAGCTTTTCTAGCTTCTCTTCCAACTCAGCGAGTTCTGGTTCAATTTCGTCAAATGTTTCTTGATCTTCTTCTTCTACAGCCAGCTCAAGAAGACCTTCTACATCTTCCACACCTTGCTCTAGTTGATCAATGGTTTCAACAACCGCTTCTAGTGATGCACGCTCTTTACCCAGTGCTTGCGCACGCTCAGGTTCGTTCCATACATCTGGTTGTTCAAGTTCTGCGTTGACTTCTTCTAGACGCTCTTTCTTCGCGTCATAGTCAAAGATACCCCCTCAGGACATTTGTGCGCTGAGACACGTCCTGCAGACGGTTTTTAATTGGATTGATTTCAAACATGTTTACTCAACATTTTAGAATAGAATTTAACCGAGAAATTCTACTGAAAAATGTGACCGAGATACAGGAAAATTTCGGATGAGAAATCAGATTGCGGTGAGAGAGAGCACGGTCATAAAATTTTACACCCACTTAGGGATAACCGTACTCTATAAGAAAGGTTAATCTAGGTATTACTTAGCTTCGATATGGTCGATCATCAATTGCAATGATTGATTACCACGAAATTCATTCACATCCAGCTTATACGCGAGACGTACTGTTTTAACCGATGCATCTGGCCATCGACGTAGATCAACATTGAATGCGATACCGTCGATCATCACATTGGTAGGGTGACCTTTATAAAGCGGCTCTAACATCAATTTAAGATGCTTCTCACCCACCAGCTTTTGATGCAGTACTTTAAACTCACCATCAAAGATTGGCTCTGGGAAAGCTTGTCCAAAAGGGCCACCCGATCGCAGCTGTTCAGCAACATGCATAGAGAACTCTTCCGGCTTAAGTTCGCCATCGGACATGATCACGCCTTTTAGCGCCGCTTCATCGAGTTCCTTTTTTACCACTTCATCAAACAAACGACTGAAACGCTCAAAATCCTGCTCTTTAATCGTTAAGCCTGCTGCCATGGCGTGTCCACCAAACTTGATGATCAAACCCGGGTTTTGCGTGTCGATGAAATCCAACGCATCGCGCATGTGTAGCCCCGGAATAGAACGACACGAGCCTTTAATCGTCCCTTCTCCGCCATCAGCAAATGCAATGACTGGACGGTGAAACTTCTCTTTAATACGCGAAGCCAAAATACCAATCACACCTTGATGCCAATCACGTTGGAACAAGGCTAGGCCATAAGGAAGCTCATTGCCTTCACCAAACTGAAGGCGCTCACAGAAAGCCATCGCTTCTTGCTTCATGCCTTCTTCAATCTCTTTACGAGTTTGGTTCAAGCCATCCAATTCACTTGCCATGCGACGAGCAGCGTGGATGTTGTTACACATCAATAGTTCAACACCGAAAGACATGTCATCAAGACGACCTGCAGCGTTAATACGTGGACCTAAAGCAAAGCCAAAATCGGACGCAACTAAACGACGCGCATCGCGCTTCGCGACCTCAATTAATGCCTGGATGCCGGGACGCGCTTTGCCCGCACGAATACGTTGCAAGCCTTGGTGTACAAGAATGCGGTTGTTTTCATCCAATGGAACGACGTCGGCGACGGTACCCAGTGCAACAAGGTCAATCAGTTCCATCAACTTGGGCTCTTGCATCCCCTGTTCTGCAAACCAATTGTGTTTTCGCATATGAACGCATAGTGCCATCATGAGATAAAACGCGACCCCTACACCCGCAAGCGCTTTAGATGGAAAGCTACAGCTCTCAAGGTTTGGGTTCACCATTGCATCCACATCAGGCAACACTTGTCCTGGCAAGTGGTGATCGGTAACAAGCACGGTAATGCCATTTTCTTTTGCGTAACGCACGCCTTCGATTGATGAGACGCCGTTATCCACCGTCATGATCATCTCAGCGCCAAGCTCTAAGGCTTGGTCAACGACTTCTGGGCTTAACCCATAACCGTCTTCAAAACGATTTGGCACTAGGTAATCCACATTGTGACTACCAAGCATGCGCAGCGCGAGTACTGATAATGCTGAGCTTGTCGCGCCATCAGCGTCAAAATCACCGACAACGATGATGCGTTTTTGTTCTTTTATCCCCTGAAACAAAAGATCGACAGCTTGCTCAATCCCCCCGAGTTTTTGATATGAATGCAACCCACGGGCCGACGTTTCTAATTGTGAAAGATCCGTTATCCCACGGTTGATGTAGATACGTTTAAGAATCGGAGGAATGGAATCAGGAAGAAGGGAAAGATCAGGTTCAGGACGTCGTTGAATTTCTATCATGCTTAAAAGAGCCGACAACTTTGCCGACTCTGCTCCTAATGGATTATAGTTGCTTTAAACGTTTCAATAGCTCTGCAGGTGGTAGGTAGCCACCAACCATTTCGCCATTCGGTAAGAAGATTGCTGGCGTACCAGAAATACCCAATTGGCGACCTAGATTGTAATGCGCCTGGATGGTTTCTTTACACTGTTTCAGGTCTTTCGCAGGGTTATCAAATGTACGATTCACTTTCGCGTTGTGCATTGCCGACGCCGGATCTTCAGCACACCAAATCGTTGCCATTTGTTCTGCCACAGGGCCAGTTGCACTTTGGCGAGGGTAAGCCATGTAACGCACTGTAATACCTAGATCATTATAGCCTTGCATTTGGCTATGCAGACGCACACAGTAACCACATGTGATATCGGTGAATACGGTCACAACGTACTTTTCATCGTCGGCTTTGTATTCGATCATGCTATCGGAGAACTGCGCAATTTTCTCGGCGTTAAGCGGCGCTTGACGCTCTGCTATGACATCTTTGTAACTGCCATCATCATTAATGGCATAAAGCGTACCGGCGATAAAATGGCTACCATCATTTGAAGCAAACAGGATCCCGCCATTGGTTTGAATTTCCAATAAGCCAGCGACGTCTGATGGTTGAATATCAACGATAGATAAACCAAGCTTTGAGAACTTAGTTTTTAATGCTGCTTCATCAAAGCCGCTTTGTGCAGCTGGCGCCACTTGTTGCGCAGGAGTCTCCGTTTGAGCCTGACTTTCTTCTGCACCACAAGCGGTAACAAAAAATGGTAAAGTCAGCAGAGTTAGTCGGCGTAATACGCTCATGAAATTCACCTTAATGTAAAATCGTTTTTCCAAGAGGACATGGATGAATCTAACCATTGTTATGCTCTTGGGTGGTGTTGACTGTGGATCTGCTTCAATCGTTCAGTCGCCACGTGAGTATAAATTTGCGTGGTCGATAAGTCACTATGCCCTAAAAGCATCTGTACGACCCTGAGATCTGCGCCATAGTTCAATAAATGCGTGGCAAAGGCATGACGCAGTACGTGCGGCGACAGCTGATCAGTATCAATCCCTGCTATCAAAGCATAGTACTTAATACGGTGCCAAAACGTCTGACGAGTCATTTGTCTTGCGCGTTTACTAGGAAAAACAATATCAGATGATGTATCACCAAGTAACGCAGGACGCCCTTGTTGAATGAACGTCTCGATCCAATCGACCGCGTTTTCCCCCATAGGAACTAGGCGTTCTTTACCACCTTTACCAGTCACGCGCACCACCCCTTGGCGCAAGCTAACATTTTCCATGGTCAAACTGACGAGCTCTGTCACACGCAACCCTGTCGCGTAGAGTAGCTCTAGCATCGCTTTATCGCGCAATTCTATAGGGTCGTTCGGGTCTGGCGCCTCGAGCAACGCGTCCACTTGCTCTTCACTAATATCTTTGGGTAAACGTTGTGGCAGTTTAGGACTAACCAAGAGCGCACTCGGGTCATCAGCGCGCACCTTCTCACGATGCAGGTATTGGAATAAACGGCGAATCGCCGACAACATACGCGCACGAGACGTCTGTTTGTAATCTAAATCTACAAGGTGGCTTTGATATTCTTGCAAGCCAGACAAACTGATAAAATCAAGACGGTATCGATGTTTTTCCATCCACACGAGCAACTTCATTAAATCGTTTCGGTAGGAAGCCAACGTGTTCTCTGATAGGCCACGCTCCATCCACATCGCATCTAAGAATTGCTCAACAAGCGAAAAATCTTGTTGATTGACAGGCTGTTGTGCCGTCATGAATGCTTCCTTATCTGTTTATATTTACAGTATTTAGATTAAAGCACCTGCCAATCCAATACCATAAAAAATCATCCCACATAGGATATTCGCTGCAATCTTCCTCAATTTATGGTTAGAATCTTCCACAACAGCAACACAAATAACGACGAATATAATGAAAATCGGACTCTTTTACGGCTCAACGACCTGCTACACCGAAATGGCAGCAGAGAAAATTCGTACCCTTATTGGTGAAGACCTTGTCGACATTCACAATGTGAAAGAGACACCGTTATCACTAATGGCGGACTACGACTTATTACTCCTTGGCATCTCAACTTGGGATTTTGGTGAAATTCAAGAAGATTGGAACGCGATTTGGCAAGACATCGCGACCACACCACTGAAAGGCAAAGTTGTAGCGCTGTTTGGTCTGGGTGACCAAGAAGGTTACGGAGAGTGGTATTTAGATGCGATGGGCTTACTTCACGATGAATTGCAAGCCACAGGCGCAACCTTTATCGGTTACTGGCCAAATGAAGGCTACGAATTTGAAGCATCGAAAGCATTGATCGAAGATGGCAGCAAGTTTGTTGGACTTGCGTTAGATGAAGACTCACAGTACGAACTGAGTGATGAACGCATCGAAAAATGGTGTGAACAAGTTCTTGTGGAATTCCACGACACGCTTTAATAGCGCAAACACGTCATCATTAAAAAGTAAAAAGCCCGATGAAGTAATTCATCGGGCTTTTTATTATCTTGATTACGCGGTTTCTTGTGCTAGCTCTGGGCGAGGTTTCGCGATGAAGAACATGCACACGATAGCCGCAAATGTTGGAAGCACCCAACCCATGCCGACTTCGAATAGTGGCAACATGTTAAACGCAGAAACATCAATACCCGATACTTTTGCCGCATCAACTAACGCAAACAGCAGAGATACAAGCAGTACCGCACGGTAAGCAAAGCGTGGATTCGGCAGTTTGCTGCGCACAAATGTTAGTGCAACCAACGCAATCGCCACAGGGTACAGCGCAAACAATACTGGCACTGACAGAGAAATCAGCTGCGCAAGACCAACGTTTGCAACCAATGCACAAACAGAACCATTAATCAGTACCCATTGCTTGTATGACAGTGGTGTTTTCGAGCTGAAGAAATCTGAACACGCAGAAATCAAGCCAATCGCGGTTGTCAGACACGCTAGCAATACGATGACAGACAGAACGATTTGACCGTATGGACCAAACAACGCTTGAACGTATTGGCTAAGTACTAGGCCACCATTATCAGCACCAGCAGCAACCGTTGCACTCGTCGCACCTAAGTAAAATAGTGAGATGTAAACAAACGCAAGACCAGCAGCAGCAATACAACCTGCATAGATCAGATATTTAGTAGTTGCAGAGCGCTCAGTAATGCCTTTACCGCGCAGTGCATCAACCATCAGCATACCAAACATCAATGACGCGAACGTATCCATTGTGTTGTAGCCTTCTAAGAAGCCTTTGGTCAGAGGCTGCGTTAGGTATTCACCGTGCGCGCCAATCATATCGCCCTGAGGATCAAGGAAGACAGCGACAGCAAGAATGATCAAACCAACGAACAATGCTGGTGTCAGTACTTTACCGATGAGATCGATCAAACGGCCTTGGAACCATGAGAACATCATTGCTGCGATAAAGAAGATCACTGAGAACGCTGTCAGATGCGTTTGTGATGCCTCAAGGAAGAAAGGTTTCACCGCCATCTCGTAAGCCACTAGGCCAGTACGAGGCGCTGCAAACGCAGGACCAATGATGATGAAAATCAGTGCAGCCATAAGAACTGCCGCTTTTTTCGGAAGATCTTGCGTCAAGTGATCCCAAGAACCACCAGCAACAGCAATAGCAACGATAGTAATAAGAGGTAGACCTACCGCTGTTAGCAAGAAACCAAACATAGCTGGCATTAAGTTTTCACCCGCTAACTGACCCGCTAAAGGTGGAAAGATAATATTGCCCGCACCTAAAAAGAACGCAAATAGCATAAAGCCTACTGCGATAATATCTGTTAGTTTTAACGTCTGCTTCACAGATAACCCTTGTCTTTTAATTAATGAATGTTGTGTATGCTTAGACCACTTTTTGTATACCTAAAGTCAATAAGTACACGTGGTTCAATCTATAAAATTTTCGCCGCATAATGACGAAAGACTCATCATTTGGCAACCTTTAAGAAAAAAACACCATATTAATTTAGTTTTCAAACTTAAAAGCAGTGGATATAACCAGATCCAAATAACAGACCAGTTCTTTATCTCGATCAATTAACAATACAATTTAATAACCAACAAAACAACAATCTATACAATTAATAAACAATAGAGCAATCCACTTAATTATTGAGCAAATATAAAACAATCATGAAGAACAAAAAACTGAAAACTAAAGGCTTCAATTTTAAGCAATTTTGTATTGAGGGTGGCGAGAGTGGTATGCCAGTCAGCACAGATGGGGTAATGCTTGGTGCTTGGATTCAAAGCCCTAACGACGCTAAAATTCTCGATATTGGCACTGGCACTGGCCTGCTTGCCCTGATGTGTGCTCAACGCTTTACAGAAGCTCAAATAACCGCGGTCGATATCGAATTAACAGCCGTTGCTGCCGCGCAAAAAAATATGGCCCAGTCTCCTTGGTCAGATCGTGTAAGTGTGCATCACACCGACATACTGCACTTTACGCCGACACATCCATTTCAACGCATCATTTGTAATCCGCCCTACTTCAACAGCGGCGAACAATCGAAACACAGTCAACGTGCAACCGCGAGGCACACTGATACGCTAGGCCATAACACATTGCTACAGCGTTGCTATCATTTGCTTGATGACGAAGGGAGGGCTAGTTTTGTGTTGCCAATCACCGAAGGCGAGCAGTTCATTGAGCTAGCATTAAACCAAGGTTGGTATCTATCGCGGATCTGTCGTGTGCAACCATCAGAAAAGAAACCAGTACACCGACTGTTATTTGAACTATCAAAACGACCTTGCGATTCTCAAACGTCACATTTAATTATCCGTTCAAATGACGGCTATAGTGATGATTTTATCCAGTTAACTCGCGAGTTTTATCTTAAGATGTGAAATAACATGTGATCCTTATCACCAATCACTTTATAATGTGCGACCTTTTTGTATTCTATGCTGTTGTGGCGAACCATTAACCAAGCTTTGCTTGTGGAGAACTCATTGTGATCAGAACCTTTGCTGAACTTGATCTAGACCAAAACCTACTTGAAGCCATTGAAGAGATGGGTTACGAACGCCCAACAAAAATTCAGGCAGAAGCGATTCCACAAGCGTTGGACGGTCGTGACATTCTAGCGTCAGCGCCAACAGGAACTGGTAAAACGGCCGCCTTCGTCCTGCCAGCATTGCAATACTTGCAAGACTTCCCTCGTCGTAAGCCTGGGCCTGCGCGTATTTTGATCCTAACGCCTACTCGCGAACTGGCGATGCAAATTGCCGATCAAGCACGTGCTTTGGCAAAAAATACCAAACTCAACATTTTCACCATCACTGGTGGTGTTCAGTACCAAGAGCACGCCGACATCCTTGCAACAACGCAAGACATTGTGGTTGCGACACCTGGCCGTTTAAAAGAATACATTGATGCAGAACGTTTTGATTGTCGTGCAATCGAATGGTTAATCCTTGATGAAGCAGACCGTATGCTAGATATGGGTTTTGCTCCTACTGTCGATCGCCTATCTAACGAATGTCGCTGGCGTAAGCAAACCCTTCTGTTTTCAGCAACGTTAGAAGGGAAAGGCGTAGAAGGCTTTACCGCTGATCTGTTGAATGACCCAGCAGAGATCGACGCAAAATCGCCGCTGCGTGAGCGTAAGAAAATTGCTCAGTGGTACCACCGAGCTGATGATGCTGAACACAAACTGGAATTACTAAAACACATTATTACTCAGCAAGCTGAGCGCACTATCGTCTTTTTAAAGACTCGTGAGCGTTTGGCTGAGCTACGAGCGCAGCTTGAAAGCGCACAGATTCCATGTTCTTGGATTCAAGGTGAAATGCCGCAAGATCGTCGTAACAATGCGATTTCTCGCTTCCGCGATGGAACTGTGAACGTTCTGCTCGCGACGGACGTTGCTGCGCGTGGTATCGATCTTCCGGATGTATCACACGTTATCAACTACGACATGCCGCGCACGGCTGATGTTTACCTTCACCGTATCGGCCGTACGGCTCGCGCAGGTAAGAAAGGTAACGCTATCTCAATCGTAGAAGCACACGACCAACCAATGATGGATCGCGTTGCACGTTATGTGAAAGAAGACATCAAAGAGCGTTTCGTGAAAGAGATGCGTCCTAAACACAAAAAGCCTGTGTTTAAGAAGAAAAAGAAAAAAGACGACAAGAAAAAAGTAGCGAAAAAGAAAACCGCTAAGAAGAAGTAATCTTGTTGGGGCCAAGTAGCTCAAGCTAGAAAATAACAAAGGGTTGGCAATGCCAACCCTTTTTCGTTTGTGCTGATAGAGATTAACGTAGACTACGTCTCAATTAGCTTTATTTTTGCTCTTCGCGTTTAAATACTAACTCTGTTGGCGTGGATTCATCTTCCACAAAGTAGTAACCCGCCGTATCAAACTTAGTCAGGTCTGCCACGCTCTCAACACGGTTTTCAATGATGTAACGCGCCATCATACCGCGCGCTTTCTTCGCGTAAAAACTGATGACCTTGTATTGACCATTCTTACAATCTTTGAATACTGGCGTGATCACTTGCGCATCTAAATTCTTTGGCTTAACCGCTTTAAAGTATTCATTTGATGCAAGGTTGATAAGGACATTATCACCTTGAGCAGAAATCGCTTCGTTAAGCTTGTCCGTAATTACATTGCCCCAAAACTGGTACAAGTTCGTACCCTTGTCGTTTGCAAGCTTGGTACCCATTTCAAGACGGTATGGCTGCATCAAATCAAGTGGTTTTAGTAAACCATAAAGACCCGATAGCATACGCAGATGATCTTGAGCATATTCGAAGTCCGCTTCAGATAAACTTTCGGCGTCTAGCCCTGTGTAAACGTCACCTTTAAATGCAAGAATGGCTTGTCGTGAGTTTTCCGTGGTAAACGTTTCACTCCACTCTTGGAATCGGCCCACATTTAAATCGGCAATCTTGTCGCTCACTTTCATTAAAGAGGCAACATCAGCAGGAGTCAGTTTGCGGCAAACATCGATAAGCTCTTTTGAGTATTCGACCAACTCAGGTTGAGTAAATTTTTCTGTCGCTAACGGAGACTCGTAATCAAGAGTCTTCGCTGGAGAAACTACGATAAGCATGACTTTCCCTTCTCTAATTTTGTTTTTAATAGGGTACAAAAAAAGCCATGCATTGTCTGCATGGCTTTTTACATCGTACTAATAGCTTTCAACTATGAGTGATAGCTCACTTAGTCTTTTTTATCGTTGTACCAAATGCCTTCTTCAAGCTGAGATTTCAGCTCCGGGAAGTCATTCGCATCAAATGTTGGCACTTTTCCTTCACCAAGCTGGCGGTTGTAATCTTTGGCCAGTTTAATCACGATGCCAGATAGCAAGATGATCGCCACCAAGTTGACTATCGCCATCAGACCCATAGAGACGTCAGCAAGCGACCATACGACTGGTAACGAAGCTAGTGCACCAAACATCACCATACCAAGAACAATAACGCGGAAAATGCTTAAGCCCGCTTTATGATTGTGCTCTAGGAAGATTAAGTTCGTTTCAGCATACGAGTAGTTTGCAATGATTGAAGTAAACGCAAAGAAGAAGATTGCCACAGCAACAAAGATGCCGCCCCAATCGCCAACTTGTGAGCTCAATGCTCGCTGAGTTAGCTCGATACCCGTCACTTCTGTTGCTTGACCGACATACTCACCAGACATCAGGATGATAGCCACTGTTGCAGAACAGATAACGATCGTATCCATGAACACGCCTAGCATCTGTACGTAACCTTGAGACGCTGGGTGTGGTGGGTAAGGTGTTGCTGAAGCTGCCGCGTTAGGTGCCGAACCCATACCTGCTTCATTCGAGAATAGACCGCGCTTGATACCGTTAATCATTGCCTGTGCAATTGCGTAGCCAAGACCACCTGCTGCTGCTTCTTGCAGACCAAATGCACTCTTAAAGATAAGCATCAATACATCAGGTAGTTTCTCTAGGTTAGAGAACATGATGAACAGCGCTAGGGCTAGATAAAGTAGTGCCATGATCGGAACGATCATCTCAGCAACTCTTGCGATACGCTTGATGCCACCGAAAATAACAATTGCAGACAGTAAAACAACGGCAATACCGACATACAGGTTATTCCAACCAAATGCGTTGCTCATTGCATTGGCAATTGAGTTAGCTTGTACGGCGTTGAATACCAAACCAAAAGCGATGATTAGGAAAACTGAGAACAACACGCCCATCCAACGCATGCCCAGGCCTTTTTCCATGTAGTAGGCAGGGCCACCACGGTAGTTGCCATCATCATCTTTGGTTTTGTATAGCTGCGCCAGTGTGCTCTCGGCAAACGATGTTGCCATACCAAGCATTGCAATCAGCCACATCCAGAAGATCGCACCAGGACCACCCGCAGTCAATGCAACTGCAACGCCCGCCATGTTACCTGTACCAACACGTGCAGCAAGACTAGTACAAAGCGCTTGGAAAGAGGAAATACCAGCTTTGTCTGCTTTACGACTGTTCTTAAGAACAGAGAACATGTGGCCGAAATGGCGGAACTGAATGAACCCTAATCGAACGGTGAAGTAAATACCAACACCAACAAGAAGATAAACCAGAATCGAGCCCCAGAGGAGATCGTTCATCAAATTGATTAAGTCTGTCATGTGTACCTCAAAGTGAGTTGCGCCAGTCTATGCGTCCTAGCCATCCACCAAATTGCCTGCTAAGTGTCAAAGTGTGCTTAGCTTTTTAAGTAATGTTTATGGGCAATCTAGAATCGTAAACGTCGCTTCATGCATCCATTTTACGTACCAGCGTATTTTTTGACGGGCGGATAATGCAACCTAGGAGCGCAAAAATCAATATGCAACAATGAGAATAACATTGTTATTTTTCACTATAAAGTCACCAAAAAATAACATAAATAGAAGACTTAACACTCAAACTGCGCAACATTTCAATTACCAAACACCAACATAAATAATTATTCCTCATTAAATAGAATGGTAAACCGTATAAACAAGAACAAGCTAGTATTCACAAGGTGTTACATAAATTTACGCTAGTGACTTACCATCTAATTGAACACTATTTCATCAAACTGATTTTATGCAACTTTAACCTTTGCGCAGTGCACCCATTCATCAAATCGAATTAACATAGAAAATCTCTCTATTTAATCGTTTTCTTGAGATCGTTTGTGCATTTTTTATCCACATCGTTGCAATAAAAAGTGTGATTTTGAGAATATTTTTGCACGAAAATGTCATGCTACCGACACAAATGCGAAATATATCATGGTTATTCTCACGGCTATTGTGGTACTTAAAAAACTCCACAAGGACTGGTTACAACAGTTTAGCTTAAGAAAGGTAAAGGTGGCTTATGGAAGGCTTTCAACTAGATGACATTTTTAATCTGGATACTACCTCAACAACCAAATCTCGTGCCAAACCAGTAAAGCGAAAGTGGCGTGAAATAGAAGAGATGAACGACAGACGCAATTTGCTTAAAGAGCTGCGCGAACTTGATGTCTGTACCGATTATAACTTGGAAGACATTAAACTCTAATTCAAACAAAAGGCACCTTACAGGTGCCTTTTGTTTTTTGTTTACAGTGACCGTAAACACCGTGAGTTTATGTACCAAGGTTTAAGTATGAATACCATTATTACTCAATGAGAATCTTCCGTACTTTTTGCCGAGAAATATGCACACTAAATTTTCGGTTGATTCCCAATAAATAAGAAATGTATCTCACAAACCCGAGAGACGGCTTTCGCTCGCTCAGGTTTCATCACTCAGGCTTAAACATACTCAGTATCACTTTGACGAACACGTTCGGCCAACTGCTTATAACGATCAGCAATCGTGTCACCAAACACAGGATCATCCTCACTGACGCTCCATAAGCTCTCGACATGCTGCCAATCTTCTGTGGTAAATAACTCTTCAATGAGAGGCAAAATTTTTCGCTCTTCTAGCTCCAAGTGGCGCCTTTGCGATTCAATGAAATCTTCTAGGTGAGCGACGAACATGTCTTGTGGCACAACAGCATCCTGAAGGATCATCTCTATCACGGATGAAAACTCTCTGGTTTTACTCGCTAACTCTAGATGTTCTTTCTCTAAATTTTCCATGGTTTGTTGCTTACCATAGTGTTCAAGAAAGTGATGATAGAGGATATCTTCTTTCGGGTGGTGTACTTTCTCCGAATGATTAGAGAGGTAATCAACAATCTCGCTTACTAACGCATAGTTGATTACACGTTCTTTTTTTATCTCATTAAGCTTATGGCGCAGTATCGCCAACAGACGAACCATATAACCATGTTCGCGTCGAATTCTTTCGATCATCATAGCGTCTCTCCTTAACACCTACTTTTAGTAAGTGTACATGAGAAATTTACTATCAGCCTCGAGCGTGCTCAAAAAAACAGCGATCATAGCATCCATGATCGCTGTCTCTTCATTTATACCGTTAATGGCAAATGCCAGTTGATTGGTGCTTTTTCTTGTGATGTAAGTAACTGGTTTGCTTGAGAGAAATGCTTACAACCGAAAAAGCCTCGATGTGCAGAGAGTGGCGATGGGTGTGGGGCAGCTAACACATGGTGCTTATTGCGATCGATAAAACGACCTTTCTTCTGTGCATGTGACCCCCACAACAAGAACACTACACCTTCTTGATGCTGGTTAATGGCCTCAATAACGCGGTCAGTAAAGGTTTCCCAGCCAGTTTTCGAATGTGAGTGTGCTTTGCCCTGCTCTACTGTTAATACGGTATTGAGTAGCAACACCCCTTGTTCAGCCCAGCTTTGTAGAAAGCCATGTTGAGGAATTTGGAAACCCTCAATATCCTGCGCCAGTTCTTTGTACATATTCACCAAAGATGGTGGCGTTTTAATGCCAGGAAGTACAGAGAAACACAGGCCATGCGCCTGATTTGGGCCGTGGTATGGGTCTTGTCCTAGAATCACGACCTTAACGTCTTTGAACTCGGTAAAACGAAACGCGTTAAAGACATCTTTTGCGGGAGGAAAAATAGCTTTGCCTGCGGCGCGTTCGGCTTCAACAAAATTCAAGGTGTCTACAAAGTAGCTCTGCTTTTTCTCTTCGCCGATCACATCGTGCCAAGTGGGTGACTGATTCATGGAAAGTTCCTGTCCTAAATTTTGCTTCTATTCTAACGAGCGAAACTCAAACAAACAAAAACTTACCACGAACTTGAGACAAGTAATAAAAGACTAATGCTTCTGTGGCGTTCGAAAGTGCCCCTGTCCGGTAATGTGACGATTAGGCATCGGTAAGCGAAGCACGCGACGAGTGTAAGCATAAGGAGTAAAAGAGAGTGGTCGAGACATGTTGGCATCCTTCTTTGCTAATTCAGAGATTGATGTTCAATGACTAAGAAAGAAAGGTGCCAACTTTGTGGTTACGCCATTAACTGTCAATGGCCGCTAAATGGAATTGACGCAACGTGTTGATCTCTTGCTGCCAAATATCTGGATCAATTGTTTCTAAAATCAGAGGGATACCATCAAAACGAGGGTCTTTCGCGATGTACTCAAAGCAATCCCACCCGATCTCTCCTTTACCAAGAGAATGGTGGCGATCTACTTTGCTGGCAAACTCTACTTTTGAATCATTTAGATGCATTGCTCTTAAATAGTGCATACCTACGATACGGTCGAACTCTGCAAAGGTGCGCTCGCAATCTTCTTTTGTACGTAAGTCATAACCAGCCGTAAAGGTATGGCAGGTATCAATACAAACGCCGACACGATCTTTATCTTCCACTTGCTCGATGATTTCAGCAAGGTGCTCAAACTTCCAGCCTAAGTTAGTGCCTTGACCTGCCGTATTCTCGATAATAGCGATCACATTCGGCACCGCTTTATGCGCAAGATTGATCGACTCGGCGATCGTCGCGAGGCACTCCTGTTCAGAGACTTTCTTTAGGTGACTACCCGGATGGAAGTTAAGCAAAGTCAGCCCCAACTGATTACAACGCTCCATTTCATCAATAAATGCCGCGCGGGATTTATTCAGCTTTTCTTCTTCCGGCGCACCCAAGTTAATCAGATAAGAATCATAGGGAAGAATATGTTCTGCTCCGAAACCCAGCATTTTACAGTTCGCTTTAAACGCACTGATGGTTTTTGCTTCTAAAGGCTTCGCCACCCACTGGCGTTGGTTTTTTGTAAATAGTGCGAATGCATTCGCGCCAATTTCACGAGCTCTCAACGGAGCTTGATCGACCCCACCAGCAGCAGAGACATGTGCACCAATGAGTTTATTCCCAAGCTTGTTTTTCATGTTTGTCATTTAATCACTTTAGACTTTCAGTATTGCTACCTAAATACAGATAGTTGTGTTAACCAGTTTAAACTTTAATCTCAATTTGTAGTAAATTTACAACAAAACTAGTTATTAAATATTTTTTATATTATCAAATAAATTGTAATTGGTTTGTTTTCAAAGGTTTTATTGATTTAACTCAATAAAATCACCTTAATAAAAATAATGTTTTTGGTTGTTTTTTGACTTAAATCAATATTAAAATAGTGGATATTAGCTATATAATACTCAGCTCAACGAAAATTCGAAAATTAACACCAATAATCACCACGTAAGTGGTCTAGGAGATAGTGATGATCCAAGGTATCCAAATTACAAAAGCGGCAAACGACGACCTACTAAACTCTATCTGGCTATTAGATAGCGAAAAAAATGAAGCTCGTTGTGTTGCTGCAACTGCTGGCTACGAAGCAGACCAAGTTATCGCAATCAGCGACCTAGGTGAATACGAAAGCCGTGAAGTTGCAATCGAAACTGCTCCTCGTATCGAAGGCGGCCAACACCTAAACGTGAACGTGCTTAAACGCGAAACACTAGAAGATGCAGTTGCACACCCAGAGAAATACCCACAACTAACTATTCGTGTTTCTGGTTACGCAGTACGTTTTAACTCGCTAACTCCAGAGCAACAACGTGATGTAATCGCTCGTACTTTTACTGAGACTCTATAATCTCTCAGTAAACTAGCTCGCTAGAATTTAAAAAGCTTGGTCTGCAATGACCAAGCTTTTTTTGTTTCAGAATCCTTCTAAACCCTTTCTATAATGGAAAGCAACTCGCCTCTAAGGTGCATTTCTTTGCGAAGGATCTTTCTGAAACGCTTGCGCTAAAGAGGTTGGATCAAGCCTATCTCTTTGCAGTGACGCCCCTTCTGCCCACCAAATCATTTGATGCATAGTGCGATTCATATAGTTGTCCCACTGCGTCTGCTCCGACTCATCCGCAGCAACGCCCTGTTCATCAAAGACTTCTTGCGCTTTCGGAATGTGGATCATCGCAGAGACAGGTAGACATCCAAGTTCAGATAAGAAGGTACGCATAGAAACAGCAGCTCTAACACCACCCCATTGTCCGGCAGAATAGGTCACGATAGCACTCGGCTTGTAAGAAAACAGCGAACTGCCGAAATGGTTAAGCATGTTCGCCAAAGCAGGACTCATCGAATGGTTATATTCCGGGCTAACCATCACATACCCATCGGCCTGTTTGATTTTGTCTGCCAGCTCACTTAGGTGCTGCGGAACTTTAGAGCGGTGATAAGCAAACTCGGGCTTAAACACATCGCCAAAGTCGTAATTCAAAGGGTCGATGATTTCGACCGTATGTTGCGAATGTTGACTCGCGATGAGTTTTTCACACGCTTTACTGACTCGCATTCCTAAACGGGCTGGTCGTGGTGGCGTGCTGTCTCTCACTGAGCCAAGAAAAATCAAAAAATGCATGCTTCTCTTTCCATCTCATTTAGTTAAGTTCGTTTCTCAATCATAAAGAGAGTCAAAACTTACCAACAATAAAAAAGGTGAATGATTACTCATTCACCTCTCGTTATTTCTGTTTTTGATACTTACTATACTTTGAAGCTTACTGCACGCGGCGCAGTACTTGTTTCAATGCGTCAAAGTCTGCGTCGAGCTCTTCCGATAGCAGCTCCATCGCAGCGTGCTTCGCTAGTGGCGCAGGAAGCTCGATATCGGATTCTAGAATATCATCCACGACTTCTTTGAACTTCGCAGGGTGAGCAGTACATAGGAACAGACCGGTTTCACCGTCTTGCAATTGTTCTTCAAGCACTCGGTAAGCAATCGCACCATGCGGTTCGCATAGGTAGCCTAGAGCATGTAAATCTTTCACTGACTGTGCGCTTTGCTCATCAGATACTGCGCCTTTACCTAACGTCTCCAAGCCCCACTCTTTCACGCGGCACAGCTCTTCAATACGAGGCCAGTTGTTTGGTTGGCTCACGTCCATCGCGTTCGATGTTGTTGCGACTGTTGGTTTTGGCTCCCACTTACCTGTTTCTAGGTAGCGAGGAACAGTGTCATTGGCATTAGTTGCCGCGATAAAGCGTTTGATAGGCAAGCCCAGCGCTTTTGCCAGTAGACCAGCAGTTAGGTTACCAAAGTTACCACTTGGTACTGATACCACTAGGTTTTCACGCTCTTGCTTGCTCATTTGCGCAGCTGCTTCAAAGTAGTAACAGATTTGCGCCATCAAACGGCTGATGTTGATTGAGTTTGCAGAGTTCAGACCGATCTCTTCACGCAGTGCAGAATCATCAAAAGCTTGCTTAACCAGTGCCTGACACGCATCGAAGTCTCCATCGATCGCGACAGTATGGATGTTCTTACCAAGCGTACAGAATAGCTTCTCTTGCAGTGGGCTGATCTTACCTTTCGGGTAAAGAATCACAACGTTGATGTCTTCCATACCGTAGAAAGCATGCGCAACGGCTGCGCCAGTATCGCCGGAAGTTGCAGTCAGAATAGTGATCTTGCCGCCGTCCGAAACCGCAGCAAGAGATTGCGCCATAAAGCGACCACCAAAGTCTTTAAATGCAAGCGTTGGACCATGGAACAGTTCCAGAGCGTAAACACCGTCTTTGACCTGATTAATTGGCGCAGGGAATTGGAATGCAGCATCAACAAGAGCATTCACTTGCTCCTCTGTAAGTTCATCTCCAATTAACGCCGATAGAATCTTAGTGCTACGAGAGACAAAGTCTTCTGCAAGCAGCGCATCGATATCTTCAAATTTTGGTAATTCCGATGGGAAAAATAGGCCTTGATTGCGACCTAACCCTTGGCGAACGGCTTGGCCAAAGGAAACTTGTTCATCATTTTCTTTTATATTGTAAAGCTTCATAGCTCACTTCCTGTTACTTTCGAACCCTGCTTATCTAGACGACAAACGTGGACGAATCCTTCTTCGTTTTGTACGTAGTTTTGTTCTAACCAGCGAGCAACTCGCTCAGCGACATCTTTCTCTTTGCAAATACTGAACAGTGTCGGACCACTGCCAGAAATACCGGTTGCCAATGCACCCGCAGACGCTGCGTATTGACGTGCATTCGCAAAACCTGGAAGCAGTTTCTCACGATACGGTTCTGCGATCACGTCTTTGATCATTTTTGCAGCAAGTTCTGGCTGACCAGAATGACACGCATGAATAAAGCCCGCAAGGTGGCGACCATGAGCGATGATATCTTGTCGGCGGTATTGAGATGGTAGGATCTCACGCGCTTCCGCCGTTGATACCTTGATACCCGGATACGCCATCACCCAGTACCAATCATCAAAGCAAGGCACTTCTTGACTGATGATACCCAACTCTTCAAGCATCAGTTGCACACCACCAAGGTAACATGGCGCAACGTTGTCGTAGTGAATACCACCAGAGATCTTGCCTTCCATCTCTCCCATCAGCGCTAGTAATTCTGTCTCGTTAAGTGGCTGTCCATGGAATCGGTTCAATGCATCTAATGCAGCAACGATAGAACATGCACTTGAGCCTAAACCAGAGCCAATTGGCATGTTCTTTTCTAGCGTCATCTCAAGTGGTTTTAGCTCAACGCCTTTTTTGTCTAACTCACGAGCAAACACAAGCCAACAGTCGTAAACGATGTTCTCTTTTGGTTCAGTTGGCAATTTCTCAACAAAATCACCCGCCGTTTTAAGGCTGAACGGATCAGCCCCAGATTTCACCAATACACGGTCACCCAATAGTGTACCATCCACTGGAGACACGGCAGCCCCCAGCACATCAAAGCCAACGCTTACATTACCAATTGATGCTGGGGCATAAACCACTACATCCATATCACTTGAACTCATTATTGTTATACCCCTAGTTTCCAACCTAAAGTACGCATCACGTCAGAAAATACACCCGCAGCCGTTACTTCGGTGCCTGCACCATAGCCACGTAACACTAGTGGGATTGGCTGATAGTAACGGCTGTAAAATGCCAGTGCGTTTTCACCGTCCTTGATTTTATACATTGGATCGTTTTCATCCACCGCTGCGATGCTTACTGTGCACTTGCCCTCATTAATCTCACCAACGTAGCGCAGTACTTTGCCTTCTTCTGCTGCCTTTGCAGATAATTCTTTAAAGTAAGCGTCTGCTTCAGGTAAACGCGCCATAAATTCATCAACGCTACCAGAATCATCAAAACCTGGTGGCAGTGCTTGATCAACCACAACGTCTTCTAGTTCTAGAGACATGCCTGCTTCACGAGCCAGGATCAGAAGCTTACGCGCAACATCCATACCAGAAAGGTCATCACGAGGATCCGGTTCAGTAAAACCATTTTCTTTTGCGATATTAGTTGCTTCACTTAGGCTCATACCTTCATCTAACTTACCGAAGATGTATGACAGAGAGCCAGAAAGAATACCGCTGAAGCGCTCTAGCTCATCACCCGCTGAGATTAGGTTTTGCAGGTTTTCGATTACCGGTAGACCCGCCCCCACAGTTGTTTCGTACATCAGCTTGCGACGAGAGCTGCGCGCAACATCGCGAAGCTGATGGTAGTAAGCCATGCTTGCTGTATTTGCTTTTTTATTTGGTGTAACGACATGGAAACCAGCAGCTAGGAAATCAGCGTATTGATTCGCAATATCTTCACTTGATGTACAGTCAACCAATACTGGGTTGATGATGTGGTTACGTTGAACCAAAGAAATCAAACGCGCTAGGCTGAACTCTTCTGTCGCTGCCGACATACGATCACGCCAATGATCGAGTGGCAGACCTTCACTATCAAGCAGAAGACCTTTGCTGTTTGCCAAGCCACACACGCGAATAACGATGCCTTTTTCCGCAAGCTTCGCCTGTTGACGCTCGATCTGATCCACCAGCTCACCACCAACGCCACCAATACCAACCACGAATACGTCTAAGAAGTGCTTAGAGTTGAATAGGTTTTCGTGACACGCTTTGATCGCTTCAGAGATTTTATCTTCAGGAATCACGGCTGAGATAGCACGCTCAGATGAGCCCTGTGCGATGGCTACAATGTTTACGTTCACTTCAGCAAGAGATGAGAAGAAGCGAGATGCAACACCGCGCGATGTACGCATGCCGTCACCAACCAACGTTATGATTGAAACATTATCAATAAACTCGACCGGCTCTAATAAGCTATCTTTCAGTTCCAACTCAAACGCATCGGCCAGTACTTGTTGCGCTTTTGCTTTATCTTCTGCCTCAATACAGAAGCTAATGCTGTACTCAGAAGAAGACTGAGTAATAAGAACAATAGACACACCAGCGGAAGACATTGCGCCAAATACGCGGCTTGCCATGCCAACCATACCCTTCATACCTGGGCCGGAGACGTTAACCATAGTTAGGTCGTTTAGCGTCGTGATACCTTTGATCGCCAGATTGTCTTCACCAGTGTCTTGCCCAATCAAAGTTCCTGCACCTTGTGGGTTAAAGCTGTTTTTGATCAGACATGGGATGTGGAACTGTGCGATTGGGGCGATGGTTTTCGGGTGCAGAACGGAAGCACCGAAGTAAGAAAGCTCCATCGCTTCTTGATAGCTAAGAGATTTAAGTAGGCGAGCATCTTCGACTAAGCGAGGGTCACAGTTGTACACACCATCTACGTCTGTCCAGATCTCACAGCAATCTGCGCGCAGACACGCCGCAAGAACCGCCGCCGAATAATCAGAGCCATTGCGACCAAGTGTTACCAATTCACCTTTCTCGTTACCTGCGGTAAAGCCAGGCATGATATTCACATGGCCCAGAGGAAGAGGGTTTTGGCGGAAGTTTTGCGTTGAAACATCTACATCGACCATGGCTTCAAGGTGATCACCTTTTGCGTATAGGTATTCAACTGGGTCGATAAGATGTGCAGGCTGGCCTTTGGCTTCTAACACCGCTTTCATCAATTGAATCGAAACGCGTTCGCCTTTGCTAATAATACGTGCATTAACATTGTTTGGGCACATGCCAAGAAGATTGATGCCATGAACGAATTGGCGTAATTGAGAGAGAGAAGTTTTCACTTGGTTATCGAAAGCTGAACCATCGATATTGGGTAGTACTGCTTGGACTTGAGTGAAGAGCGTTTTAAACGACTCCTCCAACTCTTTGATTTGTAGTTCTGCTTCACCATTGCGCAATGCGCCTTCAATGACCGCAACCAATTTGTTTGTTGTTTTACCAGGAGCGGAAAGAACAACCGCCACTTCTTCTTGTTGAGCGTTATTGGCAATAATGTCTGCCGCTCTCAAAAAGCGATCTGCATCAGCTAGTGATGATCCGCCAAACTTCAATACTCGCATCCCTTCCTCCGGTATATCTTCTTAAATTTGTCTAAATTCTGGATAAAAAAGCATAAAAAAAGACCTGTATCTTGTTGGATACAGGCCTTTTTTGTGAATTTCTTTCGCTCAGCAGCCTGCCCCAACATGTGTCGTGTCGGTAATAATAATGGTCGTGGTCATTACTACTAGGCTGTTAGATGGCATAAATAAATATTCAACGTTAATTGTGTTTGCTTAACTCTACGTTTACCGAGTTTCTGATACATAGTCAACAAAAAATTGTTTGTTTTTCCATCTTTCAGAGAATTCTGCTAAGCAATGTCATTGATATTTATAGTTAATTACACATTATTGATCATTTAAAAATCTACAGTTAGTTTTTGTAAAGGACTTAACCATCATCACCAGTTCGGTTTTTTATCTAATAACTAGTCTGATCTTTGCCATAAAACGTACGATCAAATAATTCGAGAGGGTTGTGACACATAACAACAACTTAACTGTGACTTATGTTCATAGGATCGAATTATTTAGAAAATAGGTGAGCTAGCTTTCATATTCTATGCTTTAATAGTGAGAAGCTTTGGGCGCATACTAATAAAAAAGTTGACACAAGGAGTGGTGAACATGAAAAGAGGGCTTTTTCTGTTGCTGTTTTTTGTGCCTGGTGTTTGTCTAGCAAACGAGCTTCCGCCGCTTCCAGGTAAAACATCCCCTTCTCCTCATAAACTATTCATTTCCAGCGACAGTTATCAGTCTGACAGTTTTGATGTTTGGAATATCGATACGGGTTACGCTTACGAACTTTTTGATTCGGTAGACGTTTATGTCGGTGCGCGAGTCAATAACTCTCCTACCAAAAATCAAAGTGGTTTTTTGAGTGGGATCAGCTATCACTTTAATGATCGTGTCACGCTGAAAAGTACAGTTCGCTCTTACAAGAACGAAACAGCGGAAGGTATTCGCCAAGACGACAGTAGCCTCGCGGCTGAAGTATCAAGTCGCGTAAAAATTACCGATAAACTGGATCTTCACGCGACTCTTGATTACCAAGATTGGCAACAAGGCTTTGAGGTTGGTTTAGGCTTTCGTTTTTAGAAGTCCAGCTTTTGCTTAGAAATCAACACACCGTTCCAGTCCGCGTAAACGTAGTGCTTAGGTTGAACGATTTGGTTTTGCATCGTTAAGGTTACGTTTACCTCTCCTATCCCGCGTTTCTCTGTTTTAAACGGGTTAGTTCCAAGAGCTTGAACGCCAATGTCCATTTGAGATATTTGTGCTACGTCGCGTATTGCACCATAGACAATGATACCTTCCCACCCATTTTCTATTCCGAGTATCGCTAATTGATCGCCGAGTAATGCTCTCTGACACGATCCATGTCCGTCAACAATCAATACTTTACCCGTTCCATCTTCGCCCAGTACTTCACGCACTTTCGAGTTATCGTGATAGCAGCGCACCGTAACGATTTCACCGTAAAAAGCGCTACGTTGACCAAAGTTCTGCAATGGTAAAGTAAGCAAGCTCACTTGGTCTTCAAATTGGTCACAAATATCGGGTGTAATGTCTCTCATATTTCCTCCGTGAATTTTCTCACCCAAGCGGTGCTTCAGTGAGCAGTATCCTTTTCTATACCTTCTATACGAGCCGAGGTTTAATGGAGCCTAACGTATGAAAAACTTTCGGCTGCGAGCACGCAATAAGATAAAGTTGGTCATTAATGACGTAATAAATCGCGTTTTGTTGAAAGTCACTCGCCAATTCAACGGCTACCTCTGGCGACAACTCGACGGCAAAGCTTTCCTCATACCATGTAAAAGCGCTATCACCTACCGTGACAGGCGCGTAATTAACGTGCTGTAGCTGTTTTTCTAACGCGTGATTGTTTATGCTGTTCTCTTCTTTGGACCTCAAGTTACTGTATGGGTTCCAAGCGGTTATCACAGCATAGTTTGAAACACGCCACTCGGCTTCGAATCTGAAAAAAGATTCTGAATAAGCATTCCATAACGATGCGTCTATGTTCTTATTACTTTTTTCTATCATAAGTCTTAAACGATTAATAACAGTTACATTTCATCAATTGATATAAATCAACAAACTGAATGGAATTAACATTTGAGCATTGTTAGCATGCTGTTAACAATATAAAATCCGCTCAATATCTTAGGGTGTTTACGTTTCAGGCCCCACTGAAAGCAGGAAATGAAAGGTAAACAAGCCCTTTAGAATAAACGTCGCCATTGGATACTGGTGAGTTGGCAAAATTCCATGGAGGGCGGATAACTGAAAGAAGTGTTTTTTTGATCAACTTGATTTATTATCAAAATCACATTACCTGTATGTTATATTTTTGCCTAGAATTTATTCTATTAGCACAATTTTGTCACAAATTTAGGTACCGCCAATGCAAACCCCGCAGATTCTTATCGTTGAAGATGAGCAAGTAACTCGTAACACTCTTAAGAGTATTTTTGAAGCAGAGGGATACGCTGTTTTTGAAGCCAGTGACGGTGAAGAGATGCACCAAGTGTTGTCTGATAACTCAGTCAACTTGGTTATTATGGACATTAATCTTCCAGGCAAGAATGGCCTTCTACTAGCGCGTGAATTACGCGAGCAAGCGAACATTGCTTTAATGTTCCTGACAGGCCGTGACAATGAAGTAGACAAGATCCTAGGTCTTGAGATTGGTGCAGATGACTACATCACTAAACCATTCAACCCACGTGAACTAACTATTCGTGCACGTAACCTACTTAGTCGCTCAATGAGCTCTAACGCGGTGCAAGAAGAGAAGCGCTCGGTAGAAAAGTATGAATTCAACGGTTGGGTACTAGACATCAACAGCCGCTCTCTAGTAAGCCCTGCTGGTGATAGCTACAAGCTACCTCGCTCTGAGTTCCGCGCATTACTGCACTTCTGTGAGAACCCGGGTAAGATTCAAACTCGTGCAGATCTTCTTAAGAAGATGACTGGTCGTGAACTTAAGCCACACGACCGTACTGTAGACGTAACGATTCGTCGTATCCGTAAGCACTTTGAGTCTGTTTCAGGTACGCCAGAAATCATCGCCACTATCCACGGCGAAGGTTACCGCTTCTGTGGCGATCTAGAAGACTAGATTTAACCGCTAATATGCAAAGGGCTTGCTCATTGAGCAAGCCCTTTTTGTTTTAGGTCTAACGACTAATGCAACATCATTGCGGTTAATAAACCTTGTTAATCTTCACGTACTTTTCGACTAACCAACGCTGTTTACCCGCATCGTCTAGAAGCACTGCGATATCAACCGATTTTTCTGTGTTCACATCAATGTGAGACGAGAACGCCACCTCCCATCGGCTTTCACTGTGCGTTCGAGTATCTAAAGACGCACTGTCCACCAACCACTCTTTTTGCCCCTGTTTAATAATAAGAGCTTCTGCCGTTAGATTTGCAGGAAGTAACTGATCTCCTTCGAGGTAAAGTGCACCTTGAATACTTTGCTCTTCCACGTCCCCAATATTCGGCATGAGGTTCACCCATAAATTACTTTTGAGCTCAACATTAACCTCATTAATCGTAATCTGACTGTTTTGTTGCCAATTCACATTTGGAACGGAACTACAGCCTGCCATCAATGCCATGGCTAATGCCAATGGTGCGATTCTTTTCATGTTATTTCCTTTGTTCCAACCAACTTTTGAGGACTTGAATATCGTTTTGGTATTCATTTTTGATCTCTTCAACCCAGTCTGAAATGTTTTCCCACCATGCTGGCATATCGGGCGATTGCGCTTTTTGCGCCACACTTTGGATACGTTTCAGGCCAATTGAACCTGCAGCACCTTTGATTTTATGCGCTTCAGAAACAATCCCATCTTGATCTTTCGCTGTCATGTTCGAATCTAAGACATCGATATAGTCTGGCATCATATCTTCAAACATTTTTATGCTGTCGTAGACAGGTTTTGCACCAACAATGTCGACGTAAGACTCTAACATATCCATATCGAGCAAATGTGTCTCAATCACAGGAGAAGGCACTGGCTCTTCCACTGTTTCGGGACCGCTCACCACTTCCTTAGGTTGTTCTAACTGGTGAGCGAAGAATTTATCAATCACTGACTGAATAGCATTCACTGCCAGCGGCTTACTGATCGCATCATCCATGCCGTTATCTAAGTATTCACGACGATCTTTCATTACATTAGCAGTTAAGGCGACCAATGGAGGAAGATTGTTATAATGCTTGCGGTAATAATTGGCGACATCAAAGCCCGTCATATCAGGCAGTTGGATATCCAACAACGCTAAGTCGTATTTTTCTGGCACAAAGTTCACTAACGCTTCTTGGCCCGTCATTGCCACGGTGACAGAGTGCCCTAGGCTCTCTAGTAACGATTTAGCCACAGTTACGTTAAGCTCGATGTCTTCGACCATAAATATGTTGAGGCGCACATTGTCGCGTTTCGCATCAATGACTGGCTCAGCTAGTTCAACAATCGGAACGTGGATCGATACAGTAAAAGTGCTACCAAAGCCTTCCTCACTGGTAACCGTAATGTCACCATCCATCATATTGATCAGTTGCTTAGATACCGCCAAACCAATACCTGTACCGACCGCATGCAGGTTGTCCTTGCCTGATTTCACTTGGTAGTACATCGCAAAGATCTTATCTAGCTCTTCGTCTGGGATACCAATACCTGTGTCTTCCACTTCCATAATAATGGTCGCAAAATCGTCTTCGACATCCGCGCTCACTGTCATCACAACGCCACCTTCCTTGGTGAACTTCATTGCGTTGCTGACCAAGTTCCAAATCACCTGACGTAGACGGGTTGCATCCACTTCAATTGCTTTTGGCAAGTCGCTTAAACGTTCTAAGTCAAAGCGTAACCCTTTTTGTTCCGCCATCAGAGCTGAGATACTCTCAATCTCTGCGACGAAGTCTTCGAAGTTAAGTGGCGCAGGTAATAGTTCTAACTTACGGCGATCAAATTTATCCATATCGATAATATCGTTGAAGATGTTACCTAGAGTAATCGCACTCACATTGATGGTCTGCATGTGTTTACGCTGCTCTTCTGTCAACGGACTATCTAGAAGCATACGACTTAAGCCTACAATGCCATTCAGCGGCGTTCGCAGCTCATGACTGATGGTTGAGATGAAGGTAGTTTTGTCGCGGCTTGCTTTCTCTAACGACTCTTCATGGCGCTTACGTTCAGTGATATCACGACCGAACCCAACGAGACCAAGGTGGCGGCCATCTTTGCTGTAAAATGGCACTTTACGCAGCTCAAAGTAATGCTTGCGACCATCTGGGTATTCGAGCCATTGCTCGTAAGTAATCGCTTGATTATCGGCAAAAACCTTTTGGTCAGTATCAACGATATGCTCGGCGATTTCTTTGCTATACACATCCCAAGGGCTTAATCCGACTAACTGGTGCTCTTTCTTGCCCGTTAGCTCTTCCATCGCGCGGTTACAGCCAGAGAAAACACCATCCGCATTGCGGTAGTAAATTAAGTCTGGTGAGGCATCAATAAATGAACGCAGTAATGCGGTACGTTCTGCCAACTCTAATTGAGTACGTTCGCGTTGGAACACCTCATTTTCGAGGTCTTGCATCGCCTCTTCACGTGCTTCTTCCGCTTTAATACGCTCTTCAATTTCTTGGTTAAGCTTTTCAATGTTTTGTTGAAGTTGGTAATTCAGCTCTTGATCTCGCGAACGCATGTCCTTCAGTTTGGACACCAGCTTAGTTAAACGCTGGCGAGACTCTTCTAGTTGATCGACAACCACAGAGAGGAAGTAAACCGCCCAAGGGGTGATCAATAGACCAAAAAACACCGAACGGACAATATCGATATCATCTACTCGCCCTTTGAGAGCTAAAGTAATCCCTACCTGCACCACAACAGCTAATGCCACCAGCGCAAGGGCTAGCAAAATAGAGAAGCGAACAATCCCCAGTTTGACTAGCAAGTCGACATAATACTGGGCGAGGTTTTTCATGGGTTTCATTAACTACTCCATGGTGGTGGCTAGATAGCGCCATTCGATGATGAAAAACAGGTAAATGCACTCGACCTAACGCAATTTAGGTCTGTTTGATTAGTGAAAAACACACGGTGCGATCTGCGCTTGTGACACGAGATAGAAAGATAAACCAACGAGCGCACAGGCTTCTGTAAGTTTAACGTGTTTAATACGGTGATTTAAACAATCAGCTATCAACTTAGAGCAAGCGGTCACAAAGCGTTAGCAAGAACTGGGGTGAATACAGGTGCGATTACGTCCATCAGCTTTAGCTTGGTATAACGCACTGTCAGCCATAGCGATGCCCATTTCGGGTTCATCACCATGCTGAGGAATGTAAGAGACCAGACCGATACTGACGGTAAGGCGTTCAGATGCTTCTGAACTGTCGTGTTCCATATCAAGCTGTAGAATTTTCTCATGAATACGCTGTGCTACGTTGCGCGCACCTTCCGTGGTGGTATTCGGCAAGATAAAACCAAACTCCTCGCCACCATAACGCGCAACACAATCCGAAGAACGATTGATGACTTGTGTAAACACGGTAGCGACACTGACTAACGCTTCATCACCTTGTTGGTGACCGTAACAGTCGTTGTAATCTTTGAAAAAGTCGATGTCACATAACATGATGGTGAGCGGCAGCTTTTCTCGAGCGTGGTGGTACCACAATACCTGCAGTTGTTCGTCGAAACGGCGTCGGTTCGATACTTGAGTTAAGCTATCCATAAAGCTCAATTTTTCTAACTCTAGGTTGGCTTTTTCCAACTTTTGTTCTGCAAGATAACGCTCAGAAATATCACGCGCCATGATCAGCACACCATTCGTTCCTGATGCTTTATCTTTAAAAGGCGATTTCACCACATCAAACCACGTACTTTTACCATCACTACTCACGACTTTATCTATGTATCGAACTGGCTCTAACTGGCGTAATGCTTCTAAGTCACTGTCTGCTAAGCGCGCGTACATCTCTTTAGGAATCACGTCTTGGAGGCGCTTACCTATCAAATCAGAAATTTTTGAAATGCCTAACGCCTTAACAAAAGGCTGATTACACGCTTGATAGACCATGTTCTCATTGAAAATACCAATAGAGTCCGGACTGGCATCCAGAATCGTTTGTAAGATAGTATCTCTTTGCGCTAGCGCCACCTCTGTATCTTTGCGACGCTCCATTTCATCTCGCAGATTCTGTTGCATCTTGTGCCATTCAGTCACGTCATGACTAATAGACAGCGTACCGATAAGCTCACCACTCGGCGAAACAAGAGAGTTTTGATTGACTTCCAATAAGCAACTTCGACCTTGTGGATCCGTTGTCCATTTACGTTCGCTTTTTCTGGTCATCTCACCCAAGGCCTTGGATGCGCAAGCTTCTTCCCTTCGCCCTTGCCAGAATTGATCAAATGCTCGATTGGTCGTTAATAGATTGCCTTGGCGGTCTTGGGTACAAATCAGCTCTGAAAGTGAGTCTAATGCCGAACGTGCGATGATTAATTGGGCAAGTTCTTGTTGCTGCTCTTGGTGAGTGGCTTGATATGGCTGAGCATAAAGAATCCAAACTCGATGATTGCGCAATAAACTCTTTCTGCCTGACAGCTCCACTTTAATAGATTCACTATCAGATAGTCGCCAGTCAAAAGCCTGCTGACGAAAATGACGACTAGAGAAGCGATCGAGAAACTGCTCAAGCTCATGAATATCGAATAAAGCAGGATACAAATACCCCGTTCCCAAAGAGCGAATGCCTAACAACTGCATCGCAGCCTGGTTAGATAGCAAGAGCTGAGCATGGCTAGTGTCCACCACTATGACTGGATAGGGAGAATCCGTTACTAGTTGCTTAAGTGATGTCTGAAAGTGCAAATAGATCAGTGCTAACGCGCACACGCCTGCGATTAACAACAAGACGACATAGCCATAACCGCCTTGACCACCCCAAAGCCAATTGAGTAACTGATCCATCGTTTAAACCTTCAAAGAACACTGGTTAAAATATATCAGTTATTTATTGAGCGATCTGCTATTAATTCCGGTTTAGTATAGATAAAGGCATTCCCCGTAAGGCTCCCTTGAGCACCATGAGCACTGAGATCTCGACCAATTTCCGTCATCGCTAGCCAACGGTTTTCACACCACAGAGGCGATAATAACGTGGGCCTCCTGGCTGCTGATGAAACGCGATGATAAATCACATCTGGTGGTGTCATACGAATCATTTCACTGGCGATCGCAACATATTCTTCTAATTCAGGGGCTTCTAGCTTTCCAGCACGCCAAGCTTTCGCCATGGTGCTACCTTCGACAATATGCAAGCCATGTAACTTGATGCCATCCGTTCCCACGGCCAACACTTTTTGCAGCGTTTCAATATTTTCGGCGCGGGTTTCTTTGGGTAAACCCACAATTAAGTGAGTACAAACCTTGATTCCGAGTGTTCGAGCACGCTTAGTGATTTCGGCATAACACTCAAAGTCATGACCACGATTGATACGTTTGAGGGTGTCGTTGTTGGCGGTTTGAAGACCTAGTTCTAGCCAAATTTCATAACCTTGCTGTACATAGCCCGACAGTAAATCCAATACCGCATCAGGGACGCAATCAGGACGCGTCCCCACACAAAGACCAACCATGTCTGCAGCCTTTAGTGCTTCCTCATACATGTTTTTGAGAACTTGTACTTCTGCATAGGTACTGGTGTAGGCCTGAAAATAAGCGAGATACTTCTTCGCTCTGTGAATTTCACCTGCGCGATCTTTTAACTGTTCGTGAATGCTTTTTATCTGGACTTCTTCATCTGCAAACGAAGCCACATTGCAAAATGTACATCCTCCCCGCCCAATCGTGCCATCGCGGTTAGGGCAACTAAATCCACCGTGCAATGTTAACTTATGAACCTTTTCACCGTATCGACGCTGAAGATCTTGGCCGATTGTATTGACCAACTCATGTAACTGCATAAATTCTCACCAACAATAAATCGTAATCAATCTCACTACGATCTATGTAAATAAATTACATCCCTGCAAGAAAAAACACACAATATTAATCAATTCAAACACCCATCATGCAGGTCAAAATCAATAAACTTGCATAATTAAAGACAAAAATCGTTCATGTTGCGTAAATGTTAAACTAAAATGCATAATTAAACGAAAAAATTGGGTCACAACGCCGACTTTTTCATTGCATTCTGAAGTGACAAAATTGTAGGATACTTACACAACCCCGTTATTTTTGTGACTTTTATTACAAAGCACACTGCGGGATTTGTCGGTGTTATCCCACTCCTACCTATATAAATCACTAGATAGTGATAATAAATAAAGGGATACCACCAAGGATTGTTTTTCTCGCAAAACTTTTCCTGCGAGATACGGAAAGGAATCAAGACCGGTCAACCTAGATCGGTGGCGATAATAAATATAAAGGACAAGACGTAATCAATAGTCTAGGTAGTATTTGCTGCCCGGTACTTTTGCGTCGACATTGAACTGGAAGGATGTATCTATGGTAGATAGAGAGCAAAATCCACAGGGTCTGTACACTCCGGAACTGGAGCATGACGCTTGTGGTATCGGTTTTGTTGCTCACCTTAAAAACCGTAAATCTCATGAAGTAGTGACTCAAGCATTGGATATGCTGGCTCGCATGGAACACCGTGGTGGTCAAGGTTGTGACCCATGCAGCGGTGACGGTGCGGGTATCTTGCTACAAAAACCTCATGAATTCCTATTAGAAGAAGCCGTTAAGCTAGGCATTAAACTGCCTTCGTTTGAAAAGTATGGTGTTGGTGTCGTTCTTTTCCCGAAAGACGAATACAAACGCGAACAATGCCGTGACATTCTAGAACGCAACGCACAGCGTCTAGACCTTGAAGTTATCGGCTACCGCGTATTACCAACCGACAACTCCATGATTGGTGCCGACCCTCTAAGCACAGAGCCTCAATTTGAGCACGTGTTTATCTCCGGCGGCCCTGGCATCACGCCTGAAGAGCTAGAGCGCAAACTGTACGTACTTCGTAACTATACTGTACGTGTTTGCCTAGAAAGCGTTTCGAACATTGGTGACGACTTCTACATTAACTCCATGTCTTACAAGACATTGGTATACAAAGGTCAGTTAACGACCGAGCAAGTACCTCAGTACTTCCTTGATCTACAAAACCCGACCATGGTGACTGCACTGGCGCTGGTACACTCTCGTTTCTCTACCAATACCTTCCCGAAATGGCGTCTTGCACAGCCTTTCCGTTACATTGCCCACAACGGTGAAATCAATACAGTTCGCGGTAACTTGAACTGGATGAAAGCCCGTGAAGCAATCCTAGAATCAGACCTGTTTACTCAGGCTGAAATCGACATGCTTCTTCCAATCTGTCAGGAAGGCAGCTCGGATTCATCTAACTTCGATATGGCACTTGAGCTCCTAGTTCTTTCTGGTCGCAGCCTGCCACACGCATTGATGATGATGATCCCGGAAGCATGGCAAGAAAACAAAAACATGGATCCTAAACGTCGCGCGTTCTATCAGTACCACGCGAACATCATGGAACCATGGGATGGTCCTGCTTCAGTATGTTTTACTGATGGTGTTCAAGTTGGTGCGACACTAGACCGTAACGGTTTGCGCCCTTCTCGCTACACAGTGACCAAAGATAACTTCCTAGTGATGGCATCTGAATCTGGTGTTGTGGATATTGAACCAGAGAACGTAGAGTTCCGTGGTCGTCTACAACCGGGTCGTATCTTCGTTGCAGACCTAGAACAAGGTCGAATCATCTCTGATGAAGAAGTGAAAGACACCATCGCAACGGCACAGCCTTACGAGAAGTGGGTAGAAGAAAACCTACTGAGCTTGAAGAAGCTGCCAGATGCGAGCAACCAGTTCAGCCAACCTAAGCCAGAACACCTTCTACACCGCCAACAAGCGTTTGGCGTAAGCACTGAAGAAGTGAACGAAATCATCGTTCCAATGGCGAATGATGCGAAAGAGCCATTATCAGCAATGGGTGCCGACTGGCCTCTTGCGGTTCTATCTCATCAGTCTCAACATCTTTCAAACTACTTCAAGCAGCTGTTCGCACAGGTAACTAACCCACCGATCGACCCGATCCGTGAGCGTATGGTTATGTCGCTGAACACTTACTTGGGTAAAGACCAAAACCTTCTGACTGAAACACCACTTCACTGTCAGAAAGTAGAATTGGAATCGCCTGTTCTAGCCAACTCTGAGCTTGAAAAACTGCGTGCGATCGATAACGAGCACCTACAAGCGAAAACGTTGGATATCGTATTCCAAGCTAGTGAAGATCAAGGCAAACTTGAGCGTGCATTAAAACGTATCTGCCAATACGCAGAAGACGCGGTTATCGATGGTTATTCAATCATCCTACTCACTGACCGCGCAGTGAATTCAAACCACGCGGCGATCCCAGCAATGCTGGCTGTTGGCGCAGTGCACCACCACTTGATCCGTAAAGGTCTACGTGCGAAGTGTGACATCGTGGTTGAAACTGGTGACGCGCGTGAAACGCACCACTTTGCAACGCTACTTGGTTACGGTGCGAATGCGGTTAACCCTTACCTAGTGATTGAAACCATCATTGAACTTCAACGTACGAAGAAGTTGGATCCAGAAGCGAACCCGCGCGATCTGTTCAACAACTACCGTAAAGCGATTAATGGCGGTCTTCTGAAGATCTTCTCGAAGATGGGTATCTCGACGCTACAGTCGTACCATGGCGCACAAATCTTCGAAGCCTTGGGCATCCACAAATCCGTGGTAGACAAATACTTCACTGGTACGGTTTCTCGTATCCAAGGTCTCACCCTTGATGATATCGCCAAAGAAGTGCTGATCCGTCACCGCATCGGTTACCCACAACGCGAAATCCCAATTCAAATGCTGGATGTTGGTGGTGTTTACCAATGGAAACAGCGTGGTGAAAAGCACCTATTCAACCCAGAGACTATTTCTCTACTGCAAGAGTCTACGCGCAACAAGAACTACGATCAGTTCAAGCAATACGCGACAGCCGTAGATAAACAAGGTGACAACGCGGTAACTCTGCGTAGCCAGCTAGAATTCATTAAGAATCCAGCCGGTTCTATCTCTATCGACGAAGTCGAGCCAATTGACAGCATCGTGAAACGCTTCGCGACGGGTGCTATGTCATTCGGTTCTATTTCTTACGAAGCACACTCCACACTGGCTGTTGCGATGAACCGTCTTGGCGCGAAATCGAACTCTGGTGAAGGTGGTGAAGACCCAATGCGTTTCGAGCGCAAAGAGAACGGCGATTGGGAACGCTCTGCAATCAAGCAGGTGGCTTCAGGTCGTTTCGGCGTAACCTCTTACTACCTAACTAACGCTGAAGAGCTGCAAATCAAAATGGCTCAAGGTGCGAAGCCAGGTGAAGGTGGTCAGCTACCAGGCGATAAAGTAGATGACTGGATCGGTGCAACGCGTCACTCGACTCCGGGCGTTGGCCTTATCTCTCCACCACCACACCACGATATCTACTCAATCGAAGATTTGGCTCAGCTTATCTACGACTTGAAGAACGCGAACCGCGCAGGCCGTGTAAACGTGAAGCTGGTATCAGAAGCAGGCGTAGGTACGATCGCTTCTGGTGTAGCGAAAGCGAAAGCGGACGTTGTACTAATCGCAGGTTTCGACGGCGGCACAGGTGCATCACCAATGTCTTCAATCCGCCATACCGGTCTTCCTTGGGAACTTGGCTTGGCAGAAACGCACCAAACGCTACTGAAGAACGGTCTACGTAACCGTATCGTGGTTCAAGCAGATGGTCAGATGAAGACACCTCGCGACCTTGCAGTGGCAACACTACTTGGTGCAGAAGAATGGGGCGTAGCAACCGCAGCATTAGTGGTTGAAGGTTGTATCATGATGCGTAAGTGTCATAAGAACACTTGTCCTGTTGGTATCGCGACTCAGAACAAGACGCTTCGCGAGCGCTTTGATGGCCGCGTAGAAGACGTCGTTACCTTCTTCCAATACATGGCACAAGGTCTACGTGAAATCATGGCTGAGCTTGGCTTCCGCACTATCGATGAAATGGTCGGTCAAGGTCAGAAACTGAAGATCCGCCAAGACATTTCTCACTGGAAATACAAGAACCTAGATCTGTCTCCTGTTCTCCACGTTGAGCAACCACGTGAAGCTGATGGTGTATTCAACCAAGCTCAACAGAACCACAACCTAGAAGAAGTGCTAGACCGTAAGCTGATTCAAGCAGCGATTCCTGCACTAGAGAAAGGCGAAGCGGTGAATGCCGAGTTCCCTATCGTCAACACGGACCGCTCTGCAGGTACCATGTTGTCGAACGAAATCTCGAAAGTGTACAAAGATGCAGGTCTACCTCAGCCAATGAACGTGAAGTTCAAAGGTTCTGCAGGTCAGTCATTCGGCGCATTCCTAGCTAAGGGCGTGAAGTTCGAAGTGGAAGGCGACGCGAACGACTACTGGGGTAAAGGCTTATCCGGCGGTACTTTAGTACTTTATCCAGATGCGAAATCAAGCATTGTCGCGGAAGACAACATCGTGGTTGGTAACGTGTGCTTCTACGGTGCAACTTCGGGTGAGTCTTTCATTCGTGGTATGGCTGGTGAACGTTTCTGTGTTCGTAACTCAGGCGCGAAAGTAGTAGTAGAAGGCGTCGGTGACCACGGTTGTGAATACATGACTGGCGGTGCAGCCATCATCCTTGGGTCAACAGGTCGTAACTTTGCCGCAGGTATGAGTGGTGGCGTGGCTTACATATGGGATAAATCAGGTGACTTTGAGTCAAAACTGAACCCAGAGTTAGTAGACCTAGATCCAATCGAGCAAGAAGACAGAGATCTATTACTCGACATGCTAACTAAGCATGTTCAATTCACAGGAAGTGAAGTCGCTCAGTCTTTCCTAGACAACTTTGAAGCAAGCCTAGCCTCTATGGTTAAGGTAATGCCGCGTGACTACAAAGCGGTTCTTCAAAAGCGTAAAGCTGAAGCACAGTCTCAAGGAAACGAAACTCAAGTGGAGGCCGTATAATGGGTAAGCCTACTGGATTTTTAGAGCATGGTCGTGAACTACCACAGAAGATCGACCCAGCTGAACGCATCAAGAACAACAAAGAGTTCGTTCTGAACGAGGAGTTTGGTGACAAGATCAATACTCAGGCTTCTCGTTGTATGGATTGTGGTGTGCCGTTTTGTCATAACGGCTGCCCTATCGGTAACATCATCCCAGAGTTTAACGATGCGGTTTATCGTGATAGCTGGGAAGAAGCTTGGAACATTCTAAGCTCAACCAATAACTTCCCAGAGTTCACTGGTCGTGTTTGCCCTGCTCCGTGTGAAAGTGCTTGTGTACTTGGCATCAACCAAGATCCAATCACTATCTGTAATATCGAGAAAACCATCGTAGAAACGGCGTATCGTGAAGGGTACGCCAAACCAAAAACACCACGCTCTCGCACTGGCAAAACCGTTGCGATCATTGGTTCAGGTCCTGCTGGCCTTGCGGCAGCAGAGCAGCTAAACAGCGCTGGTCATACTGTGACGGTATTCGAGCGAGACGAGAAAGTGGGCGGTCTGCTACGTTTTGGTATCCCAGACTTTAAACTGAGCATGGAAGTCATTGATCGCAAGATCAATCTAATGGCAGAAGCTGGCATTGAGTTTAAAGTAAACCAACACGTCGGTGTTGATGTAAATGCTCAACAATTGCGTCAAGAGTTCGATGTGGTTCTACTAACCGGTGGCTCAACGGTTCCACGTGATTTGCCCGTTCCGGGTCGTGAACTAAAAGGCGTTCACTTCGCGATGGAATTCCTAGGTCAAAATAACCGCCGTGCCAACGACATGGATCTTAAGGGTGAAGAACTTCACGCCGCGGGTAAACACGTTGTCGTTATCGGTGGTGGTGATACGGGTTCTGACTGTGTAGGTACATCAAACCGCCACGGTGCAGCAAGCATCACTCAGGTTGAAATCATGCCGATTCCACCAGAGAAACGTCCTGCCAATATGCCATGGCCACAGTACCCGATGATCCTACGTACTTCGACGTCTCATGAAGAAGGCGTTGATCGTCACTGGAATATCCTAACCAAAGAGTTCATCGGCAATGACAAAGGTGAAGTTACCGGTCTTCGTTTAGCTGATATCGTTTGGCAAGATGCGAAACCAGGCGAGCGTCCAAGCTTCAAAGAAGTAGAAGGCAGCGAGCGTGTGATTCCATGTGATATGGCATTTCTAGCGATGGGATTCCTACACCCTGAACCAACAGGCGTACTTGCTCAACTGGATATCGCACTAGACGATCGCGGTAACGTAGCAACTCAAGATTTTGCTACTAACCAAGAAGGCGTATTTGCTGCTGGTGATATGCGAACAGGCCAATCTTTGGTGGTTCGTTGTATCAATGAAGGCCGCGAATGTGCCCGTGCTATCGATGATTACCTAATGGGTGGCACAAACCTAGAAGCAAAAGCAGATTCACTGATGCGTTCTGCTTAACGAAGCAGTCATGCTTCTCTCTTTCAATTGCCTAATAGCCATCAGCAATATCGATGGCTATCGGTGAAGAAAGAAAACAATTCCTTCCAATCTTTCTATTTTGACCAGCATTTTATGCTGGTCTTTTTTATCTCCCACAGAATCAAATGTTACTTTTTTGTAACAATCAATTTTCTATCTATTTGAAATTATTAAACTATTTTAGCTTATTAAATGGTAAATCGTATATTCACGTGATGATCCACTAATAACTTGACCTTTTTTACAATAAGCTATAGCTTGTGAAGTTGATGAAAATAAAACACTCAAAAAATGTTAAATATTTCACAACTTTTACTGAATAATTATACATAAAGCTATAAAGATGACGCATAGTTAGTCATCGATATCAACGTAAGCAGTGTTGATATATCTGTCGGGATGACGGATAAGCAAAGGGAGAATTGCAATGGCTCTTTATGATCCAAGTCTTGAGAAAGACAACTGTGGATTTGGCTTGATCGCGCATATGGAAGGCGAACAAAGCCACAAGCTGGTACGTACAGCAATTTCTGCACTTGACCGCATGACTCACCGTGGTGGTATCGCCGCCGATGGTAAAACTGGTGATGGTTGTGGTCTTCTATTACAAAAGCCCGATTCCTATTTACGTCTTATTGCCGAAGAAAATGGTTTCAACCTTGGCAAGCAATACGCCGTAGGGATGATTTTCTTCAACCAAGATCCAGTCAAAGCTCAACTCGCTAAAGACATCGTCAACAAAGAACTGGCGCAAGAGACGCTAACTGTGGCTGGTTGGCGTGAAGTACCAACTAATTCAGAAGTACTCGGTCCAATTGCGGCCAACTCGCTTCCAAATATTCAGCAAGTCTTTGTCTCTGCACCGGCAGGTTGGCGCGAACGCGACATTGAACGTCGTCTCTACATCGCACGCCGTCGCATCGAGAAACAAATCACCGAAGATCCGGATTTCTACATCTGTAGCTTATCGACTCAAGTTTTGGTGTACAAAGGCCTATGCATGCCTGCGGACTTACCGCGCTTTTATCTTGATCTTGCCGATCTACGTATGGAATCTGCTATCTGTCTGTTCCACCAGCGTTTTTCTACCAACACTCAACCGCGTTGGCCATTAGCTCAACCGTTCCGCTACCTTGCTCATAATGGTGAGATCAATACCATTGAAGGTAACCGACAATGGGCACGCGCTCGTGCTTACAAGTTCTCGTCACCACTGCTGCCTGACCTACAAACTGCAGCACCGTTTGTGAACGAGACAGGCTCAGACTCGTCTAGCCTAGATAATATGCTAGATCTCTTTTTAGCTGGCGGCATGGATATCTTCCGTGCCATGCGTATGCTTGTGCCGCCAGCATGGCAAAACCACCCTGACATGGATCCGGATTTGCGTGCGTTTTACGATTTCAACTCCAAACACATGGAACCATGGGATGGCCCAGCAGGTATCGTACTGTCCGATGGTCGTTATGCTGCTTGTAACCTAGACCGAAACGGTCTACGTCCTGCGCGTTATGTAATTACCAAAGACAAGTTGATCACTCTGGCGTCTGAGGTAGGGATTTGGAATTACGCCCCAGATGAAGTTGCCAAAAAAGGTCGTGTAGGTCCGGGGGAATTGCTCGTCATCGACACTCGTAAAGGTAAGCTTTGGCAATCTAGCGAGATCGATAATGACCTGAAATCTCGTCACCCTTATCGCGAATGGATGGAGAACAACGTTCGCAAACTAACACCGTTCTCTCAGCTGCCTGAAGATCAAGTAGGTGAGCGCAGCTTTGATGAAGACTTGCTTAAGACTTATCAAAAGCAGTTTGCTATGAGCAATGAAGAAGTCGATCAAGTATTGCGTGTCCTCGGTGATATGGGGCAAGAAGCCGTCGGTTCGATGGGTGATGACACCCCGATGGCGGTTCTTTCTTCGAAAGAGCGCTTGGTGACTGATTACTTCCGTCAGAAGTTCGCGCAGGTCACCAACCCACCAATCGATCCACTGCGTGAGAAACACGTCATGTCGCTGGCGACCAGCATCGGTCAGGAAATGAATGTCTTCTGTGAAACCGATGGCCACGCGCATCGTGTAACCTTTGATTCTCCAGTACTGCTCTATTCTGACATGCAGCAACTACTAGAGCTGAGTGACGATCATTACCGTAATACCATTCTCGATATCAACTACGACCCACAACAAAAAGATCTTAAACAAGCCATTAATGATCTGTGTGAGCAAGCAGAGCAAGTCGTTCGTGAAGGCACGGTTTTAGTGGTTCTTTCGGACAGAGCCTTGGTCAAAGGTAAGTTACCAATTCCGGCAGCAATGGCAGTCGGCGCCGTTCAAACTCGTCTGATTGACGCGAACTTACGTTGCGATGCCAACATTGTTGTCGAAACCGCAACAGCCCGTGATCCACACCAATTTGCCGTCTTGCTTGGTTTTGGTGCCACTGCGGTTTACCCATACCTTGCTTATGAAGCGTTAGGTAAACTGATTGATGATAAAGCGCTAGAGAAAGACTACCGCGATGTGATGCAAAACTACCAATACGGCATCAACAAAGGCCTGTACAAGATCATGTCGAAAATGGGGATCTCAACCATCGCCTCTTACCGCTGCTCACAACTATTTGAAGCAGTTGGCTTGAGCCAAAATGTGGTCGATCTGTGTTTTAAAGGCGTCACAACTCGAATTGAAGGCGCGAATTTTGAAGACTTCCAGCAAGATCTTACAAACTTATCTCGTAAAGCATGGGCGAAACGCAAATCGATTGATCATGGCGGCTTGTTAAAGTACGTCCATGGAGGTGAGTATCATGCTTACAACCCGGATGTTGTCGGCACGCTGCAACAGGCCGTTAAATCTGGCGAAAGTAACGACTATCAGAGCTTTGCTAAGCAGGTAAACCAACGCCCTGTTGCCATGCTGCGTGACTTAATGTCGCTGAAAAAATCAGACTCACCGCTGCCACTTGAGCAAATAGAACCACGCACTGAACTGTTCAAACGCTTTGACTCAGCGGCAATGTCCATTGGCGCACTTAGCCCAGAAGCGCATGAAGCACTTGCAACGGCGATGAACCGTCTTGGTGGTTACTCTAACTCGGGTGAAGGCGGTGAAGATCCTCGCCGTTTCGGTACTGAGCGTAACTCACGTATCAAACAGATTGCTTCTGGCCGATTTGGTGTAACGCCGCATTACCTGACTAATGCGGATGTACTGCAAATCAAGGTGGCACAAGGTGCGAAACCGGGTGAAGGTGGACAGCTACCAGGACACAAAGTCACCGCAGAAATCGCAAAACTGCGTTATTCGGTACAAGGCGTGACTCTGATCTCCCCTCCTCCGCATCACGATATCTATTCGATTGAAGATTTGGCCCAGCTGATCTTCGACCTTAAACAAGTCAACCCGAATGCGCTGGTTTCGGTAAAACTCGTCTCCGAGCCAGGTGTCGGCACCATCGCAACGGGTGTAGCCAAGGCTTACGCTGATCTTATTACCATTTCGGGTTACGACGGTGGTACCGCAGCAAGCCCATTAACTTCGGTAAAATACGCTGGTAGCCCTTGGGAGTTGGGGTTGGCAGAGACACAACAAGCTCTGGTTGCTAATGGTCTGCGTCATAAGATCCGCCTACAGGTAGACGGTGGTCTAAAGACTGGTTTAGACGTAGTTAAAGCCGCAATTTTAGGTGCAGAAAGCTTCGGTTTTGGTACTGCGCCAATGGTCGCTATGGGTTGTAAGTTCCTACGAATTTGTCACCTCAACAACTGTGCAACTGGGGTTGCGACTCAAGACGAGACACTGCGTAAAGAATACTTCAAAGGTCTACCAGAAATGGTGATGAATTACTTCATCGGCCTGGCAGACGAAGTGCGCGGATTACTCGCCGAACTTGGCGTTGAAAAGCTGACGGACTTGATTGGTCGTACCGATTTACTTGAGGCAGTAGAGGGATTTACAGCGAAACAGACCAAGCTGGATCTATCCAATATTCTAGAAGCTCCAGTATCACCTGAGGGCCATCCGCTATTTTGGACAGAGCCAAACAAACCGTTTGATAAAGCTGAGCTCAACCAAAAGATCGTTGATGATGCCATGCATGCGGTCGAAAACAGTCAATCGGCAAGTTTCTTCTACAATGTCATCAACACTGATCGTTCTGTTGGTGCACGCTTATCTGGCGAAATAGCAAAACGCTATGGCAACCAAGGGTTGGCGGCTTCCCCTATCAAAATCTATCTTGACGGCACCGCAGGCCAGTCCTTTGGTGTTTGGAACGCAGGTGGTGTAGAGCTTTACCTCACGGGCGATGCGAACGACTACGTGGGCAAAGGCATGGCGGGTGGTAAAGTGGTTATCAAACCTCACCTTGGCACTGCATTTAAGTGTAATGAAGCAACCATCATTGGTAACACCTGTCTGTACGGCGCGACCGGCGGTAAACTATTTGCAGCCGGTAAAGCAGGTGAGCGTTTCGGCGTACGAAACTCAGGTACGATAGCCGTCATTGAAGGTGCTGGCGATAACGCTTGTGAGTACATGACTGGCGGTATTGTTGCCATTCTTGGTGCGACAGGTGTGAACTTTGGCGCGGGTATGACTGGAGGCTTTGCCTATGTTCTGGATGAGAACCAAAGCTTTGAAGGTCGAGTTAATACTGAGTCTGTCGAAGCCATCTCATTGTCCGATCTTTACATCCACCAAGAACATTTGCGTGGCCTAATTGCGGAACACCTTGAAGAAACAGGGTCGAGTCATGCTGAAAATATTTTGGCGAACTTTGATGAATGGATTCCAAAGTTCTATTTGGTGAAACCACAAGCGGCAGATCTTCGCACGCTACTTGGTCACCAGAGCCGCAGTGCCGCAGAGCTGCGTGTTCAAGCACAGTAATCATGGAGGATGTTTGAATCATGAGCCAGAACGTTTATCAATTTATCGATGTGCAGCGTGTAGATCCTGCGAAAAAGCCTATCAAAGTTCGTAAGATCGAGTTCGTTGAAATCTATGAACCGTTCACTAAACAACAGGCGACTGCACAAGCGGATCGCTGCTTAGATTGTGGCAACCCATATTGTGAATGGAAATGCCCAGTCCACAACTACATCCCTCAATGGTTAAAACTTGCCAATGAAGGTCGTATTCTTGAAGCGGTTGAACTATCGCATCAAACCAACAGCCTACCGGAAGTATGTGGGCGCGTTTGTCCTCAAGACCGCCTATGTGAAGGTTCATGCACGCTTAATGATGACTTTGGTGCCGTCACCATCGGTAACATAGAAAAGTACATTACCGACAAAGCGTTTGAAATGGGCTGGAAGCCAGATATGTCCAAGGTGGAGTGGACCGATAAAAAGGTCGCAATCATTGGAGCAGGCCCAGCTGGCTTGGCTGCCGCGGATATCCTAGTGCGCAATGGCGTTAAGCCAGTCGTGTTTGACCGCTACCCTGAAATTGGAGGCCTTCTGACCTTCGGTATTCCTTCCTTCAAGCTTGAAAAAGGCGTGATGGAAAACCGCCGCCGTGTGTTCACTGAAATGGGCGTCGAGTTCCGCATGAACATGGAAGTAGGCAAAGATGTCCAAATGCAAGAGCTACTTGATGAATACGATGCTGTTTTCTTGGGCGTTGGCACCTATAAATACATGCGTGCTGGTCTAGATAATGAAGATGCGCCGGGTGTGTATGACGCGCTGCCATTTTTAGTTTCGAACACCTACAAAGTCATGGATCTTGAGAGTAACCAACCCTTTATCGATATGGCAGGAAAGAAAGTCGTCGTACTGGGTGGTGGTGATACAGCAATGGACTGCGTTCGTACCTCAATTCGCCAAGGTGCCTCCAACGTAGTTTGTGCTTATCGTCGTGATGAGGCCAACATGCCAGGCTCTCGTCGCGAGGTAAAAAACGCAAAGGAAGAAGGCGTGAAGTTCATGTTCAACCTTCAGCCTTTGGGAGTGGAAGTGGATGCGTCAGGCAAAGTCTCGGGGGTCAAAGTGGTGAAAACCGCACTTGGTGAACCTGATGAAGCGGGTCGCCGACGTCCAGAACCCGTTGAAGGCAGCGAGCACGTTCTACCAGCAGACGTTGTTATCATGGCGTTTGGTTTCCAGCCGCACAAAATGGACTGGTTAGCACCGTTTGATGTCGATTTGGATCAATGGGGTCGTATCAAAGCCCCAGCGAAGCAAGAGTTCCAGTTCCAGACCAGCAACGAAAAGATCTTCGCGGGTGGCGATGCGGTACGAGGTTCTGATCTTGTCGTAACCGCAATTGATGAAGGACGAAAAGCGGCAGAAGGCATTCTCGATTACCTCGAAGTTTAATCTCAGCTAACCTCACAAAAAGGGTCCTGTTATTGGATCCTTTTTCTTTTGTATCCATATAATTAGAAACAAAATTATAAGAGTAAATACAATGAAAAAAGCCGCTCTCCTTTCCATTACTTTGCTCGGCTTAACCGCTTGTAGCCAAGGAGTCACAACCATGACGGATCGTTCTCAATCACCTTGTGGTGACAAACCAAACTGCGTCTCCACCCAAGACACGCGAGAAAAATACAACCTAACGCCATTCATCTTAGTGGATTCAGCGAACATCGACGCTATTGAGCAAGTTGCGCTTGAACTGCCAGGCGCGAAAACCGCGGTGAAAGAAAGCAACTACCTTCGTATCGAGTGCACATCTAAAATCATGCGCTTCGTGGATGACCTCGAACTAAAAATAGCAGGAGACCAACTGATTGTGCGCTCGGAATCTCGTGTGGGCTACTCTGACTTTGGCGTAAACAGAAAGCGCGCCGATCAATTACGAGAAAAGCTCACTCAAGCGAAGCTCATCAAATAGAAAACTGCCAACGGGGAGTGCTATACTCTCGGCCAACTAAAATATTTACTTAAAGAGAGTGTTATGAAAGTTGGTATCATCGGTGCGATGGAACAAGAAGTGACCATCCTGAAGCAAGCAATTACAAACTGCAAAACTGTAAATAAAGCAGGTTGTACGTTTTTCTCTGGTCAAATTAACGATGTTGAAGTCGTCGTACTACAATCGGGCATCGGTAAAGTTGCAGCGGCGGTGGGCACGACAATCCTTCTTGATGAATACCAACCAGACGTTGTGATTAACACAGGCTCTGCTGGCGGTTTCGATTCAAGCTTAAACCTTGGCGATGTAGTTATCTCTACAGAAGTTCGTCATCACGATGCAGACGTAACCGCTTTTGGTTATGAGATTGGCCAAATGGCCGGTCAACCAGCTGCATTCAAAGCGGATGACAAGCTAATGGACTTAGCCGAAAAAGCCCTAGCACAAATGGAAAACACTCATGCGGTTCGCGGCCTAATTTGTACTGGCGATGCGTTTGTTTGTACTGCTGAGCGTCAAGAGTTTATTCGTAAACACTTCCCGTCAGTTATCGCTGTAGAAATGGAAGCATCTGCTATCGCTCAAACTTGTCATCAATTCAACACTCCGTTTGTTGTTGTGCGTGCAATCTCTGATGTCGCTGATAAAGAATCACCAATGAGCTTTGATGAGTTCCTGCCTCTAGCAGCAAAAAGCTCTTCCGAAATGGTATTCAAAATGCTGGAACTCATTAAGTAAACGACTCATTCATGGAAGAAGTTTTTCAGTCATTTTATGCCAACGGTGCGCTCCTTATAATGTGGGGCGCACTGCTCTTGCACCTTCTAGTGCCAATCCCCCATTCAGCGCACCCCATCACTTTATGGCGAAAGCTAGCAGAACAGCTAGCCAACAAAGTGAACAATAATCACAATTACTCACAGAGTGTAATCTCAGGCAGTCTTGCACTAGGCTTGATACTGTTTCCTTGTTTGATATTACTGATTGCAGTAAAGCCATTTGTTTGGCAAATCCCTTTATATGAACTGGTTCTATTGATCCTTGCGCTAGACTGGCGCAACAGCGAAACGTTAACGAAACAGCTCGTAACTAGTATGTCTTCGGAAGACAAAGCTCAGTGTCGAGCATTACTGAGACCATACCTTAATCGCGATACTGGTAGCCTCTCGCTCGTTGGCATAGGTAAAGCTGGCTCAGAAACCCTGATTATGGCATACAGCCGCAACGTGATCGGTGTGCTATTTTGGTACGCACTAACAGGTGGTATTGGTGCGTTAATGTATCGACTCACAACAGAATTAGCGCGAGTGTGGTCCCCTAGCCGACGCCAATATTTGCCCTTTGGTAAACCTGTGATTCAACTGGTTGCTACTCTGGATATTATTCCACTTCGTCTCTTTGCCATACTTTTAGCTGCCGGAAAGAATACAAGTAATGTGCTCTCTGGAATACAACAGCAAGCGAAGTCTTGGCCCTTACCAGGACCTAGTTGGGTGTTATGTACTATCGGACACAAACTACAACTGTCTTTATGCGGCCCTGCTATCTATCAAGGTGTGCGTGCAGAGCGCGCAAAAATCGGTGGGCGCATTGCGCCATCGGCTATTCACCTTTCACAAATACATACGCTGCTCGTTTGGCGCGTCCTGGCTTGGATCGCAATCCAAAGTTTGCTTTTAGGAATAATTTATCAAGGATTATGATGAATAAATTATGCTTCGCATTAACGCTGTTTGTTTCGACAGCGACCGTCGCTCAACCCGCTCAACGCATTATAAGTTTAGCTCCACATGCCACCGAAATTGCCTTTGCTGCAGGGCTAGGAGACCAGCTTGTTGCTGTCAGCGAAATGAGCGATTATCCAGAACAGGCAAAGCAGCTAGAAAGAGTCTCAAATTATCAAGGAATTAAATTAGAGCGCATTATTGCTCTTCAACCGGACTTAGTGATTGCTTGGCCAGCCGGAAACCCCGCTAAAGAGTTGGAGAAAATTAAACAGTTCGGTATTCCTATCTATTACTCCACTACAGGTTCATTAGAAGATATCGCCAATAATATCGAGCAACTCAGCCAATACAGCGAAACTCCACAAGTAGGAAAAAAGGCCGCTGAAGATTTTAGAACGCAGCTGAGTACACTAAAAGAACAGTACAACACGAACGAGAAAGTTCGTTACTTTTATCAGTTGAGTGAAAAGCCTATCATCACTGTCGCCGGAAAGAACTGGCCAAGTGAAGTCTTTACTTTTTGCGGTGGTGAGAACATTTTCGCCGCATCCAGCGCGCCTTATCCTCAAGTTAGCATCGAACAAGTCATTACTCGCCAGCCAGAGGTTATTTTTACTTCTCGTCACGCAATGAGTAACGATGGTATGTGGGCTGAGTGGAGTAATGAGCTTCTTGCCCTTAAAAACAAACACATCTGGTCCCTAAACTCTGATTGGATTAACCGTCCGACACCACGCACATTGAACGCGATCAAGGAAGTGTGTGAGCACTTTAAAAGCGTTCGTCAAAAACGCTAACGATTTCGTGGCAAATACCGTACAATTTCCGCCCATTTTTTCTCACACTATTTAAAGGTACTAAGTAACATGGACTCCATGCTGCTTTATATGATCGATTTGTTCGGTACCGCTGTTTTCGCTATCTCTGGCGTATTACTGGCGGGCCGTTTAAAAATGGATCCATTCGGCGTTATCGTGCTCGGCAGTGTGACTGCTATAGGTGGCGGAACAATCCGAGACATGGCGCTTGGTGCCACTCCCGTATTTTGGATAACAGATACGACTTACTTATGGGTGATATTTGTTACGTGTCTACTAACCATGCTTGTTATTCGAAGACCCAAGCGACTCTCATGGTGGGTATTACCCGTTTGTGATGCCATCGGTCTCGCTGTATTTGTAGGAATAGGAGTAGAAAAGGCACTCGCCTACAATGCATCTGGGATGGTCGCGGTGATAATGGGGGTTATTACTGGCTGTGGCGGTGGCATTATACGAGACGTGCTGGCTCGCGAAGTTCCTATGGTATTAAGAAGTGAAGTCTATGCTACGGCATGTATTATTGGCGGCATCTTCCATACGATGGCGGTAAACATGGGTTATGACCACTCAACGGCTTTACTCGCTGGTGTAATCTCAACGCTCATTATACGTCTCGGTGCGATTCGTTGGCATCTATCCCTGCCAACTTTCGCCATTAACCGTTAAACACCAACAACATCACTCACCATGGAGTCGACCAAGTGTCGGCTCCTCTCATTTATGCTCATTTGATTCGCCAATTCTTGGGCAATTCGCTAAATTATCTCAACCATTCCTAACTTTCATTAATCATTATGTTGCTTGAAGGTATTGAAACGTTACTTGTCCTCAGTAAAGAAAAAACCATGAGCCGCACAGGCAGTCAACTCTATATTAGTCAATCTGCCGTGAGTAAACGTATTTCAAATCTAGAGAAGAAGTTAGGAAAAAAATTGATAGAGCCAAATGGTCGGCACATAAAGCTGACCTCCGATGGCCTTGCCCTCATAAACACAATAGAACCCACGTTCAATGAGTTAAGAGGAAAAATCCACGATCAACAACAAATAGAAGATACTTCTTTAATCAAAATGGACTGCTCTGAAACCTTAGTGGCGGGATACCTCAGCATGATCATGGCAGAACACTTTGCCCATGATCAGTACATACGAATATCGACCAATCATACGCCACGCATTATTGAGAATGTGAAATCAGGCAAAGCAACATTGGGATTTTGCGCTGGCTATCTACCACCTCATCATGGATTAATGAGCCTTCACCTCGCCGATGAACCTTTCTCAATTGTCAGTCGACATTCACTTTCACAACTACCTAAAGCTATTTTGACCAATGACTTAACTAACCCTGCCAACACATATCAACAAGCTATTTTATCCAAACACGGAATCGAACCTTTGATGGAAATGGATTCGTATACTGCGGCAGCACAACTGGCTTTGGGAGGTATGGCTCCCGCTTTAATCCCTAAATCTATCCTAACGACACTTAATATCACATCTAAGTTCTGCTATGACTTTGAAGAGCTAGATCAGTTAGTTCGACCAATACATATCTGCTTACGTCACAGCACATATCGTAGCGAACGAGTTAAAGCACTGACAGAATCCATTGCTGATGTTGTTGCCAAAGAAGTTTCGTTGCCATAAGCATCGACATCACTATAACTAGAGGACGAATCCATTTTTGTCCTTTACTTACCACGACCTTCGCTCCTAACTGAGCACCAAGAAAACCGCCAACAGCCATGGTTAAGCCAAGCTTCCACACAGGCAACCCAGCGAAGATAAAAAAGAGTAGTGCCGCAATGTTTGACGTGAAATTGAGAATTTTGGTTCTAGCAGTGGCTTCGACCAAAGAAAAGTGACCTAGTGCAACAAAACAAACAGTAAAAATAGATCCAGTCCCAGGGCCAAAAAAGCCATCATAGAAACCGATTCCGCCACCAATGCATAGCGCAAACATCGCTTCAGATAACTTTGGTTCTCCATCGATTTTTCGCGTACTTGGCGCGAGTAAAAAATAGAGGGAAATGGCTATCAAAAGAACAGGGATCAAACTGGTGAGTACGCTAGCATCAATAAACTGCACAGCCTCGGCACCGATTGCAGCGCCTATAAAAGTGCAGAGTATCGCAAAACGCATTTCCTTTAAGCTAACAATACCGTTACGCACGAAATACCAGCTAGCAGAGAAACTGCCAAACGAACTTTGTAACTTATTGGTCGCTAGAGCTTGAGTCGGACTCAACCCCGCAGCCAAAAGCGCAGGGAGCGTAATGAGCCCTCCCCCACCAGCCATCGCATCAATAAAGCCTGCGGCAGTCGCAACCAAAAATAAGGCCAACAAAATTTCAACCGTGATTTCCACTACACTTCCTTTTTGAAGAGGTATCAAAGAGGAAGAAACGGTAGCACTTATTCACAAAACTACCAATGGAAAGTCAAGACATCAATCTATTCCTAATTTTCATCAGTTAATAAATCTAGAGAATGATACATTAAAAATATCAATTACATCCAAATATAGAGCCTCACCTCAAGAGCCTCTTAATATTTTGATAGAAAAAGAAAATGCTGTCTTAATAGGAAATATTTAATCTGATAAAAAACGAAAATAATGGAAGCCTTACTGACTCGACCATCAATAAAAGAACAGCAATTACGCTTAAAAATCGAACAGATAGTGAATATTAATCAGCTATTCAGCGTTATTGACGCTAAACCAGAGACTAGCGGTGCGGGTGTAATTTATATTGATAACAAATTCACCGTTGTACGCTTAAGAGACTTTAAATCCACATGCCATATCAATCCTACCTTTATCATTCTACGAGAACCGATAAAATTACAATCATCTCAAGAATTTGCAAAAAAAATAAAACAGGAAGAGTCAAAATCAAGATTCAATCAAGAGCTTCTATCAGCGAGCATTAGCTGTATTGGTGCAGCGATTGGCTGGATTGGGGTAGTTGGTTCGGGGCTAACAATACCAGTAAGTGGTCCTGTGGGCGTAACTATGTCCTATATCTCACACGCCGCTACTGTTGCTGCCACAGCTCAATGTGCTATTGGAGTAGCAAGAACCCGTATGGTATCTAAATCACCAGACAAATTATCGGATATAGACAGTAATGAGTGGTATCAAAATACAACTAAAGCTTTAGATTACATCTCCTTAGCTGGAGCGGGCGCTAGTGGATATCAAACGATAAAAATGGTTCAATCTCTTAAGCAAACCACTAAGAAAGGCGTTCCCGAGATTCTAAAAGGCTTAAACAGACAAGAAAGAACAAGATTAACTAAAGAAATCATCCGTAAAAACCTTCCGAGCATTTCGAATAAAGCTCGTAAACAGCTAATGTTGTCAGGAGAAATTCCTAAGAGGTATTCACAAGCAACAATATCCGCATCCATTTCTCATCAGCTTCTAGATGCAATTGGAGGCTCAATTAGCATAGTAGGAAGCGGTTATTCGGGAGAGTTAAGAAATCTTGCTATTGGAATCTATGAGGAATTGAAAGTTGAATACTAAATCAATTAGCATAGCAAACATCTCACTAAGTATATGTTTATACTTGGCATTGACTATTGGTCTGGCTATTAGCTTAAGCATTTGGAATGACTGGTTTTCTTTCACTCAACACATTGCTCTAGATACTTACCTCCTTACATTGGGAGCTATTACGGTTGTTGTTGTATGCATTCCAAACATTCTGACAATAAGCAAAGGATTAAGTGTTGCTGCAAAAATAAACTTACTTACTATCTCTTTTATCATTCTCACTTGCAGCATTAATTTTGTTGTAGCAAATGGTAGTACTATTTCTTCATCTTTGGGTACATTGCTTGCCATCATTAGCTTAATGATCTTCAAAAGCGAAGCATACCAATCGTTCCTAGCACACTTTAATGCTCTTCATTTTAGAAAAACCTCGATATAAAAAAGCCCGCTCAAATGAGCGGGCAATGAGGTTGTCATGTAAGTCCTGATTAATGAGCTTACTGATTTTTATCTGTTACGCGTCTAGACTCGCTTTCACTTTAGCGTGTAACTCTTGAACCGAAGTTACTGACGCTTTTGCGTCTGCAGTATGAGACATACATGTAGCGAACGCTGCATTCAGTGTCGTTGTGTAGTTCACTTTTTCAGCCAGTGCACCACGGCGTAGAACTTTCGAATCTTCAATCGCTTGACGACCAGCAGCCGTGTTTACGATGTAGGTGTATTCGTTGTTCTTGATGCGGTCAAGAATGTGTGGACGACCTTCGTGTACTTTGTTTACCAAACGTGGGTTAATACCCGCTTCGCCCAGAATTACAGCTGTACCGTGTGTCGCATCCAACTGGTAACCCAGTTTCACTAACTTAGAAGCTAGGTCAACAACACGCTCTTTATCACCTTCACGTACAGACAGTAGCGCACGACCACCTTCAGGATAAACCGCACCACAACCTAGCTCTGCTTTCGCGTAAGCTTCTGCGAACGTTGCACCCACACCCATTACTTCACCTGTTGAGCGCATTTCAGGGCCCAATAGAGGGTCAACACCAGGGAATTTGTTGAACGGCAGAACCACTTCTTTCACTGAGTAGTAAGGAGGGATAATCTCTTTAGTAAAGCCTTGTAACTCTAGAGATTGACCCGCCATTACACGTGCAGCGATTTTCGCTAGAGGAGCGCCTGTCGCTTTCGATACGAATGGTACCGTACGAGCAGCACGAGGGTTCACTTCAATTAGATAAACGTCGTTATCTTTCACAGCAAACTGCGTGTTCATCAAACCGCGCACACCGAGTTCGAATGCTAACTTCTCAACTTGCTCACGCATCTTGTCTTGAATTTCCTGACTTAGCGTGTATGCAGGCAGTGAACATGCAGAGTCACCAGAGTGAACACCCGCTTGTTCGATGTGCTCCATGATACCGCCGATAACGACGCGTTCACCGTCACAGATAGCATCAATATCAACTTCGGTTGCATCATCCAAGAAACGGTCTAGCAGAACTGGAGACTCGTTCGATACGCTTACTGCTTCGTTGAAGTAGCGACGCAGGTCTTGCTCGTCGTATACGATTTCCATCGCACGACCACCGAGTACATAAGATGGACGAACAACTAATGGGAAGCCAATTTCTTTCGATTTCTCAACCGCTTGCTCCATCGTTGTTACTGTCGCGTTTTCTGGCTGAAGTAGACCTAAACGGTCAACAGCGGCTTGGAAGCGTTCACGGTCTTCCGCACGGTCGATAGCATCTGGGCTAGTACCAATGATTGGCACACCAGCCGCTTCTAGAGCACGAGCCAGTTTAAGTGGCGTTTGACCACCGTACTGAACAATCACACCTTTTGGTTTTTCAACGCGAGCGATAGACAGTACATCTTCCAGAGTTACTGGCTCGAAGTACAGACGATCAGACGTATCGTAGTCAGTAGATACCGTTTCTGGGTTACAGTTAACCATAATGGTTTCGTAACCGTCTTCACGCAGCGCAAGTGATGCATGAACACAACAGTAATCGAATTCGATACCTTGGCCGATACGGTTTGGACCGCCACCAAGAACCATGATCTTATCTTTGTCTGTTGGGTTTGCTTCACATTCTTCATCGTAAGATGAGTACATGTAAGCCGTGTCAGAAGAAAACTCTGCTGCACATGTATCCACACGTTTGTAAACCGGATGAATATCAAACTGCTCACGAGCACGGCGAATTTCACTTTCAGCGACACCAAGCAATTTAGACAAGCGAGCATCAGAGAAGCCTTTGCGTTTCATCTGACGAAGCACTTCTTTGGTCAAACCTGCGTAGCCGCCCGCCTTGACTTGTTCTTCGAGTTTTACAATTTCTTCGATTTGAACCAGGAACCAGCGGTCGATTTGAGTCAAGTTGAACACACCGTCGACTGACATACCCGCTCGGAATGCATCGGCGATGTACCAGATACGCTCTGCACCTGCTTCTTTAAGTTCGTGACGAATCTTAGTCAGTGCATCTGGCGCTTCCAGATCGACCATCTCATCAAAACCAGTTGCGCCAACTTCTAGGCCACGCAGTGCTTTGTGAAGAGATTCTTGTTGGTTACGACCAATCGCCATTACCTCACCAACCGATTTCATCTGAGTTGTCAGACGATCGTTTGCACCAGCAAATTTCTCGAAGTTAAAGCGAGGGATCTTAGTTACGACGTAGTCGATAGTTGGTTCAAATGACGCAGGTGTTGCACCACCTGTGATGTCGTTTTGTAGTTCGTCTAGCGTAAAGCCAACAGCCAGTTTCGCGGCAATTTTCGCAATTGGGAAGCCTGTTGCTTTTGATGCTAGCGCAGAAGAGCGAGATACACGCGGGTTCATCTCGATGATGACCATACGACCATCTTTCGGGTTGATACCAAACTGTACGTTTGAACCACCTGTTTCAACACCGATTTCACGCAGAACAGCTAGCGATGCATTACGCATAAGCTGGTATTCTTTGTCAGTCAGTGTTTGTGCTGGAGCAACCGTGATTGAGTCACCCGTATGGATGCCCATTGGGTCAAAGTTCTCGATTGAACATACGATGATACAGTTGTCCGCTTTGTCACGAACGACTTCCATTTCGTACTCTTTCCAACCGATGAGTGACTCATCGATAAGAAGTTCGTTGGTCGGAGATAAGTCCAGACCACGACGACAGATTTCTTCGAACTCTTCTTTGTTGTACGCGATACCACCACCAGTGCCACCCATGGTGAACGATGGACGGATGATACAAGGGAAGCCAACCATATCTAAAACTTTGTAAGCTTCTTCCATGCTCTTCGCTGTATCTGCGCGAGGACACTCAAGGCCGATAGACTTCATCGCTTTATCAAAACGAGAACGGTCTTCCGCTTTGTCGATTGCATCAGCCGTTGCACCAATCATCTCTACGCCAAACTCTGCGAGAACGCCGTGCTTCTCTAAATCTAACGCACAGTTAAGTGCTGTCTGACCACCCATAGTTGGCAGAACTGCATCAGGACGTTCTTTCTCGATGATCTTGCGTACCACTTCCCACTGAATCGGCTCGATGTAAGTCGCATCTGCCATCTCTGGGTCAGTCATAATCGTTGCTGGATTAGAGTTAACTAGGATAACTCGGTAGCCTTCTTCGCGAAGAGCTTTACACGCTTGTGCGCCAGAGTAGTCAAACTCACATGCCTGACCGATAACAATCGGACCAGCACCAAGAATTAGAATACTTTGAATGTCAGTACGTTTTGGCATTATCTACTACTCCGAATTAAGCGCTGTGTTTTTTGATTAGTTCGATAAAGTGGTCAAATAGCGGTGCCGCGTCATGTGGACCAGGGCTCGCTTCTGGGTGACCTTGGAAGCTAAATGCTGGCTTGTCTGTGCGGTGGATACCTTGCAAAGAGCCATCAAATAGCGATACGTGAGTAGCACGTAAGTTTTCCGGTAATGTTGCTTCATCTGCCGCAAAGCCGTGGTTTTGCGAGGTAATCATCACAACGTTACGCTCTAAATCTTTTACTGGGTGGTTTGCACCGTGGTGACCAAACTTCATTTTCACCGTTTGCGCACCTGATGCTAGCGCCAGAATTTGGTGACCTAGACAAATACCAAAAATTGGCAGGCCTTTTTCTAGGAACACTTTGGTTGCTTCAATCGCGTAAGTACATGGTTCTGGGTCACCAGGGCCGTTTGATAAGAATACGCCATCTGGATTTAGTGCCAGAACTTCTTCCGCTGACGTTTCTGCAGGTACAACCGTTAAGCGGCAGCCACGGTCAACCAACATTCGTAAGATGTTGCGTTTTGCGCCGAAGTCGTAAGCGACAACGTGGTATGGCAGCTCGCTGTCATCTTTCGCCTCTGGAAGTCCACCTTCAAGCGTCCACGAACCTTGCTTCCATTGATACGCTTCTTTTGTTGTAACTTCTTTCGCAAGGTCCATTCCTTTTAAGCCTGGGAATTCTTTTGCTTTCGCTAGTGCCAAAGCTTCGTCTAGGTTGTTGCCCGCAACAATACAGCCGTTTTGAGCACCTTTTTCACGCAGGATACGAGTGAGCTTACGAGTATCGATATCAGCGATGCCAACGATATTTTGAGACTTAAGATAATCAGAGAGGGATTGTTCGTTACGGAAGTTAGAAGCGATTAGAGGAAGATCGCGAATCACAAGGCCTTGTGCATGAATGGAAGAGGATTCTTCATCTTCGGAAGTGGTTCCGGTATTGCCAATGTGAGGATAAGTGAGAGTGACGATTTGCTGAGAATAGGAAGGATCAGTGAGGATTTCTTGATACCCCGTCATCGAGGTATTAAAAACGACTTCACCAACGGAAAGACCATCTGCCCCTATGGACACTCCGCGGAACACTGTCCCATCTTCTAGGACCAACAGTGCTAATTTACCCAAGACAACCTCCAGAATAAAAATGCAAAAAAAATAAATCAAACTGCAAACATGCCTTCCTTTACCTATAAAATCTACATAAATAGGTATTTCAGACAAATTGGCGGTATTCTAAAGTTGGACTCGAAACCTGTCAACCTACAATCAAAAATAAATGATTAATTTCTAGCGAGTAAGGTCATTTTGAATCAGTAAGGCCCAAAAAGATAACTTTTACATGCTATTACATAGAGAGGCATAGAGGTTTAATGAATTTTACAAATTTGAACTTTTTAGAGATCACAAAAAAGTATGAATTTTTCACGCAAACGTTCACTCGACAAAAAAGACATTAGTTTTTAGACATCAAAACCCAAAACACCCACAAAACAAACAAAACAACGACAAAAGTAAGCACCAAAATACTTTCTGTTAGAATCATTTCATTTACAAATAATTCTATAGATATAAAAAAGCCGGCTACCGCCGGCGAATAATTATGTATTTAGAGTTCATTCAATCCCAAAACATCTGTCATGGTATAAAAGCCCGCTGGTTTGGCACTCAACCAAACAGCGGCCTTGACGGCGCCATTAGCAAACGTCATACGATCGGTCGCTTTGTGCGTTATCTCCACTCGTTCCCCGATATCAGCAAACATGGCTGTGTGCTCACCGACGATATCGCCAGCGCGAATTGTAGCAAAGCCGATCTCATCTTTAGTACGTTCACCTGTGATACCTTCTCGCGCATAGACAGCTACATCATTCAGCTTGTTGCCCATCGCACCAGCAATGGCTTCGCCCATCCCGATAGCGGTACCAGAAGGAGCATCAACTTTATGACGATGATGTGCTTCGACAATCTCAACATCACAGTAGTCGCCCATCACTTTGGCTGCTTTCTCAAGAAGCTTAAATACTAGGTTCACACCAACAGAGTAGTTAGGAGCCATGACAACAGGCACTTGCTTAGCGGCTTCGTCAATCAGTTCACGCTCTGCATCACTGAAACCAGTCGTCCCAATCACAATACTCTTTCCATGCTTCTTACACAGTTCAAGATTCGCCAACGTACTTACTGGGGCAGTAAAATCGATGATTACATCAAAATTATCGACGTCTTTAGCAAGATCATCCGTTAAGAACACATCGAATTTGCCTTCACCACAAAGTTCACCGATATCGACACCGACAAGTGAGGACTCAGGTCGTTCTGATCCCGCGCTCACTGTCGCCTCTGGGTTAAGGTGTGAAGCTTTAACCAAATTACGGCCCATTCGGCCTGCTGCTCCTGCGATTGCAATACGAACCATTGCGCTTTCTCTCCTTCTCTGGATAACGAGGTTTGCTCTCGTTCTCTCGTTTCGCTTAATCTGTTTAAACTAACAACATACCGTGGTTACCACAAGCAAGTTCATCAGGCTTAAGCGAACTCTTTTACGACACGCTCCAAGATAGGCACGTTCGCTTCAGGAAAGGCATAGTTACCCAATTCTCTTATCTCAACCCAGCGACCTTCTTGACCTTCTCGGCCGTAAGGCTCATTACTGAACTTAGATACCGTAATAAAATCAAACTTAAGTGATTTGTCTGGATAGTCATATTCCAAATGCTCGAAAAGGGCTTGCTCAGTAACTTCAATTCCTACCTCTTCTTCAAGTTCTCTTGCTAGAGCATGTTCAATACTTTCTCCTGACTCGACTTTCCCGCCGGGAAACTCCCAAAACCCGCCTTTATGCTTGTCGTCTGGACGCTTTGTAATAAAAATTTTTGATTTGTCTTGGTTAAAAATAATAGCCGCGACTATGTGAATTCTTTTCATAGGGGTTCCTAACTCTCAGGCCGTTACACTTCAACGGTCTTTGCATCTCTAAAACTATCCGATGCTATCAAAACTTATGAAATTCGACAGCCACAGAATTTGCTTAAAAAAAGAGCCGCCTAGGCGACTCTTTAAAACATTATCTGACTAATACGTTAGTCGATTTTGCCGTGGCACTGTTTATACTTCTTACCACTACCACAAGGGCAAGGCTCATTGCGACCTACTTTACGTTCATCACGTACCATTGGCTGACTTGAACCTTCTTCAGATTCTTCACCTTCAGAAAGAGGGTTTTGTGCTGCTGCGTGTTGCGCTTGAGCACGACGAGCGGCCTCTTCAGCTTGCGCACGACGTTGCTCTTCCATACGTTCAACTTCTTCTTGTTGCTGAACTCGAACGCGAGATAGAACAGTAATCACATCAGTTTTCAGCGCTTCTAGTAGACCTTCAAACAGTTCAAACGATTCACGCTTGTATTCCTGTTTCGGGTTCTTCTGCGCATAGCCGCGTAAGTGAATACCCTGACGCAAGTGATCCATTGCTGCCAAGTGCTCTTTCCAAAGCGTATCCAGAGTTTGAAGCATAACCGATTTCTCGAAGTTACGAAGTACTTGCGCACCCACCACTTCCTCTTTCTCTTTGTACACTTCAACGGCTAGATTGATGATCTTCTCGCGTAGCGCCTCTTCGTAAAGCTTATCGTCTTCTTCAAGCCATTGCTTCACTGGCGCATCAAGATCGAAGTCTGCTTTCAAGCGCTCTTGTAGACCTTCAACGTCCCACATATCTTCTAGTGATTGTGGCGGGATGTACTCATCAATAACCGCTGTTAGCACATCTTCACGGTTTTGCTCGATCATACCGCTGATGTCTTCAACGTTCATCAATTCGTCGCGCAGCTCGTAGACAACCTTACGCTGATCGTTCGCCACATCATCGTATTCTAGTAGCTGCTTACGGATATCAAAGTTACGGCCTTCCACTTTGCGCTGTGCTTTTTCAATTGAGCGAGAAAGCATTTTCGATTCAATAGCTTCACCTTCTTCCATACCACTTTGAATAAGGCTCGCCATACGATCAGAAGTGAAAATACGTAACAAAGAGTCTTCCATAGATAGGTAGAAGCGCGATGAACCCGCATCACCTTGACGACCAGAACGACCACGTAGCTGGTTATCAATACGGCGAGATTCGTGGCGCTCAGTACCAATGATGTGTAGACCACCAGCATCTAGTACTTGATCATGTACCACTTTCCACTCTGCTTTAATCGCATCGATTTGTTCTTGAGTTGGGTTCTCCAAAGCTTCCACTTTTGATTGCCAACTACCGCCAAGCACAATATCCGTACCACGACCGGCCATGTTGGTCGCGATAGTTACCGCACCCGGCATACCCGCTTCAGCAACAATTTCCGCTTCCTTCTCATGGAATTTCGCATTCAATACGTTGTGTTTGATCTTCGCTTTCTTCAAGGCGTTGGAGAGTAGTTCTGATTTTTCAATCGATACGGTACCAACCAATGTTGGCTGACCTTTCGCAACGCGCTCTTTGATATCTTCAATGATTGCAGCAAACTTCTCAGCTTCGGTGCGGTACACCACATCCGGCATATCGTTACGAATCATAGGTTTGTTGGTTGGGATAACCACCGTTTCCAAGCCATAAATAGATTGGAACTCAAACGCCTCAGTATCCGCAGTACCTGTCATACCAGACAGTTTTTCGTATAAGCGGAAGTAGTTCTGGAAGGTAATCGAAGCCAAAGTTTGGTTTTCGTTTTGAATCTTAACGCCTTCTTTCGCTTCTACTGCTTGGTGAAGACCTTCAGACCAACGACGACCTGGCATTGTACGACCAGTATGTTCATCAACAATTACTACTTCACCTTCGTCAGTAACGATGTAATCAACGTTGCGCTCAAACAACACATGAGCACGCAAAGCGGCATTCACGTGATGTAACATGCTGATGTTAGTCGGAGAGTAAAGTGTGTCACCCTCTTCCATAAGACCATTTTTCACCAACAGTTCTTCAACGTACTCTTGGCCCGTTTCTGTGAGGTATACTTGCTTTGATTTCTCATCAACAGTGTAGTGACCATCACCACGATATTCTTCAGAGTCTTCTTTGTCTTGCTTTTTAAGATGCGGGATCAAAAGGTTGATTCGGGTGTATAGCTCAGAGCTATCTTCAGCAGGACCAGAAATGATTAAAGGGGTACGAGCTTCATCAATTAGGATTGAGTCCACCTCATCGACAACTGCAAAGAAGCGTTCACGTTGTACGCGATCTTCGCTACGGAAAGCCATATTGTCACGAAGGTAGTCAAAACCAAATTCATTGTTCGTTCCGTACAAGATGTCAGCTTGGTACGCTTCTTTTTTCTCTTGAGGAGGCATGTTTGGCACGTTTACGCCAACAGTCATACCTAAAAATTCAAATAGAGGGCGGTTTGTCTCTGCATCACGTTTAGCTAGATAATCGTTCACTGTTACAATGTGAACGCCTTTACCAGCCAGGGCATTTAGGTAAGCAGGAAGCGTTGCCGTCAGCGTTTTACCTTCACCCGTACGCATTTCAGCGATTTGACCCGCATTTAGAACCATACCGCCGATAAGCTGGACGTCGAAGTGGCGCATACCGTAGACACGCTTAGATGCTTCACGAACCGTAGCAAAAGCTTCTGGAAGTAGTTTATCAAGAGTTTCACCTTTCTCTAGGCGCTCACGGAATTCAACCGTCTTTGCTTTTAACTCTTCATCACTTAGAGCCTCGAATGTTGGCTCATAGTTATTAATTTCTTTTACAATTTTTCTAAGGCGGCGCAGTGTTCGGTCGTTGCGACTGCCAATCACTTTTGTCAGTAGCTTAGTTATCATTTTTCGTGAATCTCTCTTTATTCAGACCGTTCCCGATCTACTCATAATGCCTTCAGTCTCTGCCAGTTTGGAACTAAGAATACTGAGATAAATCATTTATCAAAGATATTGAGTTCAAACATCCATATTTCAAGGCTAAGTTTTGAAACAATGTGGCTTAGTGTAAGGATTTTTAATCGATACAACCATAAATAGACGTATTTGTTTGAAGCACTCTGAAGTTTTTACTTAAAGTGGTGACTGATTAGCCGATATTGCATACCGCAATATGTGTAATCCATCCAGAGCAAACTTTGCTTTTTACCTTGCTACATTGTAAAACTGAAGCTAAAGACGTTAATGTAAACTATACCTTGATAGAAAGCTGCTCTAGAATAGCCATATCTCAACAAAATTAGATTTTACCTATGCGTGATCACCGTCCAACCTCGACTGAAGATGTTATTGCTGAGTCACAGTTCAAGCAGATTCAAGAACATGCTGGAGAAATCTTACAGCTTAACCAAGCTTTGCAAGAGGTCTTACCCACGGGGACGGCCGATCATTGCCGAGTAGCGAATGTTCGTAACGGCCATCTATTGATCGATGTCTCTAGTGCCGCGATCAAAATGAAGATCGATTACGATCGCCTCATGATCCTAAATAAACTTCGTACTCAAGGCTTTGCCAAGCTGATGAGCGTTGAAGTGAGGATCAATCCTTCACTATATCGAAACCGCTTTCAACAAGACGACAGACCTAAGCGTCCACCACTAACCGAATCTGCAGCAAAGTCATTAATGACGATTGCCGACATGGCGCCACCGAAAATTCAAGAGCGTTTAAAACGATTAGCCGATATGGCAGAAAAGGAAGATCGTAAGTGAACGTTATTTCAATATGCTGAAAGCTTGAATGTTATTGATAAATCCAGGATTAAAGCCAAATAGCAAAAAACCAGGCATAAGCCTGGTTTTTTATTAATTCTAATGCCAAGTATTTACGCAAGCACCATATTTGGTTCTGCGAATGCTACTGGTGAGCCGACTTCTTCTTCGAATGTAGTCCACTCCCACGCTTCCTGATCTGCAAGAACAGCACGTAACAGTTGGTTATTTAAACCGTGGCCAGATTTAAAGGCACGGAATTCACCAATGATTGGGTGGCCACACATGTAAAGGTCACCAATCGCATCCAACACTTTGTGAGTCACAAACTCATTTTCAAAGCGTAGACCTTCTTCATTAAGAATACGGTAATCATCCAAAACGATAGCATTGTCAAAACTACCACCCAAAACTAGGTTTTGAGATTGTAGATATTCGATATCACGCATAAAGCCAAACGTACGTGCTCGAGAAATCTCACGAACAAAGCCTTTTGACGAGAAATCAAACAGCAAACGTTGCTCGTCTGATTCAATCGCTGGGTGATTAAACTCAATTTCGAAGTCCATACGGAAGCCGTTAAATGGTACAAATTCTGCCCATTTATCACCATCTTCAAAACGAACTGGCTTTTTGATGCGGATGAAGCGTTTTGGCGCATTTTGCGTTTCGATACCTGCTTGTTGTAGCAAGTATACAAATGGGCTTGCACTACCATCCATGATCGGAATTTCAGGTGCGTCTACTTCGACAACAATGTTATCGATGCCCATACCAGCAAGTGCCGCATTCAAGTGCTCAACAGTTGAAATACGCACACCTTCATCGTTTACCAATGCAGTACAAAGCATGGTGTCACGAACCGAAGCTGGATCAGCTGGAAAATCTACAGGTGGATTTACATCTGTACGACGGTAAATGATACCTGTATTTGCAGCAGCCGGGCGCAGAGTAAGTGTGACTTTACGACCAGAGTGGAGACCCACACCAGTTGTTTTCACTATTTCTTTCAGAGTACGTTGTCTGATCATCTGCTTGCCTCTCAAAAATTTGCTACAAAACACGGCCGTCTGTAACGTCGACCGTGAATGCTACCATAATTTTGAGCCATGTCAAATTTATGGGTTAAAGATTAATCAGCCTGACGACGCAAAAATGCCGGTATATCTAAATAACCACTTTCCTTTTCTTGCTTTGGAGCCGCAGAACTTTGGCTCGACGAAGCTGGAGAAGAAGGAGCAGTGTTTGTCGGCTGAGGAGTTACCTGTGGCTTCTCTTGCACTTGATTATTTTGCAAGGTCTGTGCCGGTTTTTCTTCAGCTTGCGTTGCCGCTGCTTGTTGCTGTGGTTGAGCTTGCGGCGTCGGTGCCACTTTCGCTTTACCACCCGCAACTAGCGTGATATCTGGCTTTTTCTCATTACCAATACCTGTCGCTACAACTGTTACGCGGATTTCGTCAGTCATATCAGGGTCTAGAGAAGTACCGATAACAACAGTCGCATTGTCAGAAGCGAATGCCTTCACTGTATTACCAACCGTCTCAAACTCGTCAAGACGCATATCCAGACCAGCAGTAATATTGACAAGAACACCACGAGCGCCCGCTAGATCGATGTCTTCCAGAAGTGGGCTAGAAATTGCCATTTCAGCCGCTTCTTCAGCACGGTCTTCACCTTTGGCGATGCCGCTACCCATCATTGCGTGACCCATTTCAGACATTACAGTTCTTACGTCCGCAAAGTCGACGTTGATCATGCCAGGGCGAGTAATTAGCTCAGCAATACCTTGAACGGCATTCTTAAGAACATCGTTAGCGCTTGCAAAAGCTTCTAGTAGTGTTACACCACGACCAAGTACTTTAAGTAGCTTTTCGTTTGGAATCGTGATCAAAGAGTCAACATGCTTAGAGAGCTCATCGATACCTTGCTCAGCAAATGCCAAACGCTTTTTACCTTCAAAACTAAACGGTTTAGTTACTACCGCTACTGTTAGAATGCCAAGCTCTTTAGCCACTTCAGCAATAACAGGCGCTGCACCAGTACCGGTACCGCCACCCATACCAGCTGCGATAAACACCATATCGGCGCCAGTCAGGGAATCTTTAATTCGATCTCTGTCTTCGAGAGCTGCGTCACGGCCAACCTGTGGATTAGCACCTGCACCCAGACCTTTAGTGATATCACCACCGATCTGAATAACATTGCCAACGCTTGTCTTACGAAGTGCTTGCGCATCAGTGTTGACGCTGATGAATTCCACACCTTCGATGGATTCACGCACCATGTGTTCAACGGCGTTACCACCGCCGCCACCAACCCCAACGACCTTGATTACTGCATCGTCAGACATTTCCATCATCGGTTCAAACATGTGTTGTCTCCGTTTATCCTGCAACTCAGGTTAAAACTCTTTTTGTATCCAGTTACGCAATTTATCGAAAAAGCCAGTTACAGATGAGCGTTTAGGTTCATTATAATCGCTATCGTCGCTAGACTGCATGTCTCTTGCGTAATGAAGTAATCCAACTGCCGTAGAATGGTACGGCTCTTTTACATAGTCAGTTAATCCGCTGACTTCGAGCGGTTTGCCGACCCTTACTTGATTGCGGAATACGCGTTCCGCACATTCTACCACTCCGTCCATTTGCGCAGCACCGCCGGTGAGTACAACTCCCGCAGCCAGATGGTGCTTGATACCCTCTTCGCGCAATTTTGCTTGTACAGAGTCGATAGTTTGGTTAACCAGTCCCATAAGCTCAGAGTAGCGTGGCTCAATCACTTCTGACAACGTTTGACGTTGCAGGCTACGTGATGGTCGTCCACCTACGCTTGGTACATTAACCGTGTCATCCTTACTGACCAGTTCACTCAAAGCACAGCCATATTTGACTTTTATTTCTTCAGCATCGCTCACTGGCGTGCCAAAAGCAAAAGCAATATCACTGGTTACAGCATTTCCTGCGTACGAAAATACTTCTGTGTGACGTAACGCACCGCCAGTCCAGATGGCCACATCCATCGTGCCGGCGCCAATATCAACCACACAAACTCCAAGCTCTCTTTCATCCTCAGTGATTACTGCATTACTAGCAGCAAGCCCAGAAAATACGAGTTGTTCTACTTTAAGGCCGCAGCGTTCTACCGCCTTAATAATGTTGCGTGCCATGTCATTATGGCATGAGATAAGGTGGACACTCACTTCCATTCTTACCCCAGATAAACCAAGCGGATTTTTGATTCCTTCTTGGTAATCAATGGTGAACTCTTGCGGGATCACATGAAGAATTCGCTGTTCATCACCGATTTTAATCGATTTTGCGGTATGGATAGCGCGATCCATGTCTTCTTGAGACACCTCTTCATCAGAAATCGTGCCCATACCTTTTTCAATTCGGCTTGCGATATGCTTACCAGACAACGAAATGAAGACTCGGCTGATCTGGCACTCTGCCATTAATTCAGCTTGATCAATTGCACGTTGTACTGATTTTACAACCGACTCCAAATCATTCACGCCACCTTTATCCATGCCGCGTGAGGGGCTACTACCTGCGCCAATAATATTAATTTGACCGTCTGGTAAAACCTCACCCACTAGAGCCGATACGGTTGCAGTGCCTATATCAAGACCAACAATAATGTTGTCATCAGCGGCCTTAGTCATCTGTACTCTCTTCTAACTCTTGTTCAGGAAACCAACCAACTGCGGCTCCTGTATCGTACCTAAGATCGATATAACTGATTCTTTGCGTGTCACTGCCAAGCTTATTATAGAGCTTAAAAAAGCGCTCTATACGCTCAAGAAGAGACTCTTTACCGAGCTCTAATCGAATACCGTTATCAAGGATGATTTGCCAAGCTCGTCGCTCGTTTAATACCAGAGACGATATCGCTAAACCCAATTGCTGAAACTTAGGACTCAAATCACGGTAAGTCTGTAAGACTTCCGGTCCGCTATCTTTGGGTCCGTACAGCTTCACTTTTTCTTCTTGCAACAGAGCAACATCTCCATCAAAAACGAACCCGTTTTTATCTAACAGTTCGTTGCCATTCCAAATGGCTTCTGGTTGATGCTCCGTCAAAAAAACTTTTACTGTATCCGGCCACTGCTTTCGGATTGCGGCATGCGCTACCCATGGCAGAGCTTCGACACTTTGCTGTAATACATCAATATCCTGAGACATAAATGTACCGATGTGATCAATTCGACTAAATGCAGCCTGCACATCGTCAGCTTGGACATACTCCAGTTTCCCCTGAAGTACTATTTTGGAGAGAGGTAACCTTTGGTCATCCCACATCCAACTGATCGCCGCGTACAAAACAGAACTAATTAAAGTCACAACCACAACGAAAAATAACGCACCCAAGATTTTTTCTTGGCGACCACGGTTGTTACCCGTGTTTGGTCGCTCGTCATTCAGTGCAATATTCAACAACGTCTTCGTTTCCTGACTTTTGTCGTGTACTTTTTACCCATATAATTACGCAGAGGTAAAAGTCTTGACTTTAACCTTGGGATTATACTGAGCTCTTGTAAACTATCAAACACTGATAGCAATAAATCACAATGATATTGACGCAAAATCGAGATCTGAGTCTTTATCTGTCCTTCGCGTCAACAATATGTGTCAGCCAAGCATCTTGTTTATATTCAATTTAAGACCTGCCAGCTGTTTCGCCACTTTACCAATATCACCCGCACCTTGCGTTAAGATTAGGTCGCCGTCTTGTATAACGTTAGCTAAAACTGAAGGTAATTGCTCGATTTCTGGAACAAAAATCGGATCTACCTTGCCTCGGCTGCGAATTGTGCGACATAAAGCGCGCCCATCAGCCCCTGCAATCGGCTTTTCACCCGCTGCGTAAACATCCAGCATGATCAATACATCTACCTGTTCAAGCACATTCGCGAAATCATCGTATAAATCACGAGTACGGCTATAACGGTGCGGTTGGAAAATCATCACCAAACGCTTGTCTTGCCAACCACTGCGTGCTGCATTAATGGTTACATCCACTTCTGTGGGATGATGGCCGTAATCATCAACAAGCATTGCATGGCCGTTGCCAGTATCAAACTCGCCAAGGTGATCAAAACGTCTTCCCGTACCTTGCGTACCAGCCATTGCCTTTAGGATCGCATCGTCTTCAATGTCATCTTCAGTAGCAACCGCAATCGCAGCAGACGCATTCAATGCATTGTGACGACCTGGAATATTCAGCGTGATATCTAAGTTAGCTCGCCCTTTACGTACTACCGTAAATTTGCCTTGCTGCCCCTCTTGACGATAATCTTCAATACGTACGTCGGCATCTTCAGAAAAACCGTAAGTTATCACTTGACGACTAATACGTGGGATTAACTCTCGAACCACAGGATCGTCAATGCAAACAATTGCTTGGCCGTAAAACGGTAGATTATGAAGGAAATCGATGAAGGTTTGCTTTAAGGTTTCAAAGTCACCACCATAGGTATCCATATGATCGGCTTCGATATTGGTAACAATGCTCACCATTGGTTGCAAGTGCAGGAATGACGCGTCACTTTCATCTGCCTCTGCAATTAGAATACGACTCGAGCCTAGACGCGCATTTGTACCTGCGCTTTTCACCAAACCGCCATTCACAAACGTTGGATCAAGACCGGCTTCAGAATAGATTTGAGTAACAAGAGCGGTCGTCGTGGTTTTACCGTGTGTACCCGCAACGGCAATACCGTGACGGAATCGCATCAATTCAGCCAACATCTCTGCGCGGCGTACAATAGGGATGCGTAATTCACGTGCCGCCATCACTTCTGGGTTTTCTTCGTTGATCGCCGTTGACACAACAACCACACTGGCTTTTTCTACATTACTGGCTTGATGACCAATAAATACCGTCGCACCTTTTGATACCAAACGCTCTGTCACAGCGTTCTCTGATAGATCAGAACCTGTGATTTGGTAGCCTTCGTTCAACAGCACTTCTGCAATGCCGCTCATGCCCGCACCACCAATACCGATGAAGTGGATGGATTTCACGCGGCGCATCTCTGGCACCATTGCGCGAATCTGAGCTAAGTCTTGTGTATGTTGGATTGTCATCAATTCTATTCTCAATAATTCGGTTAACGCTTTTCGGTCAAAGCGACAATGGCTTGTGCGACAACTCGGTCAGCATTCAATTTTGCAGCGCCACGCGCTTGCTCAGCCATTGTAAGTAAAGCTTGGCGATCCAATTGTTGGATCTGCAGAGTCAGAGACTCAACGGTTAAATCTGGTTGTTCAATCATTTTCGCCGCGCCGCAATCCACCAAGTGGTCTGCATTAAGTGCTTGCTGGCGGTCTTTGTGCATGAATGGAACAAAAATAGCGCCTACACCTGCCGCCGAGACTTCAGATACGGTTAACGCTCCAGAGCGACAAACTAAAAGGTCAGCCCATGCGTAAGCTTCTGCAACGTCATCAATGAATTCCATTACTTCTGCATTTACCACACCATTAGCTTGATATGCTGCATTCACTTCTTCGGCGGCACCTTTACCCGCTTGATGACGAATACAGTAATCTTCGCCCAATTTCGACATCACTTCTGGCAGAGTTTGGTTAAGAATACGTGCGCCTTGGCTGCCACCCATCACCAAAATGCGAATTGGACCTTGGCGCTCTTGCATGCGCTCAGTTGGCGCTGCTAATTGAGTCACGTCTTCACGAACTGGGTTCCCAACCACTTCGGCATTTGGAAAAGCGCCTGGGAAAGCCTGAAAAACCTTCTTAGCGATTTTCGATAACCATTGGTTCGTTAAACCTGCTACTGCATTTTGTTCATGCAGAACAACAGGAATACCACTCATCCAAGCGGCAATACCACCCGGGCCGCTAACATAACCGCCCATACCAAGCACTGCGTCTGGCGGCCAGCGTTTCATGTGAGCACGAGCCTGCATAATGGCATTGATAATTTGAAATGGTGCTGCAAGAAGACGTGTAACGCCTTGACCTCGTAACCCTTTCACTTTGATAAAGTCGATTTCAATGCCATGTTTTGGCACCAAATCCGCTTCCATTCGATCCGCCGTACCTAACCAACGGATCTCCCAACCTTGCTCTTGAAGCTGTTTTGCTACCGCCAAACCTGGGAATACGTGACCGCCAGTACCACCAGCCATCACCATCAAACGTTTATTTTGTTTCATTAGCTTGTTGTTCTGATTGTTGTTGCTCGCGTTTCAAGCGGCATTCGTAATCGATACGCAGTAGTATGGACACTGCGACGGACATAATTATTAGACTAGAACCACCATAACTGATGAGTGGAAGTGTTAAACCTTTAGTTGGAACAATACCGGCGGCAGCTCCAACATTAACCAAGGTTTGAAACGCAAACCAAATACCAATTCCGAAAGCCAGATAACCTCCGAACATTTCGCCTTCTTCAAATGCACGCTTGCCGATGTAAACCGCTTTTAGCACCAAGCTAAAAATCAGCATTAAGACCAGCACTACGCCTACGAAACCAAGCTCTTCAGCAAGTACGGCAAACACAAAGTCGGTATGCGCTTCCGGTAGATATTCCAGTTTTTGAATTGAATTACCGAGACCTTGTCCGAACCATTCACCACGACCAAACGCCATCAAAGACTGAGTCAACTGATAGCCACTGCCAAATGGATCTTCCCACGGGTCAAGGAAGGAGGTTACTCGTCGCATACGGTATGGCTCGACGAGAATCAAACCTACTACAGCGCCGATACCTGCCACCATCAAGGCGAGAAACTGGGTTAGTTTTGCACCTGCGATAAAAAGCATGCCAAACAGCGTGACCAGCATCACGACGACCGTCCCCAAGTCTGGCTGACCAAGTAGTAATACTGCGAAGAAGGCAAACACCATGATTGGCTTCATAAAGCCACCAAAGAACGTTTGTCGTACTTCGTCTTGCTTTCGAACTAAGTAACCAGACATGAAGATAAACAGCGATAGCTTCGCGACTTCCGCTGGCTGAAGGTTAAACAGCCCAAGGGGAATCCAACGAGACGCACCATTAACCGACTTACCCGCCAAGAGCACGATGATCAACAGTGCGAAAGAAGCCCAAAGTAAGTAATGGCTCTGCTTAAACCACTCTTGCAAAGGCACTTGCAAAATAACAGCGGAGGTCCCTAACGCCAGCACGAGAAACGTCGCATGACGAAACATAAAGTGGAACGGCTGTTCCGTTAATCGAGAGCTGATTGGAAATGATGCAGAGGTTACCATGACCAAACCAGTCAACATCAAACCCAGTGCAATCCACACTAACTGACGATCAAACATCGCCTCTGGGGCTGGATGCTTGAGCCAATTGCCAATACTGCGTTTAACGTTACCTAAACCCACGAAGTGTGTAACCTTTAATTATGCATATTTCTGAGCAAGAGCAGCGAAAGCATCACCTCTTGCCATAAAGTTGTCGAATTGATCAAAGCTAGCACATGCAGGAGACAGCATCACCATATCACCTGGTTTTAACTGCGAAGATACTTGTTGAATCACATCTTCCATAGTGTCGAAACGTATTGCAGATTCATGCAGTGGCATAAATTCATCGCCATCAGCGCCAAAGCAACACAGTTGCAAGTTAAGCGTCGCGAAGATCGGTTTTAATGGCGAGAAGTCAGCACCTTTGCCAACACCACCAACGAGTAAGTAGAGCTTGCCTGTCGATTCCAAACCAGATAGCGCAGCCATAGTGCTGGCAATATTAGTTGCTTTAGAGTCATTCACCCATTTGACGCCTTGATTATCCGCAACCACCTGGCATCGGTGTGTCAGTCCCGTGTAATTTTTAAGTGCATTCAATGCTTTGTGATAGTTTACGTCCGCAGCTTTTAATAGCGCTAAAGCAACCAGAGCGTTAGATAAGTTGTGCTTACCAACCAACTTAAGCTCATCACTTGCGACAACTCGTTGACCGTGATCGAGCAGCCAAGTACGGTTGCCATCCACCTCGAGACCAAAGTCCTGATTGTCGCTGCCAAATGTCACCAATGGCATCTCTGCGTCTGGGAAGGTTTCTTGATCATCACGGTTCACGACTGCAAGAGCAGCATGGTTAAAAATACGCAACTTAGCTTGTCGATAGTCAGACATGCCTTGATAACGATCCATATGATCTTCAGAAAGATTCAGAAACGCAGCGGCTTTGAGCTTTAAGCTTGACGTCGTTTCTAACTGGAAGCTCGAGAGTTCGAGTACATATAGGTCTGCGTCTTGTTCTAACAAATCCAGAGCAGGCACACCGATGTTACCACCAACGCCAACATCCAAACCTGCAGCGTTAGCCATCACACCTGTGAGGTCGGTTACTGTGCTCTTACCGTTTGAGCCCGTAATCGCAATCACCGGTTTCTGCACCGCCCAAGCGAATAACTCGATATCACCTACTACTGCCGTACCTTTTGCTAATACGGCTTGGATCTCTGGTGTCGCTAGCGCAATACCAGGGTTGGTCACGATAAGATCCGCGTCAGAAAGCCAGTCTGTATTCCAACCACCACTATGCAGTTGAACATCTTCCGGCAAGCGCTCTGCACCCGGAGGGTTTACGCGAGTATCAATGACTTTGACCACAAGCTGTGGCTGATTTTTTCTTAGGTGTTTAACGACAGAGAGCCCGGTAATACCGAGCCCTACGACGACAACACTATGTATGTTTTGCCAACGTTCCATATTTGATCACACTGTAAATCTTGTTCTTGGAAAGTGCGATTAACGCACTTTCAATGTCGCAAGACCAATCAGAACAAGAACCATAGAAATAATCCAGAAACGCACGATTACGCGAGGTTCTGGCCAACCTTTCAATTCGTAGTGGTGGTGAATCGGTGCCATACGAAAAATGCGCTGACCACGCAGTTTGTATGAACCCACCTGTAGAATTACCGACAGCGTTTCCATCACAAACACACCGCCCATGATCACCAACACCAACTCTTGACGAACGAGAACAGCAATAGTGCCTAACGCGCCGCCAAGCGCTAGTGAGCCGACATCACCCATGAACACTTGTGCTGGATACGTGTTAAACCACAAGAAACCAAGGCCTGCACCGACGATTGCTGTACATACGACAACCAACTCAGAAGCATGTGGTAAGTATGGAATATGAAGGTATTCAGAGAAGTTAACGTTACCGGTCGCCCATGCAATAACCGCGAAGCCTGCTGCAACAAGAACCGTTGGCATGATTGCCAAACCGTCTAGACCATCAGTCAGGTTAACCGCGTTACTTGTACCTACAATGACAAAGTAAGTCAGAATGATATACATCAAACCAAGCTGCGGCATGATGTCTTTAAAGAATGGCACCACTAGCTGAGTTGCTGCTGTGTCTTTACCGTAAGCATACAATGCGAAAGCGACGACAAACGCGATCAACGACTGCCAGAAGTACTTCCAACGCGCGATCAAGCCATCGGTATTTTTGCGTACCACTTTACGATAATCATCAACAAATCCGACCGCACCGTAGCCAAGTAAGACTGTCAGTACCGCCCATACGTAAGGGTTGGATAAGTCTGTCCATAGCAAAATCGTGATTGAGATGGCCGCTAAGATCATGATACCGCCCATTGTTGGGGTACCACGCTTACTAAAGTGAGATTCAGGACCTTCGTTACGCACTACCTGACCAATTTGCAGCATTTGCAAACGCTTGATCATGATTGGTCCCATCCATAATGACAGACCTAGAGCGGTTAATACGCTTAGGATTGCTCGAAAAGACAAGTATTCAAACAATCGGAAAAAAGACAGGTATGGCTGTAGCAGCTCGGCAAGCCAAATAATCATTAATAATACTCCTTCAAAGCAGCAGCGACTTCAAACATACGTGCACCATTCGCTCCTTTCACCAATATCGTATGGTTTTCAGGAACGGCTTGGTCTAGATGCTGCTTGATGTATTCAATCATCTCTTGGTGCGTCTCAAAATGAATGCCTTGGCAAAGATCACTGATCACCTTGGCGTCTGCACCATATGTGAGAACATGTTCAAATTTTTGTGGGGCAGCATGTTCCCCGACTTGACGATGAAGTGCAAGACTTTCCTCGCCCAATTCCGCCATATTACCTAAAATCAGCCAGCGTTGACCTGGGAAAGCGGCCAATAAATCAACTGCCGCTTTCATGGCTGGCACGCTCGCGTTGTAGCTGTCGTCAATCAATTTTATCTTTTCGCTCAGCGCTTCAACCTCGACGCGACCTTTCACTTTGTTCAAATGTTTAAGGCCAGCGCGAACCTCTTCTAATGTGGCGCCCATTTGTAACGCAATAATAGAAGCAGCGATCGCATTCGCAACGTTGTGTTGACCTATAATACCCAGAGACAGTTCAATTTCTTGTGAGCTTGCTGCGATATGTAAGTCAAAGCTTGCTTCACCTGCGGCGTTCAATACGATGTTAGAAGCGAAGAAGTCTGCATCAGTATTACTTTGTGAAAAAGTAATGACTTTCTTATCTGCTAACACTTCATCCCACTTGGCTTCACCATTGCTGTCTAGGTTAACAATCGCAATACCACCAGCTGAAAGGCCTTGGTAGATTTCACCTTTGGCTTGTTTCACGCCATCGATAGAACCAAAGCCTTCAAGGTGAGCGGCGGCTACATTGTTCACTAACGCGATATCTGGTTTTACTAACTGAGTCGTGTAAGCAATTTCACCTATATGATTAGCACCAAGCTCAATCACGGCATAATCATCATCCTGCTGTGAGCGCAATAATGTCAACGGAACACCAATATCATTATTGAAGTTACCCGCCGTGAATAACACTTTGCCTTTCAATTGCAGGATACTCGCAACCATTTCTTTTACGGTCGTTTTACCGCAACTTCCGGTGATGGCAACGGTAGGTGTTTTGCATGCTTGATACACCCAAGAAGCAAACTCACCCAATGCAAGTTTGGTATCCGACACCACAATTTGCGGCACATTCACATCTAAGCGTTTTTCTACGAGTAAAGCACCGGCACCTGCATCTACCGCTTGTTGGCAAAAGTTGTGCGCATCAAAGCGCTCCCCAACTAACGCGACGAATAAAGCCCCACGCTCAATCGTTCGTGTATCAGTAGAAACCGCGTCGATAAGTAGCTCGTCGCCGAATCGCTCACCACGAGTGATGTCTGCAATTTGAGATAACGTTACTTTGATCATGAGGTCAATCCTAAAAGTTGCATTGCGGACTCGCGGTCGGAGTAATGAATCGTTTCGCCATTACGAATCTGATAATCTTCATGGCCCTTTCCAGCTAACAAGATAATGTCGTTTGGCGAAGCATTTTCAATGGCATAAGACAGCGCTTTGAAGCGGTCATGCTGAACAATCGCTTCAGCAGGTTTTGACAGCCCAGCTAACATATCTTTCACAATCTGAACCGGATCTTCGCTGCGTGGGTTATCGTCAGTCAACACCACTCTGTCGCCCAGACGCTCTGCAATTTCCGCCATCATTGGACGCTTACCTGCATCGCGATCGCCACCGCAGCCAAAAATAGCCCACAGCTGGCCTTCACAATGAACTCGTAAAGCTTGCAGCGCTTTTTCTAAAGCATCAGGAGTATGAGCATAATCGACCACGACTTTGGCACGATCCTCAGTTTGGAATAACTCCATTCGGCCGAGTACGGGTTGCAGTTGACCTGCAGTTTCGAGTAACGCTTGTTTCTCTTTACCTAAGCTTAATAAGGTCGCAAAAGCGAGCATTAAGTTGGTTGCATTAAACTCACCAATCAATGGCGCGTGCAATTCACCTGAGCCAAATTTACCATCGAACTTAATAGTAATCCCTGACTCCGCGTAACTGACTTCCGTCGCCCAAATTGCGCTTTCAAATTCAGTGTTCGGCTTGAGCGAAACAGCGATCGCATTACTTAACTGCGACGCCCATTGATGACCGACTTCATCATCAACATTGATAATGGCACGTTCACATTGGTGTTGCGTGAACAACCCAAGCTTTGCATTGGCATACTCTTCCATCGTGCCATGATAATCTAAGTGGTCACGACTTAAGTTAGTAAACACGCCCGCCGCAAATGATAATGCTTTGACACGACCTTGCGTCAGGCCATGAGAAGATACTTCTAGCGCGGTGTATGTGGCTTGTTGATTTGCGAGAGAGGAGAGCGTTTTCTGAATTTCAACGGCATTCCCCGTTGTATTCGCAGCTTGTTGCAAGTTATTGAGGAAGCCATTTCCTGTTGTTCCCATTACCGCCGCTTTATGGTCAAGCAGTTCTAGCCATTGCGCTATTAACTGGGTAATGGTGGTTTTGCCGTTGGTGCCGGTGACACCAATCAAATCCATATCAGGGTAAGCATAGATCTTTCCAGCAATTGCGGATAAACGTTGGTCCAACCTATCAATGTAAATGACGGGAACATCATCAATGATTTCCACCGTACCATGTGTTTTGACATCGCAGGCTTGCGCCAGGGCTGCATTTGCACCTTGCTCAATTGCAGAGGCAATGAATTTACGCCCATCCACAACATGGCCAATCACTGCTACAAACGTGGTTCCAGGTTGAACTCTTCGGCTGTCGAGCTCCAATTCAGAAACAAGAACGGACGATAAGCTAGGGCAATCCACCCAAGGGGAAAGCAGCACGTCCATACTGATGGCTTTAGTCATATTTGTTCTCCGAGCTTTGGCTCAGGTTTTCTTAATTTTGTTTGCTCAGTAAACCACAGGGCTTACTGTTGGAATTTGTTTTCGTCAGGTGCAACATTGAGTATTTGTAGCGCGCCTTTCATGATTTCAGAGAAAACAGGAGACGCTACCGAACCACCATAGTAGTCATCACCTTGAGGCTCGTTTACGATCACTACTAAAGCAATTCGCGGATCGCTAACCGGAGCAAGCCCAGCCGTGTAGGTGATGTACTCGTCGCTGTACCCACCGGCAGAAGCTTTACGTGATGTACCCGTTTTCGCTCCCACTCGATAACCAGGAACTGCCGCTCTGCGAGCCGAGCCCCCTTTTTGAGTTACGGTTTCCAACATGTCTAATACTTGACGCGCATACTTCGCACTCACTACTTGACGTGACATGTCATGATCATTGCTTTCGATAATATGAATAGGCTCGTATTTGCCAAGGTTTCCAAGCGTCGCATAAGCATGGGCTAGCTGGATTGGTGTAATTGATAGACCATAACCAAACGCAATCGTGGCGCGCTCAATTGGCGACCAACGAGTTCGTGTAGGAAAAATACCCGTCACTTCCCCAACTAGGTTTAGGCCAGAAAGCTCACCAAAACCCACTGAACTGTACAGCCCAAGAAGCGCCTCTACCGGCATTTGCATTGCTAGCTTCGTCACACCGATATTACTCGACTTTTTAAGGATCGTGGTCAAGCTCGCTTTACCTACGCGAGAGACATCTCTGACTCGACTACCACCTAAACGTAGGACACCATTACCGGTATCTACGATGGTATCTTTATCAGCTATCCCATTTTCTAAGGCGGCTAAAATAACGAAAGGCTTAATGGTCGAACCGGGCTCCATTGAGTCCGTGATCACTCGGTTACGCATTTGATAGCTTTGCCAATCGCTACGATTGTTAGGGTTGTAAGAAGGAGCATTAACCATGGCCAATACGGCGCCCGTTTTTACATCCAACATGACAACGGAACCTGAAGTGGCGCGGTGGTCCGCAACGGCTTGCTTAATCGCACGATACGCAATCGCCTGTAGGCGCTGATCGATGGTTAACTGAAGTGATTTACCTTCTTGCTTGTCTTGCCAAGCAATGTTTTCCACAACACGACCATAACGGTCTTTACGAATAGTTTTCTTACCCGCCGCGCCAGTGAGCCACTCATCGTAGCTACGCTCCACACCTTCTAGGCCATGCCCGTCAATGCCTGTTACACCGACTAAGTGAGCACTAACCTCACCTGCAGGATAATAACGACGAGATTCCGACTTAAGGCCAACACCTGGCAGCTTTAGCTCACGAATATAGTTCGCCATGGCCGGACTGACCTGGCGCTGCAAGTAGATAAAGCGGCGTTTTTCATTGCGCTTGATTTTGTCTATTAACCCTTGTCGGTCAATACCAAGAACATCCGCTAATGCATGCCAACTTTTGGTCTGGCTTAACGCGTTTTCTTTAAATATCGTGGCAGGATCTGCCCAAACCGCCTCAACCGGTACACTGACAGCAAGCGGCTCACCATTTCGATCCGAAATAATACCGCGAGCAGAAGGAATGGATTTAACACGAACCGAACGTAGGTCACCTTGTTTAATCAGGTTATCTGGCTCAATGATTTGGATGTAGGCTACGCGTGCCACCAAAAGGGCAAATGCACAAAAAACAAAAAACAGTAATAGATGGAAGCGCCAACGAATCAAGAAAGATTCTTCGACCGCCACTTTCACTGCTTTGTTATCGGTTTTCTTATCCCCCGTAGCCGCTTTCTCTTTTGCTACAGGTTTACGCTTATTGGCTTGTTTCGTGTTGGATTTTTTTCTAATCATTTGAGCGTGACAACCACTTCTTTATCGCCATCAGGTCGTTTCATTTCAAGTTCTTTTTTGGCAAGGTCTTGAACACGACTGTGTTCCGCGAGGGCAGTTTCTTCCAACATTAAGTTACGCCATTCGCTATCTAATCGTTCTCGTTCAACCAACGTATGGTCTTTCTCGGTGATCGCTTGACGCGCATGGTGGGTAGCAAATACCACTCCCATTGCCGATGCCACGATCAATAGCAACAACAGTAATGGCCAGCGACCAACAGTGAGGAGATCTGTTGCAATCAACTTAGCAAGATTAGGAGTGGGTTTCGTCATAATAATTAAAGCTTTTCCGCAATTCTTAACACAGAGCTGCGCGAGCGAGGGTTCATTTCAATTTCTTGTTTGCTTGGCTTAATCGCTTTGCTCACCGCTTTCATATTCGCACTACCAAGAGCACGAATTTGCTCTTCCGTCATTGGAATACCGTGTGGCACTTCAGGCCCTTTGCTCTCTTTACGGATAAAACGTTTGACCATACGGTCTTCCAGAGAGTGAAAGCTAATCACAGATAAACGGCCTTCAGGAGCCAGAATGCTCGCCGCGCCTTTAAGTGCCGTATCAATTTCTTCTAACTCACTGTTGATGTAAATACGAAAAGCCTGGAAAGCACGAGTCGCAGGGTGTTTTTTCTCTTTAAAACTTTTCGGTGCGGCATCTGAAATCAATTTTGCCAGCTGACCAGTGCGAACCATTGGCTCATTTTCTTCATCTTCACGGTAGGCAACAATCGCTTTTGCAATACGGCGCGCATGTTTATCTTCCCCGAACTCGCGAATGACCCAAGTGATATCATCGAGGTCTGCTTCCATCAACCATTGAGATACTGGAATACCTGATGTCGGGTCCATACGCATATCTAGCGGACCATCTTTCATAAAGCTAAAGCCACGCTCTGCGTCGTCTAACTGAGGAGAAGAAACGCCTAAATCCAGAAGAACACCATCCACTTTTCCAACTAGCCCATACTCTTCAGCATACTCAGCAATACCAGAAAATGGACCATGAATAATGGTGAAGCGAGGGTCATTGATTTTGCCTGCCTCAGCGATCGCTTGAGGGTCACGGTCGATACTGTACAGTCGGCCATTTTCACCGAGTTTAGATAGAATTGTCCGGCTGTGACCGCCACGGCCAAATGTTCCATCAATATAGACGCCGTCTGGTTTGATAGCTAAGCCATCAATGGATTCATTTAATAACACGGAAATATGTTGGAAGGTTTCGGTCATAGCTTTCTCGTTGAATGATCTTGAAGCGATTCTTTAGTGTACTGATTTCCTACATCATCGCCACCACAAGTCTAAAGTTAGACGTGATTTACGCCAAGTTTATTGGTAATGACATAGTTTGCGTCAATTAAATGCAAAAAACCCATCACTACCGAAGTAGAGATGGGTCTCGAATAGGTGGAGCCGACACATAAGCCGGGTTCTGTTCCGCTTGCACGGCGGTAGCCATTCGTCTAGGCCAGCAATCACTCACTGGCTCGAGCAACCTACCCGCCTCCTTACGCGAGCAACGCAATGTGGAGGCCTATTTGGTCTTGCTTCAGGTGGAGTTTACCCTGCTACGAACTATTGCTAGTCGTCCGGTGCGCTCTTACCGCACCCTTTCACCCTTACCTGTACCCTTACGGGCCATCGGCGGTCTTCTCTCTGCTGCACTTGTCGTAGGCTTGCGCCCCCCAGGCGTTACCTGGCACCTTGCTCTATGAAGCCCGGACTTTCCTCCCCTTTGTCAGTCTCCCGAAGGACGTCAACGTCAGTCTCCCAAAGGGACTTCGACGTCAGTCTCCCGAAGGACATCAACAAAGCAGCGACTACCCAGTCAGCTCCGAGGGCGGATTGTATAGAGTTCTCACTTCAGAGTCTAGTTAGATCACAGATATGATGAAATGAATGCACTAAGTGATGACTTTTTAGTCAACGTGCCAAAAATAGATAATAAAAAGGCCGATGCCTAAACATCAGCCCTCATTGACCATTTATCTCGCTAGCGGCACTTAGTCTAAGTTTTCTAAGCCCCATTTATATAGCGCATTCTTCTTCAAGTTATGTATTTCTGCCACCAAAGCAGCTGCTTTTTTCAAAGGCAGCTCTTTGGTCAAAATCCCTAACGTGCGTAAAGCCTCTTCAGGTAGTGAGTCGTCTGTTGTTTCACGATGGCCATGTACCAACAATACCATTTCACCACGCTGTTGGTTATCGTCACTTTTCACCCATTCAATCAGCTCACCTAACGGCATGCCTTGAATGGTTTCAAAGGTTTTTGTTAGCTCTCTTGCCAACACAACTTCTCTATCTGGGCCAAGAACGTCTAACATGTCTTGTAGAGAGTCTAAAATACGGTGCGGTGACTCGTAAAAAATACACGTACGCTCTACCGAAGCAATCTCTAGGAATTTATCCTTACGACCTTTGCTTTTCGGTGGTAAAAAACCTTCGAAGCTAAAGCGATCCGATGGCAAGCCAGAGGCACTTAACGCCGTAATGACCGCACAAGCACCTGGAAGAGGCACAACTCTAACGCCCGCTTGACGACATTTTGTCACCAAATGGTATCCTGGGTCGCTGATAAGTGGCGTACCAGCGTCAGAAACTAATGCGATAGACTGACCGGAAAGCAGCTTTTCTACCAAAACTTGTGCTTTTTGCTGCTCATTGTGGTCATGTAGAGCAAAAGTTTTGGTTTGAATATTGAAGTGAGACAGTAATTTGCCCGTATGTCGAGTATCCTCAGCGGCAATGATGTCCACAGTCGACAGAATTTCGATAGCACGTTGGGTGATATCCGCTAAATTTCCGATTGGAGTCGGTACGATATAGAGAGTTGGCCCCTCATTCGGCAACTTATTTTTATCTGTCATTTGTTTACCATCACTTCAACGATTAATATAGAGACAATTTTGTACAAAATTATAGAGAACTCACGGCAATGATTAACCATAAGAGACTCAGTGTACCACGCATACTTACTCCTGTTGCACTAGCAATTACGCTCGCCGCCTGTTCTTCAGGTCCAAGACAGCCTGATGGCGTTGATGTAACACTTGAGCCTACTCAGTCTGTTCAGAACTATATGATCCAAGCTGATAGCACGGAAGGCAGTTTACAAAATGACTGGTTGATCATGGCAACCAAAGCCGCGATTCAAGCAAACCAGTTTGATCAAGCAGAAATGTTGATCAAGCGCCTGGCTCGTCAACAGTTAACCGAAGTTCAGCAAGCAGAGTGGCAACTAGCGCGTGCGACCATACAGCAAAAACAGGGTAATTACTCTCAGTTGCTGCAATTGTTGAATTTTAAACCTTGGTGGAAGTTGCCAAATGAGCAATGGAAAGACTATTACTTGATGCGTGCCGACGCTTATCAAGGTCTTAACCAAGCGTTTGAGGCAAACCGCCAACTGATTGCATTTGGCCAATATGCATCGTCCGCGGAGCAGAGAGAGATTTCTAGCCGTATTTGGATGAACTTTGGCAGCTACTCCGAGTACGAACTGACCTCATTAGAAACAGAGCCAAATGAAGATGTTTTGGATGGTTGGCTACAACTCGCTATTTATGCGAAAACGCTGTCGGGCAACTTATCCCAACTAAAAAATACCCTCGAACGCTGGTTAAACGAGAACCCATCGCATCCAGCCGCTATCTACACACCAGAAGAGATTCAAAACATTCTCTCTCTAGACATCGTTAAACCAAACAACACCGCTTTGTTACTGCCGCTTACTGGTAAATTCTCGCCACAAGCGCAATTAATTCGTGATGGTTTTGTGTTTGCGATGATGAATGATCGTAACCGTGATCCAAGCGCTACCCTCACGGTAATAGACACTAATGCGTATAACGCCGACCAAATTAAACAACGTTTGATCAATGAAAACATCGATTTTGTTGTTGGTCCCCTAGAAAAAGAAAACGTTGAGCTATTGCACACAACCATGGATGGCTCAGAAAATGGTCCTACGATTCCAGCCCTTGCGCTAAATATTCCCGAAGATGTGCAACCAGATAGCAATATTTGCTACTTGGCATTATCACCAGAACAAGAAGCCGCACAAGCAGCGAAACACTTGTTCAGCGAAGGCTATAACTTCCCTCTGATCCTGGCACCAAAGGGCATCTTTGGTGAGCGCGTAACTGAAGCGTTCAACAAAGAATGGCGCAAGTACAGCTCTAATAAAGTCGCAGCAAGTTATTTTGGCGACAAGCGCCAACTTCAAAAAGACATCAATGAAGTATTTGGTCTGCAAGAAAGCAAACAACGTATTGCTCAGATGCAATCACTAATGCGTATCAAGCTTGAAACACAGCCACGTAGCCGTCGTGATGTCGATGCGGTTTATATTGTTGCTAGAAGCACGGAACTGACTTTGATCAAGCCATTTATTGAGGTAGCGATTAACCCAGACGCCAAAGCTCCTCAAATTTTCTCTAGCTCGCGTAGCAACAGTGGCGGCGCGACTTACGAAGATCTAACAGGCATCATCTACAGCGATATCCCATTACTGATTGACCCAGACCCTAGCGTGACCGCTGAAATGAACGAGTTGTGGTCAGAGCAATCTAACATGGAAAAACGTTTGAAAGCACTGGGTATGGATGCGTATAAATTGATTGGGGAGCTGCCACAAATGAAGGTCGTTCCGGGCTACTCAGTTGGCGGCCAAACCGGTATTTTAAGTATCGACAATAATTGTGTTGTACAGCGTGAGCTAAGCTGGGCTGAGCGTGGGGCTCTTTAGCAAGCGCCAAATCGGAAATCAATATGAAGCTCTGGCGAAGCAGTATTTACAACGCCAGGGCTTAAACTTTATTGAACAAAATTTTCTGACTAAGGTCGGTGAGATTGATTTAATCTTCCAACAAGGTGAAACTATTGTGTTTGTTGAAGTCAAATACCGTAAGAACAATCACTTTGGCTCGGCAGCAGAAATGGTGACGCACGCTAAAATGCGCAAGCTAGTCAAAACCGCACAAGTTTGGCTTAGCCAACAAAAGCGCTTAAAACACAATATCGATTATCGATTTGATGTCATCGCCATTCATGATAATGGGCGAGATATCAACTGGATAGAAAACGCAATCTCTGAAGGATAAGCGATGCTAGACAGCATTAAAGACAGCTTTACAGAAAGTATTCAAATTCAAATCGCAGCAGCAGAGGCGCTGCCTGATGCCATTACTCATGCAGCTCAAGCGATGGTGTCGAGCCTGCTTAATGGCAATAAAATTTTATGTTGTGGTAATGGCGGCAGTGCTTCAAACGCTCAACAATTTGTTTCTTGTCTTTTAAACCGTTTTGAAACTGAGCGCCCTAGCCTACCAGCAATGGCCTTAACCGCCGATAATACTACCCTAACCGCAGTGGCCAACGATTACCACTACCAGGAAATCTTCTCAAAACAGGTACGAGCGTTTGGTCAACCAGGCGACATTTTGCTTGCCATGTCGACTAGTGGTAACAGTAAAAATATTATCAAAGCGATGGAAGCAGCCGTAACTCGAGACATGACGATTATCGCGCTAACAGGAAAAGATGGCGGAGAGATGGCAGGACTGCTCGGTGAGAACGACGTCGAAATTCGTATTCCATCACACCGCACTGCACGTATTCACGAAGTACATATGGTAACACTCCATTGTCTTTGTGATCTTATTGACCAAGTGCTTTTCCCTGCTCACGAAGAGTAACCAAGACTGAGAGTCAGAATTATGATACGTAGCCTTGTTATCTTATTAACAGCATTGAGTTTAAGTGGTTGCGCAGGTTTGTTTATCGCAGGTGCAGCAACCACAGCGAATATTGTCACGGACACACGCACGACAAAACAAATCTGGCAGGACAATAACATCGAATTCGAAGTTGCGGCGATCGGCAATAAAGCACCGTTTAAAGGTGAAGTTCGTGTCGTTGCCAGTTCATATAATGGGACTGTAGTCCTTATGGGACAAGCTCCGACACAAGACCTTATCCTTGCTTTAGAGCGAAGGGCTCGAGAAGTTAGTGGTGTAAAAGTCATACACAATCAAATCAAACAAAAAGAGCCACTCACTGTTACCCAGATTAGCAATGACAGCTGGATCACAACCAAAGTAAAGTCAGCTTTGCTTACTGATTCTGAGCTTAATGGTGTTAAGGTTAAAGTGATCACCGAAGATGGCGACGTTTTTCTGTTTGGTTATGTCACGCCAGAGCAAGGCGATCGAGCGACAGAAATCGCACGTAATATCTCAGGCGTAAAACAAGTCATTAAAGGGTTCCAATACGGCGAAATGGAGCCTGTTGAAGTGGACTTACCGAGTGACGGTGTACAAACAATAGAAAGTGAGGCAAGCACAGAAAATGAAGAGAACGTCGAAGTCTTTACGATTAGTGAGTAATTTCCAAAGTCTGGCTTGAAATCATCTTCAACAAGTTAAAAAGAAAAAAGCAGCGTAACGCTGCTTTTTTATTATTTAATCACTCTTAAGCTTGGTTTGCCTTTTGGTCGAGGAGCATCGTCCTCTTCGGCATCTGAATCAGAAACTAACTCAGAAGGCTCATCGCTAACCGTTGTGAACGATGGGGATGATTCTTCCTCGGTCATCGCTTCTTCTTCGATGTGAGTGTACGCTTCTTCTGGTTCAAACATAGTACCAGCACCATTCTCACGTGCATAAATAGCTTGAACAGCATACACAGGCACGATCACTGAGTGCGGACGACCGCTAAAGCGAGCATGGAAGGTAATCGCATCATTACCTAACTCAAGATTACCCACTGCACGTGGCGCAATATTCAAAATAATTTGACCATCTTGAATAAATTCAACCGGGACACGCACCCCTGGCATTGTTGCATCCACAACCAAGTGAGGAGTCAAGTCATTGTCTACTAACCAGTCGTAAAATGCGCGAAGCATATACGGGCGGCGAGCAGTCATTTTTGCAATATCCATAACGTGTTTTAAATCGCTTAGCGAACTAGGCGCATTTCACGTTCAGCTTCAGTCAAAGAAGCAAGGAACGAATCACGTTCAAATACGCGGTTCATGTATACCTTGATTTCTTTTGAACCAGGGCCAACAAGATCGATACCAAGTTGAGGCAAACGCCACAATAGTGGAGCTAGGTAACAATCGATCAAGCTGAATTCTTCGCTCATGAAGTACTCATATTCAGCAAAAATTGGCGCTAACGTCAGAAGATCATTACGCAGCTTTGTGCGTGCTTTTTCTGATTCTTCCGCATTACCTTTCATCACTTTTTCAGCGAGTGAATACCAGTTGCGTTCGATACGGTACATCATCAAGCGGCTGTTGCCACGAGCAACAGGGTAAACCGGCATTAGAGGTGGATGAGGGAAACGCTCGTCCAAGTACTCCATGATGATTTTTGAATCGTAAAGAGCTAGCTCACGGTCAACAAGAGTTGGCACTGATTTATATGGGTTTAGCTCAACAAGCTCAGCAGGAAGGTTTGCTTCGTCAACAAGCTCAACTTCAACACTTACGCCTTTTTCAGCTAGTACAATGCGAACCTGATGGCTATACAAATCTGATGCACTTGAGAAAAGAGTCATCACAGAACGTTTATTGGCAGCTACAGCCATGGAGCCCTCCAGTACACTTACAAATAAAAACAATGGAGGCTAAGCCTCCATTGTACATCAATTAAAATTGGGAATTAGCACGGTATTTTAGCACAATTAATGCACATCGCGCCAATACTCTTTCTTGAGCATCACAACAACGATGGTTAGAAGCACTAAGAAGCCCATTACCCACCAGCCTAAAGCATGACGCTCAAGCTGCACTGGGTCACCTGAATAAACTAAGAAGTTAACGAGATCGCCAACCGCTTTGTCATATTCGCCTTCACTCAGCTCACCCGTGCCATCGGTTTCAGTACCAACAACAACTTGTACTTCTTCGCCATCTACGATTTTCGTATCGTAAATAGGCGTCGGGATGCCCTGTAGCTCTTCAAGCACATGCGGCATACCAACACTCGGGAAGACGATGTTGTTCACGCCGAATGGACGAGATGGATCAACATAGAAAGAGCGTAAGTAAGTGTATAACCAATCAGCACCACGAACTCGTGCAACCAACGTAAGATCTGGTGGTGGAGCACCAAACCAGTTTGCCGCTTGCTTCGGTGGCATAGCATTGACCATTAGATCACCGATTTTCGCTTCAGGATTGAAAATCAGGTTTTCTTTCATTAAGTCTGTTGGAATTTCCAAGTCTGTTGCTACACGCTCGTAACGCTGGTATTGCGTAGAGTGACAAGCAAAACAGTAGTTCATGAACAACTTCGCGCCGTTTTGTAGCGAAGCTTTATCCGTAAGGTCAACATTCGCTTTATCCAGCGGAACATTGGCCCCAGCTGCCATCGCTAGTGATGGCAACATAGCAAATAGAATTACAATCCACTTCTTCATTTGAATGTCACCCTCTCTGGTAATGGTTTGGTTGCTTCATTTTTGCTGTAGAAGAACAGCAACACAAAGAACATGAAGTAACACAAGCTAAAGATCTGAGATAGTAGTGTGTACGTTGGTGTCGCAGGTAACGCACCTAAAATACCCAGAGCGATAAAGGCGATAGTGAACTGTACAATATTCAATAGATGAAGTTTGCTACGGTAACGGTATGAACGAACTTTACAACGATCCAACCAAGGTAGAACAAACAGCACTGCAATTGACGCGCCCATTAGGATAACACCTAATAGTTTGTCTGGAACCGCGCGTAAGATTGCGTAGAACGGCGTGAAGTACCATACCGGAGCAATATGCTCTGGTGTCTTCAGTGGGTTTGCAGCTTCAAAGTTAGGCGGCTCAAGGAAGTACCCACCCATCTCTGGGTTAAAGAACAGCACGTAACAGAAGAAGAACAAGAAACCAGCGACACCAACCAAGTCCTTAACCGTGCCGTACGGATGGAAAGGAATCGAATCAATGATGTCATATTTCTTCGTGTAGTAATCGTGGAACTTGAATTGCGTTTTGTAATCGTCGCCCATTGAGCCTTTTGGCAGCTTAGTTTCGATACCATCCGGGTTGTTTGAGCCTACTTCGTGCAGCGCCAATACGTGCAAAACAACAAGAAGAAGCAAAACGATAGGCAGGGCAATAACGTGTAGTGCGAAGAAACGGTTTAGCGTTGCACCAGAGATGATGTAGTCACCACGAATCCAAAGCGTTAGGTCATCACCGATAACAGGAATAGCACCAAACAGGGAAATGATTACCTGTGCACCCCAGTATGACATCTGACCCCATGGAAGTAGGTAACCCATGAACGCTTCAGCCATGAGAACAAGAAAGATCAACATACCGAAGATCCACAATAGTTCACGAGGTTTTTGGTATGAACCGTAGATCAAACCACGGAACATGTGAAGATACACAACAACGAAAAACGCTGACGCGCCAGTGGAATGCATGTAACGCAGAAGCCAACCGTACTCTACATCACGCATAATGTATTCGATAGACGCAAATGCACCGTCACCTGAAGGAACATAGTTCATCGTTAGCCAAATACCCGTTAGGATTTGGTTAACAAGAACCAGCATCGCCAGAGAACCGAAAAGGTACCAAAAGTTGAAGTTCTTAGGCATTGGGTATTCAGACAAATGCTTTTTATAAGCATTCATTGCAGGAATACGCTTTTCAACCCAATCTAACATTGCTTGCATTATGCATCTCCCTCATCAACACCCACAATGAGCTTGGTATCGCTCAAATACATGTGCTTAGGAACGACAAGGTTCAACGGAGCAGGTACTCCTTGGAACACTCGACCAGCCATGTCGAACTTAGAACCATGACAAGGACAGAAGAAGCCAGATCTTACGCCCTGCACCTGCTCTGAGAAAGAGTCAGGTAGATAGGTTGGTGAACAACCTAAGTGGGTACAGAAACCAACTGCGACGAAAAACTCTTCCTTAATCGAACGAAACTCATTCTGAGCGTACTCAGGCTGCTGCTCCATTTCAGATTGTGGATCGCGAAGCTTATCACCGATCGATTTTAAGTTATCCAGAACGCTTTGAGTGCGGCGAACAATCCATACAGGTTTTCCCTGCCACTCAACACGAACCAGCTGACCTGGTTCAATTTTACTTATATCCACTTCCACCGGTGCGCCCGCCGCTTTGGCTTTAGCACTCGGATTCCATGATTTGATAAAAGGCACGGCGACGGCGACTGCCCCTAACCCACCAACAACTGCCGTTGTAGCGGTTAGAAAACGCCTGCGACCGTTATTTAAAGGCGCGTTGCTCATCCAAACATTCTCCCATTTGCTCCCTTTGGATCGTTATTATTCCGCTTATAAGAGCATGGCTAACAAATAATGAATTTAGTTCTATTTATTGGAGGGAAATGATAAAGAAAACCCTACTTTTTGACAAGATAAAGCTACCTTTTTGTAACATTTGTGAGGCAAATCGCTCGCGTCGTCACAAAAGCGGCAGAATTATAAAAAATTGATGTGATTTGTAACAAGAAAGCACCACATAGAAGCCCCGCTGAAAGCGGATAAAACCTTTTATCTTGGTAGTTTTCAGTTAATTACACAGAGAAATATTTCGTATTACGCGTTCAGCTTACTGTGTTTATATTTTCAATTTTGTAGCACGCAGAATGCTCAAAAAGGAACGTAAGTCATTTTAAAACATGTTACAGGAAGAATAAGATACAAAGACATTCTTGTTGATGAATACATCTATGCTGCATCGCAAGAGAAAGCGTGGTGAGTCGCGGTTAAATAAGGCACACATATAAAACGGCACTGGCAACCTTTCGACGAAGAGGACGAATAAGAAGGTCTGCTCGGAGTGTGATGATAAGTGAAGGCTGTTCGTTGCTTGAAGACAAGTATGATGTCTTTAAATACAAAAAAGCCCGGCATAGAGCCGAGCTTTTGGTACACAGTTTCCAGAGTAACTCTGAAAAGCATAATTCCCGATAAGAGGAAATTAACGCTTAGAGAACTGTGGACGACGACGTGCTTTACGTAGACCAACTTTCTTACGTTCAACGCAACGAGCGTCACGAGTAACGTAGCCAGCTGCGCGTAGAGCAGGACGTAGAGACTCATCGTATTCCATAAGCGCGCGAGTGATACCGTGACGGATAGCACCAGCTTGACCAGAAATACCGCCGCCTTTAACTGTTACGTAAAGGTCTAGCTTTTCAGTTAGTTCAACTAGCTCTAGAGGTTGTTGTACAACCATACGTGCTGTTGGACGACCGAAGTATTCGTCAAGGTTACGCTTGTTTACTACAATGTTACCGCTGCCTGGTTTAATGAAAACACGTGCAGCTGAGCTTTTGCGACGGCCAGTGCCGTAGTATTGATTCTCTGCCATTTTCGAAATCCCCAATTAGATGTCTAGTACTTGTGGTTGTTGAGCAACATGGTTGTGCTCAGCGCCCGCGTAAACTTTTAGCTTACGGTACATAGCACGGCCTAGAGGACCACGTGGAAGCATGCCTTTAACTGCAAGCTCAAGAGCCATCTCAGGTTTACGATCGATCAACTTTTCAAAAGTGATAGATTTTAGACCACCTGGGAATTCAGAGTGACGGTAGTACACTTTGTTCTTAGCTTTGTTACCAGTTACAGCAACTTTCTCAGCGTTGATAACGATGATGTAATCACCAGTGTCAACGTGAGGAGTGTATTCAGCTTTATGTTTGCCACGTAGGCGAGATGCAATTTCACTTGCTAGACGGCCAAGAGTTTTACCTTCAGCGTCTACAACGTACCAGTCGCGTTTTACAGTTTCTGGTTTAGCAACGAAAGTTTTCATGCTAACAATAACCCGTTAATTAAATTTTAAACTTTAAAGGAACACCCAATAGTGCTCCCACACTGTCTAAGAGCCCAGTCATCACCCCTTCGAGTCGTTGGTACTCTCGACCTTCAATTTCGAAATAACTTCGATAATCAGGTCTGCAGTAACGGTGGGTCGCAGGATTATAGAGAAGAGCGAAGAAAAAATCACCTTTTTTTGCGCCAAATCACTAATTTTTTCTTCACTTTTTTAAGAACCCATTGGATCTAGGCCAAATGTTCACGCGCGAGATACTCATGACTTTGCATCTCAGTAAGCCGAGACAAACAGCGCTTAAATTCGAACTCTAACTGCCCATCAGTATATAAGTCGGCCATTGGCACTTCAGCAGAAATAATCAACTTAACATTGCGCTCGTAAAACTCATCGACCAGCGCGATAAAGCGTCTCGCCGCATCATCGATTTTTCGGTTCATTTGTTGAACATCTGCCAGTAATACCGTGTGGTAAATACGAGACAATTCAATGTAGTCATTTTGACTGCGAGCAGTTTGACACAACTGAGCAAACGACGCATGCAGCACCCCGTCGCTTGCTTCAATCACCGCTAGTTGACGGTGGTTAACTTCGATTTGATGAGCAACAAACTGACGCTCTCCAGTCAGCTGCTGATAATATTTGTTAAGGTTTATGCTAGCCTGCTCATCAAGCGGGTAATGGTATATTTCAGCCTGTTCTAACGTTCTTAAGCGATAATCAACGCCACTATCGACATTCAACACTTCACAACGCGCCAAAATCATATCGATCGCGGGCAAAAAGCGCGCTCTTTGCAAACCGTTACGATATAAGTTCTGCGGCTCAATGTTTGAAGTCGCGACTAGGATCATCTGCCGCTTGAACATTTCTTGAAGTAGCGTTGCAAGGATCATCGCATCAGTAATGTCGGAAACAAAAAATTCATCAAAGCAAACCACATCGGCTTCTTCTTTAAATTTATCCGCCACTTTTGATAGCGGATTTTCGACATCACCTAACAGCTTCAACTCATCATGTACTCGATACATAAATCGATGGAAGTGGACGCGCATTTTTCTTTGGGTCGGTAAAGCATCAAAAAATGCATCCATAAGGTAGGTTTTACCGCGACCTACGCCCCCCCAAAAGTAAAGGCCTTTTGGTGGTTCAGGCTTGTCGATTTTTTTCCCCATTAGCTTTTGCCATTTGGAAAGCTGAGGCACAGGCGCTGACTGAAATTCAACGATAGCATGGTAAAGCTTGTCTAATGCAACGACCGCTTGATACTGAGCTTCATCACGCTGAAATCCGTGTTCTGCTATGTCTTTTTGATATTGTTGTAGTGGTGTCATCGTATTAAGTCGTATAGAGGTATAGAGAAAAGGGTTACCTCGGGGTCAACTTTGAGAATAGAGAGAAGTAGTTATCAGTCCCCGAAGACATACTGCTATTTTTCTTTATCGGCTGTTCAAGCCATAGTAACATGGACGAGCACCGCGTGTAACTAAGTAGTAAAAGACTTGTTAAAACAACTATAAGGAGCAGTTATGCCTTGGATTTATGCCATTGTGGGTTTGCTGGTCGGTACAATCGTAGGCGTAGTCATTAGTAGACTAACCACCCCTGAATACAAGAAACAAAAGTCTGTGCAGAAAGAACTTGAAGCGGCCAAGTTTGAATTAGAGCAACAACGTCAAGAGCTCGTCGATCATTTTGCACAAACCGCAGAAATGTTGGACACCCTAGGTAAAGATTACACCAAGCTATACCAACATATGGCCAAGACCTCTTCTGAGCTTTTGCCAAACTTACCAGAACAAGACAACCCGTTTGATAAGAAAACGGCAATGTCGTCTGAAACCATTGCAGAAGATCAACCAGAGTTTAACGAACAACCAAAAGACTACGCTAATGGCGCCACCGGTCTTTTGAAGGATCAAGAGAAAGAAATCATTAATGCTCCCGAAGCGGTAACCGCAAAAGCATCATAATCCTCTCTTACTTCCATCGAGGGCCGATACAATTGTCTAGGCCCTTTTTTGAACTTTTTCCCCTCACCTTCGCTCTAACTTGGATGTGCACTGCCTCCCCTTTTGATTGTCCGAACTAGACCCTATATTAGTTATTAACAAAGTGAACTAACCGTTCGGATATTTCTTTTTGGCAGACATGTTTCAAGAGGAGTTATTGGATGAAAAAACCACTGCTTGCGCTCACCGTTCTATCTCTGAGTTTGGGTTCGATTATTGCCCCAGTTCAAGCCACTGCCGCATTACCTTTGAATGTGGATGGCCAACAGTTACCTAGCTTGGCACCAATGCTTGAGAAGGTGACCCCAGCTGTTGTGAGTATTGCTGTAGAAGGTAAACAAGTACAAACCAGCCGCATTCCCGAGCAATTTCAATTTTTCTTTGGCCCAGACTTTCCTATGGAACAAAGGCGAGAGCGCCCGTTCAGAGGTTTAGGGTCTGGTGTCATTATTGATGCGAAGAAAGGCCATATTGTCACTAACTACCACGTGATCAAGGGGGCAGATGAGATTCGAGTTCGCCTCTTTGACGGGCGCGAGTATGACGCTACGCTCGTTGGCGGTGATGAAATGGCCGATGTTGCGTTACTTAAATTAGAGAAAGCGAAAAACTTAACGCAGATTAAAGTCGCGGATTCCGACAAACTGCGTGTCGGTGACTTTACGGTTGCGATTGGTAACCCATTTGGACTCGGTCAAACTGTGACTTCGGGTATTGTTTCAGCCCTTGGTCGTAGTGGCTTAAACGTTGAAAACTTCGAAAACTTCATCCAAACCGATGCCGCAATTAACAGCGGTAACTCAGGTGGTGCATTGGTCAACCTTAATGGTGAGCTGATCGGTATTAATACTGCGATTTTAGGCCCTAACGGCGGTAATGTGGGTATTGGCTTTGCGATTCCATCAAACATGATGAAAAACCTCACTGATCAAATTCTAGAGTTTGGTGAAGTCAAACGCGGCATGTTGGGTGTGCAAGGTGGCGAAGTAACCTCTGAGCTAGCTGATGCATTGGGTTACGAGTCAAGTAAAGGGGCCTTTATTGGTCAAGTCGTACCGGACAGCGCAGCCGATAAAGCAGGGTTAAAAGCCGGTGACGTAATTGTATCGGTGAACGGCAAAGCGATTAATACTTTCTCAGAGCTCCGCGCAAAAGTGGCAACACTGGGCGCAGGTAAAGAAATCACATTAGGTGTGGTTCGAGATGGTAAGAATAAAACCTTTGATGTAACGCTTGGCGAATCTACGAATATGAAAGCTAAAGCGGAGACATTACATGAGGGACTCAAAGGTGCGGAGTTAAGCAATACAACACCAAGTGATGTAATCCAAGGTGTTAAAGTATCGAGCGTTGCAGATAACTCTCCAGCGGCTCAATATCAATTACAACAAGGTGACATTATTATCGGTGTGAACCGTCAACGAGTGAAAAACCTTGCCGAGCTTCGTACAATCGTAGAGAAACACAAAGGTGTACTGGCTCTTAATATTCAACGTGGTGAACGTACTATTTATCTTGTCATTCGTTAACCACTTTCAAAGTGATAGGAAATAAGGTTTTCGATGCATAGTACTGAGTGATAAGGCTCGATCACTTTTCCTTATCGCTCAATAACTAATGAAAAGGGCAGCGCGATGACGTGCTGCCCTTTTGTTATTTTTCAATGTAATGCTATTCTTCATCTTCGATGCCATTTTGGCGCTCACGCATGGAGAGGATATGCTCAGCTTTTTATTACGTTCTGTCTTTTTAGGCTTGGCTACTGCCGCAGTGGTATTACTGGCGGTTCCATCTTTGCGCAACAACGTAATTCCTGCCGCGCTTGATCCTCAACCTGTTAATATCGCATCAGTCGAATTGACGTTTAATCAAGCGGTCCGAAGAGCAGCGCCTGCAGTGGTAAACATCTACAGCCGTAAGTATGTTGAGAATGATCGCAGTAAACTCTCGACTCAAGGTCTGGGGTCAGGTGTCATTGTTAGTGAGAAAGGCTACATCATTACTAACTATCATGTGGTTGCTCAAGCTGATCAAATTGTTGTGGCATTACAAGACGGCAGAGCCGCAGCGGCTCAGCTCGTAGGGACAGATAAACGTACTGATATAGCCGTGCTGCGTGTCGAAGGTTCGAATTTGCCCGTAATCCCTCTGAACTCTAATTACAAACCACAAGTGGGCGATGTAGTACTAGCCATCGGTAACCCATACAACCTTGGACAAACCACAACGTTCGGCATTATTTCTGCCACAGGTCGTTCATCTATTAGCGACGGTCGTCAAGCATTCATTCAAACCGATGCCGCCATCAATGAAGGTAACTCTGGTGGAGCCCTAGTGAACACACAAGGCGAGCTCGTCGGCATTAACACCGCCTCTTTTCAGCAAGCGACAGACTTAGAAACTTACGGTATTTCTTTTGCGATCCCTGCGCCGCTAGCGAGTAAGATCATGCAGAAAATCATCGCTGATGGCCGCGTGATTCGTGGTTATATTGGAATCGACGGCCAAGACATTAATGCGGTCACTGCTCGCCTACTTGGAAATGAACACATAGGTGGTATTGTCGTACTTGGTATTGATCCAAATGGTCCAGCCAATGCGGCAGGCTTCCAAAAGCAGGACATCATTATCAGTATTGATGGCAATAAAGTGCAAGGGCGTCAGAGCGTTATGGATATCGTCACCGATTTACGTCCTGGCACCACCGTGGACGTCGGTATCATTCGCAAAGGAAAAGAGATGACCTTGAAAGTCACCATTGCCGAAGACAAGCAAGAAGCATAAAAAATCCCAGCCATTGGCTGGGATTTTTATTTGTGCGTTACTCGCTATCGCTCGGTGTTTCCGTCGTATCGGAATCATCTAGCTCAACTTCAATGCGAGTGACTCGCTGCAAACCTCTCGGTAATAACCCACCTCGGCGACCACGTTCGCCACGGAAGTTATCAAGGTCAGACGGTTTAAGACCCAACTTTCGCTTACCCGCGTACAGCGTTAACGATGCACCTTTTGGTAAAGACATTAAGTGAGATAGTACTTCTTCTCGCTCTTTTGCTTTAGCAGCAGGAATGTTGATGATCTTATTCCCTTTACCTTTCGCCAGTTGTGGCAAGTCTTTGATTGGGAACAGCAGCATGCGACCTTGGTTAGTGATTGCTAAGATTTCATCAGAGTCTAAATCTTCAATCTCTTTTGGCGTCATGATCTCAGAGTTGGCAGGTAAAGTGACGAGCGCTTTACCACTGCGGTTTTTAGACAGCAAGTCCGCGCCTTTACATACAAAGCCGTAACCTGCATCTGAGCCCACCAGCCACAGCTGCTCTTCTTCACTCATGATGACTTGGCGAATACTGCTACCAGCCGTAATATTCAAGCGACCGGTAATCGGCTCACCTTGACTACGAGCAGAAGGCAGTGAGTGCGATTCCAGAGAGTAACTTCGACCGTCACTACCTAGGAATACCGCAGGCTGATTACTCTTACCTCGAGCATGCGCTAAATACTTATCACCCGACTTATAGTTTAAGCCTTCGGCATCCACGTCATGGCCTTTCGCGTGACGAATCCAACCTTTCTCAGAAAGCACAACCGTGATTGGCTCACTTGGTACGAGGTCACGTTCAGTCAGCGCTTTTGCTTCTGCACGCTCAACCATTGGAGAGCGACGGTCATCACCGTATTTCTCTGCGTCTGCTTTGATTTCTTTTTTCAGTAGTGTGTTCAGACGACGCTCAGAACCGAGTAGCTGTTCTAGCTTCTCACGCTCTTTCTCTAGCTCGTCTTGCTCACCACGGATCTTCATCTCTTCTAGTTTTGCTAGATGACGAAGTTTGGTATCTAAAATTGCATCCGCTTGGATATCGGTAATACCAAAGCGTTCCATCAGCACCGCTTTTGGATCGTCTTCAGTACGGATGATCTCAATCACTTCATCTAGGTTGAGGTAAGCAACCAACAAACCTTCCAAGATGTGTAGACGAGCCATGACTTTGTCTAGACGGTGTTGTAGACGACGACGCACAGTCGTACGACGGAACTCGATCCACTCAGATAGAATTTGCACCAAACCTTTAACTTGAGGACGGTTATCCAAACCAATCATGTTCAAGTTAACGCGGTAACTGCGCTCAAGATCCGTTGATGCGAACAAGTGGTTCATCAACAAATCACAATCGACGCGGTTTGACTTAGGCACCACAACGATACGCGTTGGGTTCTCGTGATCCGATTCGTCACGAAGATCGTCAACCATTGGCAGCTTCTTCGCACGCATCTGGTTAGCGATTTGCTCAAGCAGTTTGGCACCCGATACTTGGTGAGGCAAAGAAGTGATAACAATATCAGAACCTTCTTTATGCCAAACCGCGCGCATTTTGATGCTGCCACGACCGTTGCGGTAAATCTTCTCGATATCCGCTTGCGGCGAGATAATTTCTGCTTCTGTTGGGTAATCTGGACCTTTGACATACTGCATCACGTCCGGCAGTTCTGCTTTCGGGTTGTCGATCAAATGAATAGTCGCATCTGCGATTTCACGAACGTTGTGCGGTGGGATGTCTGTTGCCATACCAACGGCAATGCCGGTTACACCGTTAAGCAGGATGTGAGGCAGACGTGCTGGCAACATTTGTGGCTCTTTCATTGTGCCATCAAAGTTAGGTTGCCATTCAACCGTGCCCTGGCCAAGTTCGCCAAGCAATACTTCAGCAAACTTAGACAGTTTTGCTTCGGTATAACGCATTGCCGCAAATGATTTCGGATCATCTGGCGCACCCCAGTTACCTTGACCATCCACTAATGGATAGCGGTAAGAGAATGGCTGAGCCATCAATACCATCGCTTCGTAACACGCTGAATCACCGTGCGGATGGTATTTACCTAGCACGTCACCAACGGTACGTGCAGATTTTTTGTATTTTGCTGATGCAGAGAGACCAAGCTCTGACATCGCATAAATGATGCGTCGTTGAACCGGCTTTAAGCCATCACCAATGTATGGCAAGGCGCGGTCCATGATTACGTACATCGAGTAGTTCAGATAAGCGTCTTCAGTGAACTTGCGCATTGGCAATTGTTCGACGCCATCGTAGGTAATTTCTGTAGACATCCGTTACACCTCTGCCAAGTCGCCGTTGTTTTGTAGCCAAGAACGACGGTCATCTGCACGCTTTTTACCTAGCAGCATGTCCATCATTTCCATGGTCGCCGTAGAGTCGTCAATGGTTAACTGCACTAAGCGACGCGTGTTCGGATCCATGGTGGTTTCACGCAACTGAAGTGGGTTCATCTCACCCAGACCTTTGAATCGTTGCACGTTGATTTTGGCTTTCTTCTTCGACAAGCGCTCTAAAATGCCATCTTTTTCATCGTCATCGAGGGCGTAGAACACTTCTTTCCCGCAGTCGATTCGATACAGAGGCGGCATCGCCACATAGATATGACCCGCTTCCACTAGTGCGCGGAAGTGACGAGTAAATAGAGCACAAAGCAGCGTTGCGATGTGAAGACCATCCGAGTCCGCATCGGCAAGGATACAGATCTTACCGTAACGAAGACTCTCGAGGTTGTCGCTATCTGGGTCAATACCCAAAGCAACAGAGATATCGTGTACTTCTTGAGACGCAAGAACTTGATCGGCAGAGACTTCCCACGTGTTCAAGATCTTACCACGCAGTGGCATCACAGCTTGGAATTCACGGTCACGTGCCTGTTTTGCCGAGCCACCCGCAGAGTCACCCTCCACAAAGAAGATTTCCGTGCGACTTAAGTCCTGTGCAGAACAGTCGGTCAACTTACCTGGCAGTGCCGGGCCGGACGCTACTTTCTTACGTACGACTTTTTTCGCCGCTCTCATACGACGGTGCGCGTTAGCGATACAGACTTCTGCCAATTGCTCTGCGAGCTGAGGCTTTTCGTTCAACCAAAGACTGAACGCATCTTTTACAACGCCAGAGACAAATGCCGCGCTTTGACGAGAAGAGAGACGTTCCTTGGTCTGGCCTGCAAATTGTGGATCTTGAATTTTAACCGACAGCACGTAAGAACAGCGGTCGAAAACGTCATCACCCGTTAGCTTCACACCACGAGGTAATAGATTACGGAACTCACAGAATTCGCGCATCGCTTCCAACAAGCCTTGGCGTAAACCATTAACGTGCGTACCACCTTGAGCGGTTGGGATCAGGTTAACGTAGCTTTCGGTGATCATCTCACCGCCTTCTGGCTGCCAAATTACCGCCCAGTTTGCCGCTTCAGTATCCGCCAAGAACTCACCAGTAAATGGTTCTTCAGGAATAACTGGATAGCCTTTTACACCTTCCGCAAGATAGTCTTTAAGACCGTCTTCGTAGTACCACTTATAGTCTTTGCCATTAACTTTGTCGGTTAATGTGATTTCTAAGCCCGGGCACAAAACCGCTTTTGCGCGCAGGTTGTTGACTAGGCGCGTCACAGAGAAGTTAGCCGAATCGAAGTACTTCGCATCAGGCCAGAAATGTACGCTGGTACCGCGATTGCGACGACCACATGTGCCAGTTACGGTCAGATCAGACACTTTCTCGCCGTGTTCAAATGCAATTTCATACACTTGACCATCACGACGAACTGTTACTTCAACGCGTTTTGACAACGCGTTTACTACAGATATACCTACCCCGTGCAAACCACCAGAGAATTGGTAGTTTTTGTTAGAGAACTTACCACCCGCATGTAGCTTACATAGAATTAGCTCTACGCCTGATACTTTCTCTTCTGGGTGGATATCAACAGGCATGCCTCGACCATCATCGATCACTTCGAGTGATTGGTCAGCATGTAGGATGACTTGTACTTTTGAGGCATGTCCGGCTAGCGCTTCATCGACACTGTTGTCGATAACTTCTTGGCCCAAATGGTTTGGGCGCGCTGTATCCGTATACATCCCTGGTCGGCGACGTACTGGCTCTAAGCCATTCAGTACTTCAATGGCACCAGCATTATATTGTTCAGTCATAATACGGAATTATTCTCAAAGTTTACTTGTTGCCTGAGTATCACCAATGGGCGTACCCATACTCAGGAAACGAAAAAGCCACCCTGTTCACATCACTAAGAGTTTATAAACATGATGCATAACAAAGTAGCCAGGGTCCTCGACCCTTAAGATCTTTTGGCAAAACATAGTCGGAAAGCATACCGCCCATGTCAAGAAACGGTTGGATATATCAATAAAAACTATGAGCCTTTTCCAATCGCTTTCGAATTACAGTTCTAGAAATTCGATAATCTGTGCAGGATAACGCTCAAAGCCTACAAAACTGTGATCACCGCCTTGTTCTACTGTTTGCTTAGCGTCTGCAAACTTATCTACCGCTTGTCGATAGTCTAAAACCTCATCTTCTGTTTGTTGCAATAACCAAAAAGAATGTGGCGACGCGATGCTTTGTACATCAAGAGCTTTTAACTCGTCAATATGACAAGCTTCAAGTGTATAGGTTTCATTCGTATATGGGTTAGTTTGCTTACCCAAATAATCTACTAGCAACTCATAAGGCTTGACTGCGGGGTTAACCACTACCGCTTTAAACCCAAACTTGTCATTTAGCCACGTTGACATAAAACCGCCTAATGAGCTGCCCACTAGACCAATTTTATAGTCATCTTTATATTGCTCGATAATATCCAACAACATTTTCGCCGCTTGCTGAGGATAACAAGGTAACTGGGGAACAATCACCTTGATATCAGACCTATGTTGCTCGCAGTAGGCTCTCATCACATTCGCTTTCATGGAGAGTGGAGAGCTATTAAAGCCATGAATATAGAGAAGAAGTGAAGGTTTACTCATAGATATCTCGCACAAAAAAGCGAGCCCGAACAGAGAGCTCGGGCGCGTTAGTAGCCGTTAGAAGAGAAGTCTGGTTGGAACTGGCCATCAGGAAGCCGACCTACTTGGGTCGTAATATCGCCACAAGCGTGTAGTTGCAGCTCCCGCCAACCAGGCGAAGTGGTATCAAGGGCAAAATCATCCGAGTTAGGCTTAAACTGAACACAAGTTGAGGGTGTTGCCATCACTCGAATGCCCTTGTGAAGCACATTCATATCTTGATGAACATGGCCACAGAGAATGCCTTTCACGTTATCAAAACGCTCGACAACCTGCCAAAACGCTTCGGCATCTTTTAAAGTATGTTGATCAAGCCACGCGCTTCCCACCAGTAACGGGTGATGATGCAACAAAACAAGTGTGTGTCTTTCTGGGTGTTCGGCTAGCTTTTCTTCGAGTAGCGTTAATTGCTGATCACTCAAGCGCCCATGAGGAACGCCAACCACTTGCGAGTCTAAAAGAATTAACTGCCAATACTCGCCAAGCAATACATGCTCTGCGGCTTTGATTTGTGGCGAAGGCAAAACACTGCCCATATTAGGCTTGTAATCATGATTACCAGGTAGCCAAAAACAGTCTTTCTCTAGCGGTTCAATGCCGTTGGCAAAGCGCTGATAAGATTCTGCACTATGGTCTTGGGAAATATCGCCCGTCGCCAAAATGTAATCAAACGCCACGTTGCGGCGTAAAACATCAGCAACAACAGCATTAAAGCTATCGACTGTTTTTACGCTTAGCAAACTTCCCTCATCGGCAGCAAACAGATGAGTATCCGTAATTTGTAAAAGTTTGATGCTGTCACTAGATGATTGCAAAATGAAAACCTGATTCGTCCACTATATCGATATTTGTTATTTTCCTTTAGTGACGTGACGATCAATTGAAGGCAAGTGGTGTTCTACTGATACCACTTCGTAAACAAAACGTCAGCCATTCACCGAGGAATGTGTTTAATTGATGCTTTTCATCTTTCTGCATCAGTTGGTCATTGGGATAATCATACTTAGCTTTTATGCGAGAGAACTCTCCGCTTGAGCATACTTCGGCTACTCTCGCATCATGATAAAGCCTGACAGACATCGTCGGTAAAGGAAACACTGGCGTTTCATCACTCTGACATATCTCAACAACTGTGGTGTATTTTGTGATTTCATTCACGGTCAATTGGTAAACCATGTTCGCCGCTTGGTAGCAACGTACATCCCCAACTTCGGCAGAAGCAGGCAATAAGGCGTTCAACTTAGCGTAGTTGGTCTCATAGGTTCTCATAAGACCAGCCAAATCAACATGATATTGTTGTTTTTCAGCCAATTGTGCCATTACTCACTCTCCACCGTTTGGGATAGTCCCCATTCTGACTTTAACTCTTGATGGTGTAATTGCAGCCATTGCAACGCAATAATCGACGCACCATTTTCAAATTTTCCGTCCTTCACCCATTGATACGCCGTTTCACGACTCATGACATGAACGCGGATATCTTCATTCTCATAGTCTAAACCATGAATGCCGTGCGCTTTAGACGCATCCACTTCACCAACAAAGACGTCTAGCTTTTCCGAGCAACCACCAGCCGAAGGATAATAGGACGTAACAGGTACAACGCGCCCCACCTGAATCCCCGCTTCTTCGACAGCCTCTCGACGAATTACGGCTTCAGCAGATTCATCGCGGTCAATCATACCGGCGACAATTTCTAGCTGCCAAGGGTGTTCATGTTCCAACGCGCCAATACGAATCTGTTCAATGATTACGACCTGGTCCGTCTTTGGATCATAAGGAAGCATCGCTGCTGCGTGACCACGCTCGAACATTTCTCGTTCGACAACTCCACTCCAACCACCAGCAAATAGCCTATGCTGAAAGCGGTATTTCACCATTTTGAAAAAACCTTCAAATAAGGTTTCTTTCGAGATGACTTTTACATCTCGCGAAGTAAAATCTTGTTGTTGTTTGTCACGCTGTTGCATTCAACACCTCTCTGAGTGAATCCTGTAGTTTACTCATTGTTATTCGCTTGCTCAAAGGACTTGGCTCAACTTTTTGTATAATAGTTACAAATTAATTTAAGTCTTTGCTAAAAATTTATTGCACAAGTGGATAATTACGTGTAAAAAAGTGCAAACTTTAGAGTAAATATCGTGCAAATTGAGTTAAACTACTGAGAATTAACCAATCTATGGACCGCGGGAATAGAAAATGAAAAAATTGCTTCCACTATTTATCAGTGCAGCGCTAGGTAGCATGAGTACGTCTGCGTTCGCAGACTCTTTGGCTGAAATCTACGACTTGGCAAAACAAAATGATCCACAATTGCTCAGTGTAGCAGCACAACGTGACCAAGCTTTCGAAGCAATCACCTCAAGCCGTAGTGCTCTATTACCACAGATCAACCTTACTGCGGGTTACAATTTAACTCGTGGTGATACTGAATACGATTCAAATCTAATTAGCGACGTATCAAACGATGGCAACGCGCTAACCGCTGGCGTTAGCTTTTCACAAGCACTTTACAACCGCGCATCTTGGATCTCTCTAGATACTGCTGAGAAAAGTGCTCGCCAAGCAGACGCAACTTACGCAGCGACGCAACAGGCACTGATTCTTCGCGTGTCACAAGCGTATTTTGAAGTTCTACGCGCACAAGATAATCTTGTTTTCGTACGTGCAGAAAAAGCCGCGGTTGGCCGTCAACTTGAGCAAACTAAACAGCGTTTTGAAGTAGGTTTGTCTGCAATCACTGACGTGCATGACGCACAAGCTCAGTACGACCAAGTGCTAGCGGACGAAGTGTTGGCAGAAAACGCGCTAACTAATAGCTACGAGTCACTGCGTGAAATTACAGGCCAAGAGCACAAAGATCTCAACATTTTGGACACTGGCCGCTTCACTGCTAGCCCATCGACCGTACCAGCTGAATCCCTCATTGATGAAGCAAAAACCAAAAACCTGACCTTGCTATCTTCACGTATTCTTCAAGACATTGCGCGTGACAATATTTCACTAGCAAGCTCTGGCCACCTACCAACGCTCTCTCTAGACGGTGGTTACAACTACGGTGATACTTCTCATAGCTCTCGTGACAACACGACAGACAACTTCAATATTGGTGTGAACCTTGCTGTACCGCTATACACAGGTGGTAACGTAACCTCTCAAACCAAACAAGCTGAATACGCGTACGTGGCAGCAAGCGAAGATCTTGAAGCACAGTACCGTAGCGTAGTCAAAGATGTTCGCGCACAAAACAACAACATTAACGCCTCTATCGGCGCATTACGTGCGTATGAGCAAGCGGTTATTTCTGCACGCTCTGCACTAGAAGCAACAGAAGCTGGCTTTGATGTAGGTACTCGTACTATCGTTGATGTACTGGACGCGACTCGTCGTCTATACGATGCGAACAAAAACCTATCGAACGCTCGTTACGACTATATTTTAAGTGTTCTTCAGCTACGCCAAGCAGTTGGTACGCTAAGCGAACAAGACATCTTAGACGTTGATGCAGGTTTGAAAGCGGCAAAATAACCGCGAATTGAATACTTCAGGTCTTAATAAATAAAAAACGCCAGTTGAGTTATCAGCTGGCGTTTTTTATTACTTGTAGTTCAGAGCTTAAAAGTGCCTCTGAACTAAAAGTATCAAAAAGGCCGCACTTAGCGACCTTTATGAGCAAATAGCATTTCAATGCTAACAAACAGCAGGCTTAGCCCTTACCGCCTTTGATTGCATTAATGATTTCACTGGTCGAGCAGCCATCTTCAAAGTTCAATACACGAACTTCACCACCCGCCGCAATGACTTCTTTACCACCAGCAATCTCTTCTGGTTTGTAGTCACCGCCTTTTACTAGCAAGCTTGGTAGAACTTCTGAGATCAAACGCTGCGGCGTATCTTCACTAAATGGTACAACCCAATCCACAGCGCCCAAACCTGCCAACACCGCCATGCGGCGATCGGTTGGGTTTACCGGACGACCAGGGCCTTTAAGGCGTTTTACTGACTCATCGGTATTTACCGCAACGATTAGGCGATCGCCCAGTTCAGCAGCATGGTTTAAGTAAGACACATGCCCAGCGTGCAGAATATCAAAGCAGCCATTTGTCATAACGACTTTCTCGCCACGAGCACGTGCTTTTTTCACCGCTTCGATCAATGCTTTTTCTGAAATCACACCGTAATCCGTGTCTTGGCTGCCATGTACCGCTTCTGCTAATTCAATCTCAGAAAGCGTTGACGTGCCTAGTTTACCAACCACAACACCTGCCGCTGCGTTCGCTAAAGCGCACGCTTCTTCAAATGATTTGCCTGCGGCAACAGACGCTGCCAATACAGAGATAACCGTGTCGCCCGCACCTGTCACGTCGTACACTTCTTTCGCTTGAGTTGGAAGGTGGAACGGTTCCTGACCACGACGAATCAAGGTCATTCCGTTTTCGCTGCGTGTCACTAAAAGCGCTTCAAATTCAAACTCTTCAACCAAAGCCAGTGCTTTCTCTACTAGCTCTTGGTCAGATTTCACTTTACCTACAACGTCTTCGAACTCTTTCATGTTTGGCGTAAGAAGTGTTGCGCCACGGTAGCGTTCAAAATCCGCACCTTTCGGGTCAATGAAAACCGGAATATTTGCTGCGCGCGCTTTTTGAATGTATGCCTGAACATGCTCTAACGAACCTTTTGCGTAGTCAGACATAATCACGGCTTTAACGTTTGGCAGTGCGGCATCCATACGTGATAGCACAGGTGCAGAATCTGTGTTTTCAAACTTGTCTTCGAAGTCGAGACGAATAAGCTGTTGTCCACGGCTCATTACGCGAAGCTTCGTAATCGTTGGGTAATCAGGCAGTGCAACGAAATCGCACTTCACATTGAGCGAGCTCAGCGTCTCCGTCAGCACTTTTGCAGGCTCATCTTCCCCAGTTAGACCAACAATGTGAGCATGGCCACCTAGTGATGCGATGTTCATCGCAACGTTCGCAGCACCACCAGGACGCTCTTCATTGTTTTCTACTTTTACAACAGGAACCGGCGCTTCAGGAGAAATGCGCCCGGTTGGGCCATACCAGTAACGATCTAGCATGACATCACCGATGATGAGCACACCAGCGCTGTTGTAATCAGGTAGAATTGGTTTCATTGTTGGTCTCCAAAAATTAAATCGAAGTGAGTTTATCACAGCCCTTATCGAGGCTAAATATATGGTCTTAACTGAACCACTGATTCCAAGCCTGTTTTACCCACTCCCTTTCGGCAACAAACTTATCTTCCACCACATCAGCGTCTAAATTGAGTAGATTTCGGCGGTGTATTTCGTTGCGCATTGTCGTGTAAGCACGTATCAACTGCATTGCTTGGTCTTCGTCCATGACATTTTGCGCAATGAGCGTTTCAAAGATGCGCACATTATCACACCAACGCGTCAATTTCGGCTTATCGTGACTATAGTTGAGCACTAGGTACTGAGCGAGAAATTCGATATCGGTAATCCCACCTACATCTTGCTTGAGCATAAAGCGGCCTGGCTTTTTCCCCCCAAGATGACCGCGCATTTTTTCTCTCATTTCGACAACGTCTTTTTTCAGTTCAGCTTGATCGCGTGCTTTGCACAACACATCATGCCGCGTATTGTGAAATGCAATCGCCAGTGGTTCATCACCATAAATCATGCGCGCGCGGACAAGTGCTTGATGCTCCCATGTCCACGCGTCTTGATGTTGATAGTCGTCGAACGCGTCCGTTGGGCTAACCAACAAACCCGATGCACCGGACGGACGCAATCGGGTATCGACCTCGTATAAAATACCGGAAGCGGTGCGAGTGGAGAAAATATGAATGATACGCTGTGCTAAACGAAGGTAGAACTGACGACCATCAATCTCTTTTTTGCCGTCAGTGTAGACATTGACTGGGCAGTCATGCATGAAGACAATATCCAAATCGGAGTTATAGCCGAGCTCCCACCCTCCGACTTTACCATAACCAATTACAGCAAAGCCTTTACCTTCACGATCTTTCACATGCGTTGGCTCGCCGTACTTTTCAGACACTTGCAACCAAGCCTGACTGATCACCGCATCCACGATAGCTTCCGCTAAATAAGTTAAATGGTCACTCACTTTCATCACTGGCAATGCGCCAGCAATATCTGCCGCTGCAATACGCAAAATACAAATTTGCTTAAACTGACGCAACGCTTCCATTTGCTGTTCCATATCATCTTCAGGAATACGCGCCAAATAATCACGCAGCTCTGTACGGTAACTGTCTAATGGAATGGGATTGTATAGCTGCGCAGGATCGATCAACTCATCAAGCAAGATAGGATAACGAGACAGCTGCTCTGAAATCATTGGGCTTGCGGTACACAAACGTACGAGCTGCACCAGAGCCGCTGGATGCTCATCCAATAATTCCAAGTAAGTTGTGCGAGTGCAGATGTTGTGTAGCAAGTGAAGTACACGAGATAAACCAAACTGTGCATCAGGATGGGCAAAGACCGCATCAAACACTTTCGGCATCAAACGGTTGAGCACTTCGCGTCCACGTGGGCCTAACGTTTTTTTGGCCAGATCGGTTTTAAAGTTGATGATGGTTTTCGCGCATGAAGCAAAGTCTTCAATCTGAATATCCTGCTGCAAGATATGATCAAGAACGTCTTGTTTGTCGGCCATATCCCATAGCTCATGAAAATGACGAGCAACAGTAGTCCCCTCGTCTTCTTCATCATCACCAATTAGTGATTCAAAAACTTGGTGAACATTTGCCATATGCTGCTGGGTTTGCTCAATTAATTGCTCCCAACAGCTCATTTTCATCGCAGTGGCGAGCTTTAAGCGTTCGGTTTCGCAATCAGGCAGCGTCTGGGTTTGCTTATCCGCCATTGCTTGCAACAAGTTTTCTAATTGACGCAAGTACTTGTATGCAGCTTCTAGATCGCTGATTTCTTTTGGAGTAAGCAATGCCAGTTCTTCAATGCCTTGCAGCGTTTCCAACAGCCCTCGATTACGCAAAGAAGGCTCTCGACCACCTCGAATCAATTGAAAAACTTGAGCGATAAATTCAATTTCTCGGATGCCACCCGCACCTAGCTTAATGTTGTTATTCAACCCTCGGCGGCGAACCTCGCTACTGATCATCGACTTCATTCGTCGCAAAGATTGAATCGCACTGAAATCAATATAACGACGAAAAACAAAAGGGCGCAGCATTTGGCGTAGCTCTTGATACTGCGGGTACATCTCACATCCCATCACCCGAGCTTTGATCATCGCGTAACGTTCCCAATCTCGCCCCTGTTCTTGGTAATAATCTTCAAGTGCGGCATAGCTCATTACCAAGGGGCCACTTTCTCCAAATGGGCGAAGTCGCATGTCGACGCGGTAGCAAAAACCATCGAAGGTTTGTTGGTCGAGCGCTTTGATGATGCGTTGACCAAGACGAGTAAAGAACTGGGCATTGGCAATGCTTCGGCGTGCGCCTTGGGTTTCACCATTCTCTGGGTACGTGAAAATTAGATCAATATCGGAAGAAAAGTTTAGCTCGCCACCACCCAGTTTCCCCATGCCGATAATTAACATCGGCTGCACTTCACCGTCCTCACTTGTTGGCGTGCCCCACTCCTGACAACACACTTGATATTGCCATTGATAGGTTTCAAAAATCATCGCTTCTGCCAACTCAGATAAGTGGCTTAAAGACGTCTCTAGAGACCATGCATGCGTGAAATCCTTCCACGCAATGTACACCATTTCTCGATTGCGAAACTGACGCAATACGCGATGACCAGACATCTCATCAGGACATTGTTCCAACAGTTCAGCAAGGCGTGAGCGGTAAGACTCCTGACGACTTGGCTGCGCTAACATACTTGGCAACTCACGGGCTAGGACTTCATCGCGATGAATGGCTTCGGTTATAAATTGGCTTAAGCCCGCCACATAACGAAATTGCTGCGCAACCTCATCGGGCCAAAGGGGAAAATAACCTGCGTCTTGGGCGTTTTGTACGGCAGATTCAGCGATAGAAATCAGTGGCGAAGGCAGCTGCATTTTTCTTCCTTGTTTGAAAAGCACGGTAACTCATTCTTTATACCAGACTGAAAGCAAATAAAAACGCCCACAAAAGGTTTGTGGGCGTTTTATCAAAAGTTCGGGATCGAATATTAAACTTGGAAAGATTTGATCTTCTTGTCTAGCTCACCTGCATTATTTTGCATCATTTCAGAGGTTTCTAGCAGCTCGGTAACAACAACAACTGAGGCTTCCACCAACTCACGTACATTGGTGAGGTTTTGGCTCATCTCTTCTGCAACACTGCTTTGCTGACCAGACGCCGTCGCGATCTGGAAGTTCATGTCATTGATTTGCGTCACTTGCCCAACAATACCATCGAGCTCAGATCCAGCATTAGAAACCAGCTCGTTTCCATCTGCCGCTTCTACAACGCTTTTTTCCATGAGTTCTACCGCAGATTCAGCACTGGTTTGCAGCTGTGCGATCATCTCTTGAATTTCTACCGTCGCTTGTTGTGTGCGTTGGGCAAGGTTACGAACTTCATCTGCAACCACAGCAAAACCCCGCCCAGCCTCGCCAGCTCGCGCCGCTTCAATCGCCGCATTCAGTGCAAGCAGGTTGGTTTGTTCAGAAATGCCTTGAATCGTCCCCACAACGCTACCAATGGCTTCAACACGTTCTTCAACTTGGTTAACCGCTTGTGCCGATGAAGCGATATCCGATGAAAGTTCACTCATTTTCGCCATTGTACTTTGCAAGAACTGCTGACCAGAAATTGCTTGCGCGGAAGCTTGCTCTGTTAGAGAAGATGCCGTCTGGGCATGTTCCGCAACCGTTTGGACCGTCGACGACATTTCACTCATCGCCGTAGCAAGTTGATCAATTTCGTTAAACTCTTCTTGCGCCGATTCCTTCGTTTCCGACATGCTCAGTGTCATGACTTCGGTGAGCGTTGATAATTCATCAGACGCATTAATTTGCATTTGAATCACATCGTGCAATTGTCGACGTGTCTTTTCTAATTCACGTGCCACGTCTCCGTATTCATCTTTACAATCCATACCAAATGGAACAGAGAGGTTCTTGCTCGCCATCAGTTTGATCGCGTCGCTCAGATACTGTGTTTGACGCAACATCACTCTAGCCGCCGCTAATAAGAGCACGACAAAAACCACTATCAATAAGGCGGTTTGCCAAGCAACTTGCGTTAAGTATGCTTCATAATGCTGTTGGGCAACTTGCGCGTTTTGTGTCGCCGCTAAAAGTGAGTCGTAAAAAGTGTTTGCGTCCCACAGTTGTTTTGCCACGATCAGGACAGTACTGAAGACCATCAACATGACCATTTTAGGCACCAGTCGAATGTCGGATATGACCCTTTCCCATGGCTTAAATGCCAGCTTTTCCATTGTCAGTTCTCCACCGAGTCTTATATAGTCTTTATCTATAATCTTTATATTACTTATAGTTATGTTCGCGCTTTGCGTGGTTACGCGATTTATTTTGAGCTTCGTATGAAAAACAATGATATCAAAGACAGCACACGACCGATGGGCCTGTTGTCACTAATATTGTCTTTTATGGCACTATTTGTGATCTCTGGCTTGTTGTTTTTCCCGATCGATCACGAAACCCGTCAAGTTCTTATCGGTCTGGATTTCATAATCTGTAGTATTTTTCTACTACAGCTCACCATTGATTTGATCCGGTCCACAGATCGCTGGTTATTCCTTAAACGTCATTGGATAGATTTCGTGGCGAGCATCCCATTGATAGAGCCCCTGCGCTTTGCTCGTATTTTTCATATTATGCGAGTGGTATTAGTACTGCGTTCGTCAAAGTTCATTTTGCATCAGCTCAAAGAAAACCGCCGCGAAACCACGGTCGCCTCTATACTGCTATTGATGGTTATCCTCATAACACTCGGTTCTAGTGCAATGCTGTTTATCGAAGCGAAAAACCCAGAAGCGAATATTCGTACTGGCGCCGATGCTTTGTGGTGGGTATTTGTAACAATCTCAACGGTTGGTTACGGCGATCATTATCCAGTGACCTCCATAGGAAAGTTTTTGGCTGTCATCATCATTGTTTGCGGGGTGGGTATCTTTGGTATGATCTCGGGTCTTATCACCTCTATCCTTACTGCCCCAACGAAACAACAGACGCACAGTTCAATCAATAAAGAACGTATGCTCGAGCAGCTCCTAAGCCAACAAGCGCAAATACTAGAACGACTCGATTTCATGGAAAAAGAGCTACAACAACGTAAAACAGAGACAAAAAAATAGGACCATGCGGTCCTATTTTTTTGTTCTTATCACCAGAACGATCATTCACGCCAATAAGGCTGAACTTCCACACTGATCGCTCGGGTTTGATCCATTGCATGCAAAATTGAGCGCTCTTGACGGTGCAACCAGCGTTCTAACTGCTCTTTTTCTGCGTCTTCCAGCATATCAACCAACGGGAGTAAGTGGTTCAGCATTAGCAGATCATCGATACCATGCACTAGATCCGCCCATGGTAAACGGAAGCTGTTACGCTCATCCGAGTTATACAAACTCGCGAAACCAATACCAGTATAGAGGTTACGCAATAAGCGATAACGCTGATCAACGTACTCTTGCGCCGTCAAATCGCGCTCTGCTGGGAAAGCTTCCATTAGCTCAGCCCAAGTGCGATCGAGCTGAGTAACTGAAAACGGCATGATGTTACTTGCCATTTTTTCACGTGCTTTTTCATCAAGAAATGGCTGCCAACCGCGCGCTAAGATCCAGCGGCTTAGATCCAGCAGTAACCCTGTGTAACGCGCGGAATTGAGCAACCCTAGCACTTCTTCACGGCTTGGCAACTCTTGTAACTGCTGAGTCAACTCAGATACTAAGAACTTACGCGCATCCAACTTGCGCAGCACATTGCCTTTGTCATCTAAAAGCTCTTCAAGGTGTGCATGCTCATCTAACCAACTCAGTTCTTCTTCCAACCATTTAAGCTCTTGGCGCAGAATCGCACTCGCGCGACGAGGGACAATCCCGCCAAAAATAGTCAATGTTTGACGAATGAAACGAATGGCATTACTGATTTCACGCAGTGCTTCCACGCTGTCACGCTCAGCATAAATTTGCTCGTGATAATGCCAATGAGACAAAGCGTGCTCTAAAGAGTTGATCAAGCAAAATTCAACGGTATCCGTCGGACTACTGTCCACAAGTGCCAATGATTTTACTTCATCACCCGCATAACCGCTTGCAAGTCGATAACCTTTCGCCGCTTTGCTCAAGTTACCCAAGCGCATACCACCTTGCTCGCAAAAGCTGCGTGCCAGTGTGAATAAAGCTTCGGTTTGGCCAGACTTAAGTTCCAGTTCAACTTCGCAAATTGGCTCTTGCTTCTCTTCTTCGTCTTCACCTTTGGCTACAACTAAGCCTTGGTCAAAAGCAACTTCAATCTGACTGCCATCGGGCATGCCAATCAGCCATTGTTCACGTGTGAAGTTGGTCGAGAATAATGGCATAAGCTCGGATTGCAGCGTTTCTGCATCTTTACCTGGAGGCCAAATATCTAGAGGATGAAGCGACAGATTAGGCTCGTCGCTAGTGTGCTCAGCATTGTATTCTGGTCTTTGATGTAAGCCTGCGACGACGCGTCCTGCTGTCTTTACGGTTTGGACGAATACATCATCAAAACGGCGAATTCTTAAACCAATGTCGTGCTTTCGAAGCCATTTATCGGCAGTATCAAAATAGGTGTTACCCAAGTCACGACAACTATGCTGAAGTACTTTTGTCTCAGAAATTTTTTCTTTTAAAGTTTCTGAAAATTCAGGAGAAACAAAAAACTTCAGTTCTATTTCGGTTTCCATAGCTATACCTTTCAAAGCAGATAGAAACAGGATATTGCGTAATTTCTCACACGGCAAGAGAGAAATATCGCCGGAATGATGATCTAAAACAGTTTTAATGAGCGATTTAATGCGTTACCATGCGCGCCTTTATAGCCATCGTTCAACATTTCGCCAAGCACTCAGAAATGGTGTATGTTTTTTTAAGGTTATAGTTATTAGGTTGAATGACCATGCCAGTAAATACAATTATGGGGTTATTTGCAAAGTCCCCAATTAAGCCTTTGCAACGCCACGTTGTGTGTGTCAACGAATGTTGTTCACACTTGGTGAAATTCTTTGAAGTATCTTCAAAGGGTGATTGGGAAAAAGCAGCAGAAATCCGTGCACAAATTTCTCACCTAGAGAAAGAAGCGGATGTGCTGAAACGTGAAATCCGTCTAAAACTGCCTCGCGGTTTGTTCATGCCAGTCGACCGTACTGACATGCTTGAGCTTTTGACTCAACAGGACAAACTTGCAAACCTGGCAAAAGACATTGCTGGCCGTGTATATGGTCGTCAACTTGTCATCCCTGAGGCTCTCCAACCAAACTTCCTCGCTTACGTTCAACGTTGTCTTGATGCTGCCGATCAGGCGCAAAAGGTAATCAATGAACTTGATGAATTGCTAGAAACCGGCTTCAAAGGCCGTGAAGTGACGCTCGTCGCTGAAATGATTCATCAATTAGACGTTATCGAAGATGATACCGATGCCATGCAGATTGAACTTCGCCAACAGTTGATGGTGATTGAAGCTGACATGAACCCTATCGATGTCATGTTCCTATACAAGATTCTTGAATGGGTAGGTGGTATTGCCGACCAAGCGCAGCGCGTAGGTGCTCGTTTGGAAGTCATGCTATCTCGATCTTAAAACATAAAGTTAACGACATAACGAAGAGCATAATTAACACGTGTCATAGGGACGATGACTATTTTCATCGTCTTATGGTTTGGCGCGCGTAAAATTTTGTTCCGCTTGTTATAAAACAACTAGGTATTACGATGGATATCCTTGCGAACTACGGCACTGTCCTGATTATTGTTGCAGCGATTTTTGGTTTCATGATGGCGATTGGTATTGGCGCGAACGACGTTGCTAATGCGATGGGTACATCTGTAGGTTCAAAAGCGCTAACTGTAAAACAAGCTATCATCATTGCGATGATCTTCGAATTTGCAGGTGCTTACCTTGCAGGCGGTGAAGTAACCGACACTATCCGTAAAGGTGTAATCGAAACTTCTTTATTTGCTAGTCAACCAGATGTTCTTGTCTACGGCATGATGTCTGCGCTTTTAGCAGCAGGTACATGGCTGCTTCTTGCTTCTTACATGGGCTGGCCAGTATCAACGACTCACTCAATCATCGGTGCAATCATTGGTTTTGCATGCGTATCAGTAGGTACTGAAGCGGTTGACTGGGGCAGCGTTCAAGGCATTGTTGGTAGCTGGATTATTACGCCAGTGATTTCAGGTTTCTTTGCTTACGTTATCTTTGTCAGCGCACAGCGCCTGATTTTTGATACAGAGAACCCTCTGTTTAACGCGAAACGTTTTGTACCCGTTTACATGTTCATCACAACAATGGTGATTGCACTTGTAACCATCAAAAAAGGTCTAAAACACGTTGGTCTTCACCTTACCAATGGTGAAGCCTGGATGTGGGCAGCAGCAGTTTCAGCACTTGTGATGATTGGCGGCTACGTATACATCCAGAAAAAATTCGCTAATCGCGAAGAAGACCGCAGCTTTTCTGGCGTGGAAGGTATCTTCAGCGTTCTGATGGTTATCACCGCTTGTGCGATGGCATTTGCACACGGTTCAAACGACGTTGCAAACGCCATTGGTCCACTGTCTGCTGTCGTATCGACTGTTGAACACATGGGCGAAATCAGCACGAAAAGCACCATCGCTTGGTGGATTCTACCTCTTGGTGGTATTGGTATCGTGGTCGGTCTTGCAACACTAGGTCACAAAGTAATGGCAACCGTTGGTACAGGCATCACTGAGCTAACGCCTAGCCGCGGTTTTGCAGCACAGCTAGCAACAGCATGTACGGTAGTTCTAGCGTCTGGTACAGGCCTGCCAATTTCAACCACTCAAACATTGGTTGGTGCGGTTCTCGGTGTTGGCTTTGCTCGTGGTATCGCAGCACTGAACCTAGGCGTAGTTCGTAACATCGTGGCATCATGGATCGTTACACTACCAGCGGGTGCGTTATTGGCCGTAGTATTCTTCTACGGACTTCAAGCGATGTTCGCTTAAGACACTCGTCAATAGAATGTAAGCGCTTTGTCATTATTGACTCAAACGCACAGAAAGGGAGGCTTTGCCTCCCTTCTTTGTTGCACCGAGGTTTGAAACTGCATACTATTCGTCTATTTCCGGCTCCAATCATTCGGTGCCAACGCTGTCTCCAAGAAAAATCGTTAAGGGATTTACTGTGAAAAAACTAATCATCACGGTTTTGTTTACTTTGCTAGCAGCGCCAGCGGCCCTAGCAGCAGACCGTTATATTTCTGATGACCTCTTCACTTTTATGCACTCAGGTCCAAATAACACCTACCGTATTATCGGTAGTGTTAACGCCGGTTCTAAAGTACAACTGATTAAAACCAACCGAGATACTGGCTATACGCAAGTTCGTGATGACCGTGGTCGCACTGGTTGGGTACAAAGCAAGTTTGTGACAAACCAAGAGAGCATGGCAATTCGCCTTCCTCGCATTGAGAAAGAGCTAGCCGAAGTAAAAGAGCAGCTTGCTAATGCTCGTCAAACTTCTGATGCAGAGAAAGCCGGTCTTGTTACCTCTCTCGAAACACGTAACCAACAAATTTCAGATCTAGAAAATAAATACTCTGAGATCAGCGATCAGCTTACTTCTGTTGAAACAGAAAACCGCGAGCTACGCGCAAAACTGGATACACAAAAAGATGACATGCTGCTTAAGTACTTCACTTATGGCGGCGGTGTTGCAGGTTTAGGTTTACTATTTGGTTTGATTCTTCCGCATGTCATGCCTCGTAGAAAGCGCTCTCCTGCGGGTTGGGCATAAACCCTTACGCTTTTATCTTTAAAAAGAACGCAAAAGCCAGTCGATATTGACTGGCTTTTTAGTTTGCTTCGTTTGATAGAAGTGAGTACTACTCCCCCATTGAACTAGAGGCTCGACGACGATCCGTTGCGCCATAAAGCTTGCCATCTTTTAGCTCAATTGCATTCAAACCGCTTACCACTGGAATAACGTGCACTGGGTAGCCAAGCTCCATAAACTCAGGCACCAACATTTCTGCGAACGTTTTCTTTTCCACCAGCAAACCAGTCGGGTCATAAGACTTGGTGCGGTCTATCTTAGTGCCATACTGGATGTTTGGTAAGTCAATAGCCTCTTGCGCTGATAAGTTCCAATCCAGCACCCCAACCACGGTTTTGAGTACATACCCCGGGATTTGTGAACTACCTGGTGACCCAACCACCAAACGCAAGTTATCATCACTGTCCATCACCATTAATGGCGTAATAGCCGAACGTGGACGCTTGCCCGCTTCAATTGAGTTTTGCGTAGGTTTGCCGTTAACCGTTGGCTGAGGTGAGAAATTAGCCATCTGCGCGTTCAAGATAACGCCATCGACCATCACACCCGAGCCCATACCCGTTCCTACCGTACTAGTCATCGCTATTGCATTTCCATCTCTATCTACGATAGAAATATGCCCTGTATCTTTGCTCTCGAAGCCTTGATATTGCGCATACTGAGTTTGCGTTATCTGTCCTGCTTTTGGATCCTCTTCTGAAGTGCCATTATCGGGGATTAAATCACGTCTCTGATCTAGATAGGCTTTAGACAACAACTGTTCAACTGGCGCTTCCACATAATCCGGATCTCCGGCATACGCAATACGATCGGCTTTTGCAATTCGCATCGCTTCAGTCATGAGACGCCAAGGTTCCACATCCGTTTTCGCCATATGGGCAATGTCATAGGGTGCAAGCAGTTCAAGACTCTGAGCGACCATCACACCACCCGAAGCTGGGTAACCAAAAGAGACGATTTTATTCCCACGGTAGTCGCTCTCAATGATGTCACGCTGCTTCACTTGGTAATGTTTAAAATCTTCTAAAGACAACTTCTCGTGTTGGTCATCAATACGACTATTAACCGTCTCTACGATGTGCTGACCAAGCTCACCACCATAAAGGTAACTATCGCCTTGTTGCGCGATCTTCCTCAGCGTCTCAGCCATCTTAGGGTTCTTCATCAAGGTTCCCGTCGGCTTAATATCATCCCCTTGCCAATACAAGGCTTTCACTTCCGGATCTTGCTCAAGTCGGCTTTGCTCTCTTACTACGATGTCGTAGGTGTAGCTGTTCATCGCGTACCCATTGCTCGCCAATGTAATCGCCGGCTTAATCAGCTCTGCCCATGGCAACTTGCCGTATTGTTCATGAGTGGTGTAAAGCAACCGCAACGTGCCCGGAACCGCAACAGAACGAGGGCCTAATATTTCGTTGCGACTGAGTACTTCCCCATTCTCAACAAACATTTCAGGGTTCGCGCTAGAGGGCGCTTCATCTCGACCATCAAGGGCCAGAAATTTTTTCTCGTCATGTTGATAAAACAGCGCGAAAGTCCCGCCGCCAATTCCGGTCATATCTGGCTCAACGACAGACATCACCATCTGCATCGCGACCATAGCATCAACAGCGTTACCGCCTTCTTTCAATATTGAGTAACCGGTACTGCTCACGTAAGGATTCGTCGCACTGACCATGAAATCTTGCCCGCGACTATCTGGTGTAACTGGGAATGGGTCTGGCTTTGCTGCATAGCTTGTCGATGCAACAATACTTAAAGAAAAAATCAGAATACGCATGTGTCTCTGTTTAGACTCCTATTATGTGATGGGGTCTAACGTGGACCAAGTCATTACTCCGAAGTTCGTGAAGATGGTGTCTTTTTACACAACGCTGACTGGAATCGCGCTATCAATAGATGAATGATATTGGTGCTATTTAAACGACTGAGAAAAGCTATATTTTGCTTGTTTGAGTATCTAAAAATCATCACCAGAATAGATGCAAAAGATGCTCTGAAAAATAAAAAGCCAGCGATATGATTTCGCTGGCTTGATGTGTTTCTACAAGAGTTACCCTTTCCACTCATACAACGCTGGTATACGAATTTGCTCACCTTGGAACTCAACAATCACCGCTTGCGGTTGTATTTCTCTTAGAGTGACCTGATCATCAACGACATCCCCTTGATGATACTCAACATTGTTAATTTTCACCCAACGGCGATTTTCATCACTAGCGTACATATGGGTTTGCAAATTAAGCGCAGGTAGACGCCCTTGCCACTGGTGAGCGTTGCGCTCTAAATCGTTCACGCGTGCCGTTTGTGATGACGAATTGTCATCATCTCGGGATAAGGCATTTTCGACCTTCCTAGCTAAATCAGGAGATAATGAGGATAAATCCAGATCATCCAAAGACAACCCGAGGTCCTCTTCAGCAGCAGAAGTCGTTTGGGTTGATGCTGAGTTGCGTGTTTCATCTCTGCTTGGTGTATGGCTCGTGTATTCATCGGGGGTGGTAAATGTACCAAAATCACGCGATAGCTCTGCACTTGGCCACTCTCTTGGCAATTGGGCCAACTGGGTGTTCTCTGGATAGTCTAATACTTTGAAAGGTGATACCACTTCGACCTTTTCTATCAGGGACGTTGTATCTACTTCAACACTCGGTGCAAAGAGATCTAAGTACCAAGCGACTCCAATAGCAGAAGCAGTGATTGGCAGCAAGAACAGACCTATATGTTTCACAGCTGACATTATGCGTCCTCCTTCTCGATTCTCGCCAGTTGAGGCGCATCTGGCTGAACATTTTGCTGAAGTCGGTCTAGCGTTCGCTTACCTGCAATACCATCGACACCAATTCCTTGCCAACGTTGAAATAACTCGACTCGCTCTTTCATCGCACCATCAAAAATAGACGTTTCAAGCAGTGGCTCACTCACCGCTTCTGCTAATAATCGGTCTAATACTTCAATCGCAGGGCCTTCCATGTCTAACCGTAATGTTTCATTCAGCGGAGCATGCCGCAGTTCGATAATATTGCCCTGCCACAACGGCTTTAGCCACGAAACTGGCAGACGCAGACGCTGCTTGCCATTGAGCACTTCAGCTTGGTCATTACCGACGGCATATAGAATGACATACCCAACATCACCTTGATAATTCAACTCCAAGATCACAGGGCGATTTTGTTGCATCAACAGCGGCCAAGTCGCCATTTTACGCTCACAACGCATAGTCGACTGCGGTTCTGACAAACAAAGATTATCGCGAACCGATGCTTGATACCCCCACAAACGATACAAATCATTTACAGCAAGGTTCGACTGTTTTTGTGTTAACAATAAATCACGCTGCTCATCCGTTAACTGTTGGCTTACGACGGTTGGTGTTGGCTCTACTCTTGGCTCCTTCACTTGTGTCAACACTGACGTCGCTTGAGCTGGCATATAATTCACGACCGCCCACCCCGTACTTAATGCAGCAATAAGGCCTACCGTGACAGAGCCCCAAGCAGGCCAACGGAAAGTCCGGCGCTCTTTTTTATCTTGCTGATAAATATCTGCCTGAAACTGCATCACCTCTTCACAGGCCTGCTGAACGGTTTGCTTATCCACAACCACATTACCCTGGTGATAACTAATGTTGAGGGATTTGTCACAGATAAGGTTGATGAGCCGCGGTATACCGTGACTGTATTTGGCTATAAGTTTACAAGAAGCACGATTAAACAGTTGCTGGTCGCCACCTGCTGTATGTAGTCGAAATGCGATGTAATCTTCTGTCTCTTTTTCATCCAACGGCAACAGGTGATAACGCCCGGTAATACGCTGGGCAAGTTGGCGTAGTTGTGTTGTTTGTAATAACCGCTGCAATTCAGGCTGCCCGACCAACAACACTTTGAGCAATTTTCTGGTATCGGTTTCCAAGTTGGTCAACAATCGCAACTGCTCTAGAACGTCGGCAGCAAGGTGTTGAGCCTCATCAATGACCAGCAATGTCTGCCAGCCTGAACGATAATTACGCAGCAAATATTGATGGATAACCTGGTTTAGCTGTTTGAGGTTTGCATCTGGCGGATAGGTGATTTTGAACTCATCACAAATGGCTTCGAGCAAGTCTCTACTCGAAAACGTGGGATTGAGAATAAGACCCGCTTTGGTGTTATCACCCAAATTCGCCAGCATCGCTTTTGCGACGGTCGTTTTGCCTGTACCTACTTCGCCAGTAAGCATAGCAAAGCCACCGCCATCGCCTAGCCCAGCTTGGAGATGTGTGATTGCCTCTTTGTGACGCTGGCTTAAATACAAATAACGTGAGTTTGGAACAATCGAAAATGGTTGTTCGACAAACCCAAAAAAGTCCTTATACATTAGGCTCTCCAGCTAAAAAACCACCTGGGAATAGTCAGACATGGTATAAACGCTCTTCTTCTATTCTTAGGAGTAAAGAAAAGTACCATTGCTTGCTACAATGTCCAACGGCATATCCATAAATTAAGAGGTAATTCGTGCAAGTTTATTTAGTAGGTGGCGCAGTTCGAGATAAATTGCTCGGAATTGATAGTTATGACAACGACTGGGTGGTCGTAGGCGCGACGCCCGGGATGATGCTGTCCCAAGGATACACCGCCGTTGGTAAAGACTTTCCTGTATTTCTGCATCCCAAAAGTAAAGAAGAATATGCCCTTGCACGAACAGAGAGAAAGTCAGGTTCTGGTTACACTGGTTTTGAATGTTTCTTCGATCAAAACGTCACCTTAGAAGAAGATTTGATACGTCGTGATTTAACCATTAACGCGATGGCAATGGAGAGTGATGGCACGATCCATGACCCATATGGTGGCCAGCAAGATCTCAACGATAAACTGCTACGCCATGTATCAGACGCCTTTATTGAAGACCCTCTACGCGTTTTACGTGTCGCTCGCTTCGCAGCGAAGCTTGCTGATCTAAACTTTACGGTTGCCGACCAAACCATGCGGTTAATGCGTCACATGGCAGAGTCCGGAGAGCTGAGCACACTGACTCCCGAGCGTGTTTGGCAAGAATGGCATAAATCTCTCTCTACTCCTCGCCCTGATATTTTCTTATCGGTTCTACGAGACTGTGGTGCATTAACCGTGGTGTTACCTGAAATTGATGCACTATTTGGCGTACCTCAACCTGAGAAGTGGCATCCAGAAATCGATACTGGCATCCATACTTTGATGGTGGCAGAGCAAGCCGCAAAATTGAGTAACTCACTCCCCGTCAGGTTTGCCGCCCAAGTGCATGACTTGGGTAAGGGCGTGACGCCAGAGAGCGAATGGCCAAGCCACAAAATGCATTGCCATACAGGATTAAAACTGATCAAAAAGCTGTGCGAACGTGTCCGGGTACCAAATGAGTTTCGTGATTTAGCCTTGATGGTGTGCGAACAGCACTCCAATATTCATCGCGCGGCTGAACTTAAACCACAAACCATAATTAAAATACTCAATAAACTTGATGTGTGGCGTAAGTCCGAACGTCTGCAAGATATCTTGCTTTGCTGCCAAGCGGATCACGCTGGTCGTAAAGGACTGGAAACGCAACCATATCCACAGGCGGATATTTTTAGGCAAGCCTACCAAGCAGCAGCGGCAGTTGACGTTCAAGCCATTATCAAAGAGGGCTTTAAAGGCCCTGCGATTCGTGACGAGCAAGAAAAACGACGTATTGAAGCAGTGAAAGCAGCACTTAAGAAGTAACGAACAAACAAAAACGCCCGCGGATTTCGCGTGCGTTTTTCGTTAACATCAATTATGCACTTAATAGAAAAGCGAACAAACCGACGCCCAAAATGAGACGGTAAATCACAAACGGTGTCATGCCCATTCGTGAAATCATCTTCAAGAAGAAGTGGATACAGATGTACGCACTGATAAACGATGTGATAATGCCAGTCATTAAGAAACCAACATGGACAGGTTCACCACTGGTTACTAACTTCATGCCTAAGTAGCTACCAGCTAATGTAATGATTGGGATCGACATTAAAAACGAAAATCGGGCAGCCGCTTCTCGAGTAAAGCCAAGGTAAAGCGCTGCTGTGATGGTCGCCCCTGAACGTGAAGTTCCAGGAATCATCGCTAAGGCTTGAGCAATACCGATAAATACAGCTTTCTTCCAACCCGTTTGGTATTCATCCGCAACGAGTTTAGCGTTTTTGTCTACCCACCATAGCAACAGGCCAAATACGATCGTAGTAGTCGCGATGACGTAAGCGCTACGTAGATACACTTCAATGATGTCTTTCATCAATAAGCCGAACACACAAGCTGGAATCGTCGCAATCACGATCATCCAAGCCAATTTAGCTTCTTTACTGCGATCTCCTTTAAAGATCGAAGCAAATAACGCTTGAAACAAAGTGATTACTTCATGACGAAAATAGATCACGACAGCCATTAATGTACCGACGTGAACAGCAACATCAAAGGCTAGACCTTGGTCTTCCCATCCTAAAATAGCGGAAGGCAGGATCAAATGGGCAGAGCTTGAAATAGGCAAAAACTCTGTCAGCCCCTGAATCAGAGCCAAAATAAAGGCTTCAAAATAACTCATGTAAACAACTCAAATTAAAAATGAAAGGAAACGGGTTTGAGCGAATCGACTGGCTGCATAGCATGCCAAATGTCTGCGACTGTGCGTCCATCGCCTGGGATCACTAATTGCGGTTCGAGATCATACAGCGGCTTTGTGACAAAAGGATATTTGTAGATATCACTGCGAGGTAGCTCAGGTTTTTTCTTGGAGACGCGCTCACCGAACAACACTATATCGAGATCCAGTGTTCGATCTTGATACTTTTGCGCGTTTTCTTCGCGTCCCCACTTAAATTCAATCTCGCGTAGTTGATGACTCAACTCTTCTAATGACAACTCGGTACGCATTGCAACGACAAAGTTGTAGAAATTCTTGCTGCTAAAACCAATAGGTTCGCATTCATATATCGGTGATACGAGGAGATTTTCTCCAAGCCGTTGCAGCTCCTGATACGCAGCAAGCACATGTTGCTCTCTTTCTACGTTCGTCCCAACACCGATATAAGTGGTGATCATGCTCGGCCTCGCTCAATCACCACACCAACAGCACGTGCTTGCGGCACGGCGCCAGGCTTCGCTAGGCGGATTTTCACCCAAGGCACAGAGAAACGCTGCATGATAAGCTCTGCTACTTCTTCAGCCACGCGCTCGACCAATAAGAAACGACCATTTTCAATGTGGTTAAGTACCGCCTCACTCACCTGCGAATAATCCAGTGCATCTTGCACATCATCACTTTTGCCCGCAGGTTTATTATCGTGCGCCATTTCAATATCTAGAACCAACTTTTGTTTGATTTGTTGTTCCCAGTCGTACACGCCAATGGTGGTGATAACTTCTAACTGTTCAATAAAAACTTTATCCAGAGCCATCTTATGTCCTTCTATTACAGAGGTCGGATACCCGTGAGGGGTAATTTGATCGTAGTATTCTATACCTAAGTAACATTTACTTTGGTCATCACAATGTTACTTAGGTATAAACTGCGAAAGCATCTTTATATACAAGAAATCACATAATGCAAGCTCTATCACAGTGAGGATTTCTGCATTATGTAAATTCGGGGTATGATAGCAACTACGCGGGAACCGAGCATTAAATTCCAATCCATCAAGGACTTCTATGGACGCACTGGCACTGATAATGACAATGGCCGCCTATTTATTAGGTTCTGTTTCCAGTGCGGTTTTGATCTGTCGACTCTTAAAACTGCCAGACCCACGCAGTGTGGGATCTAACAATCCTGGAGCAACGAACGTATTGCGTATTGGCGGACGAGGAGCCGCTGTTTCAGTCTTGTTGTGCGATATGCTCAAAGGCACTATCCCCGTGTGGGGCGGATACTTTCTTGGTATCGACCCTATCATTCTTGGCGTCATCGCCATTGCTGCCTGTCTTGGCCACATGTACCCCATCTTTTTCCACTTTAAAGGCGGAAAAGGTGTCGCAACCGCGCTTGGCGCTATCGCTCCGATTGGTTTGGACTTAACAGGATTGGTGATGTTAACTTGGCTGTCAGTAGCCGCGCTATTCCGCTATTCATCCTTAGCGGCTCTCGTCACGGTTTTGGTCACTCCGTTTTATACTTGGATGTTTAAACCGCAATACACGTTACCTGTTGCTATGCTGTGTTGCTTAATCGTATTTAAGCATCATCAAAATATTCGTCGGCTTTTGTCTGGCGACGAGCCAAAAATCGGCGAGAAGAAACTGACACAAAAAAACTCGGCTTAATGCCGAGTTTTTCGTTTAAAGAGGGATGCATTGGTTACGCATGAACTCGATTTAGGAAGTTCAACAACATTTGGTTGACGAACTCCGGCTGTTCTAAACAACTGATGTGTCCCGCTTGCGGAATTTCTACCAACTCACTGCCCGTGATACAGTCTTTCATTAAATACGATTCGAAAACCGGGCGAGGCTTATCTTCACAGCCCACCGCAATTAACGTCGGCAGAGCGAATTTTTCCGAATCTTCAATCACATCACGGCGACCAAACACCATGCGCCCCATGCGAGCTACTTCCACCGCACGCTCACCGTTCAGCTCTTCTAAACTGCGTTTGAATGAAGCGACAAGTTTAGGGTTATCCTGATTGACGTTGTTGGCAAAGAACAGCGGCACAACGGCTTCAATAATTGGCGCAGGCACTGCTTGGACTTGGCTGATGGTATCAAGCATTGCAAAATACTTTTTATACGTAACTTCTGGCTCCCAGCCAATGAAGGTATCCATCAATACCAGTGACTTAACACGTTGCGGCGCTTGAGCCGTTAGCTCAGCTCCCCACATGCCGCCAACAGATAAGCCCACTATCGAGAATTCTTCGATATCTAAATGATCCATCAATGCCAACATATGTTGTGCATAGTCGGCCAATGACTGTGTCGATGCAGGTGCAGCGTCCGATTCACCATGTGCCCAAAGATCTGGCACAATACAACGGAATGACTGGCTTAAAACCTCAACTTGTGGCGCCCACATTTGGCTATCCCAAAGGTAACTATGACCAAATAGAAGCACAGGGCCCTCACCTTTATCTAGATAAGCAAGTTGCTGACCTTCAATTTCAAACTTATTCATTGTTATATCCATTTCTTATTCTTCCACGTCATCCTAGCACTGAAACAATCGCGAACTGATCGCATCAGTCAGAATGTAAAACGAGGCGGTTCATTGAATAATTAAAAATAAAGGCCTCTGAGGAGCAGAGACCTTTATTACAAAGAACCGGTTTCAAACCTACCGCATAAATTTGACTAAGCGACAGGTGTTAGTTGATCAATTGGCCAACGTGGACGAGCCTCTACTGACATATCAGCCACTTCGCCATTCTTCAAGCGCTGCATGCCTGCGTAAGCGATCATCGCACCGTTATCTGTACAGAACTCAGTACGTGGGTAGTAAACTTCGCCGCCAACTTTCTTCGCTAACTTCTCTAACTCAGCTCGCAAACGACGGTTAGCACTCACACCACCAGCAATAACAATGCGTTTCATGCCTGTTTGCTCAAGCGCGCGCTTACATTTAATAGCCAACGTAGCACACACAGCCTCTTCAAATGCCAATGCGATGTCCGCGCGGGTTTGCTCGTCATCACCGTTTGCAGCAATCGTGTTAGCCGTAAAGGTTTTTAGACCAGAGAAACTCATGTCCAAACCTGGCACATTCGTCATTGGGCGCGGGAACTTAAAGCGGCCCGGTGTACCTTTTTCCGCCAGTTTAGATAATAGTGGACCGCCTGGGTAATCCAAACCCATTAGCTTCGCTGTTTTATCAAACGCTTCGCCCGCCGCATCATCAATCGACTCACCTAGAATTTTGTACTCACCGATGCCTCTCACTTCCACCATCATAGAGTGACCGCCCGATACTAATACCGCCACAAACGGGAACGGTGGAGGGTTATCTTCCAACATTGGGGCCAATAGGTGACCTTCCATATGATGAACAGGTACCGCTGGCACTCCCCAAGCATAAGCAATACTGCGACCGATAGTCGCACCCACTAATAGCGCCCCAACAAGACCAGGCCCCGCGGTATACGCGACACCATCGATGTCTTTTGAAGTTAAGTTCGCTTCTTTTAGTGCCTCTTTAATAAGAGGAATGGTTTTCTTTACGTGGTCACGTGAAGCCAACTCAGGCACCACACCGCCGTAATCTGCGTGCAGTTTTACTTGGCTGTATAGCTTGTGTGACAAGAGACCGTTTTCATCGTCATAAATTGCGATGCCAGTCTCGTCACAAGAGGTTTCAATACCAATAATGCGCATGGTTTTCTCAGTATGCTTTCTGTATAGAGGAAATTTGGGCGTCATATTACCTCGCCTTGGTGCTGCAAACAAATTTTGTACAGACAATAATCGACAAAAGGCTTTACAAAGTAGTTGTGATCGGATTAAAATTCCGCACCATTTTTGATCAAGCTGGTAAGAGACCTAACAATTGTGATTTGGTCTGTTGAATACCAGCGTTAACGAATAACCCCTGAGGTGAAAGGCATATGCCAGTAGTTAAAGTACGTGAAAACGAACCGTTCGACGTTGCTCTACGTCGTTTTAAGCGCTCTTGCGAAAAAGCAGGTATCCTTTCTGAAGTGCGTCGTCGTGAGCACTACGAAAAACCAACTACAGTTCGCAAACGCGCTAAAGCAGCAGCTCAAAAGCGTCACGCTAAGAAGCTAGCTCGCGAAAACGCTCGTCGCGTTCGCCTGTACTAATAACTGAGCTCCAAAAGGAATTTAGTTATGGCTCTGATTGATCAACTCAAAGAAGAGCAAAAATTAGCGATGAAAGCCAAGGACAAATTGCGCCTTGGTACTATTCGTTTAGCCCTATCAGCAATCAAGCAACGTGAAGTTGACGAACAGATTACTCTGAACGATGACGACATTCTTGCAGTATTGACCAAGATGGTTAAACAACGTCGCGATTCTGTAGCGCAGTTTGAAGCAGCGGGTCGTCAAGATCTTGCTGATGCGGAACAAGCAGAAATTACCGTTCTTGAGGACTTTATGCCTCAACCACTGACAGACGAAGAAGTAGCGGCTCTCATCGAGAACGCGATTGCTGAATCTGGCGCAGCTGGCATGCAAGACATGGGCAAAGTAATGGGCGTTCTGAAACCGCAAATTCAAGGGCGTGCAGATATGGGTAAAGTAAGCGGTTTAGTTCGCGCTAAATTGGCTTAAGGTACCCCACCCAATTGCAGCAAGCCGTGCTATCCTTTGGAGCGCACGGCTTGTTTGTATCTGGATGGATGGAATGAAATCAATGGGCAATACGCTCATTCTTTTAAGGCATTCACTCCACTCATCATCTTCTTTTTTTGTTAGGTTTTATGGCTGGACACATCCCTCGCAGTTTTATCGATGACCTTCTAGCTCGACTTGATATTGTCGATATCATCGACGCACGTGTGAAACTTAAGAAAAAAGGCAAAAACTACGGCGCATGCTGCCCGTTCCACAACGAAAAGACACCCTCATTCAGTGTCAGTCAAGAAAAGCAGTTCTACCATTGTTTTGGTTGTGGCGCGCATGGAAATGCCATCGATTTTTTGATGGAATTCGACCGACTAGAATTCGTCGAAGCCATTGAAGAACTCGCTTCATACTTGGGTTTAGATGTTCCTCGCGAACAACGTAGCGGCGGTAATGGTTCGTTTCAATCAGGCCCACAAGCAAGCAGCAGTGAAAAACGTAACCTATACGACTTAATGGGCAGCATTGCTCAATTTTATCGTAACCAACTCAAACAGCCAGCAAGTAAGGTGGCGATTGAGTATCTAAAAGATCGCGGCCTGTCTGGTGAAATCGTCCAGAAGTTTGGCATCGGCTATGTGGCTGATGAATGGGATTTAGTTCGTAAGAACTTTGGCCAGAATAAAGAAAACCAAGACATGCTCGTCACTGGCGGCATGTTGATTGAAAACGATAAAGGCAACCGCTACGACCGATTCCGTGGTCGAGTGATGTTTCCTATTCGAGACAGACGCGGTCGAGTAATAGGCTTTGGTGGTCGAGTATTAGGTGATGGGACACCAAAATATCTTAACTCACCCGAAACCCCGATATTTCATAAAGGTAAAGAGTTGTATGGCCTTTATGAAGTACTACAAGCGTACCGTGAGCCACCACAAATTTTAGTGGTTGAAGGCTATATGGATGTTGTCGCGCTTGCTCAATATGGCGTAGATTATTCCGTTGCCTCATTGGGAACCTCGACAACGGGCGATCACTTGCAAGTGTTATTCAGGCAAACAAGCACCGTCGTGTGTTGTTATGACGGTGACCGCGCAGGCCGTGAAGCCGCGTGGCGTGCCATGGAAAATGCATTGCCTTACCTAACGGATGGTCGCCAGTTAAAATTCATGTTTTTGCCGGATGGAGAAGATCCCGACTCTTATATCCGACAAAACGGAAAACAAGCATTTGAGCAGCAAGTGTCTAATGCGATGCCCTTGTCTGAATTCATGTTCAGCTCATTGACTCAGCAGGTCGATATGAGCACGAAAGAAGGCATGGCAAAACTGAGTACTCTTGCGGTTCCTCTCATTGATAAAGTCCCTGGCGGCACTTTAAGACTATACTTGAGAGAATTGCTTGGCCGCCGTTTGGGTTTGGTTGATGAACGCCAACTACAGCAGCTAATTTCAAAACAAGGTAAAGAGGATAAAAGGCCTCAACCTCATAAAGAAATCAAGCGAACGCCGATGCGAGAAGTGATCGCGTTACTGATTCAAAACCCACAATACGTAAGTATGGTGCCAGATCTAACTAGCGTTAGAGATTTGCCCATTCCTGGTCTAAGTTTATTTGTTGATGTACTTGATAAATGCCAAGCGCATCCCCATATCAACACAGGCCAATTATTAGAGCATTGGCGAAACAGCCAAAATGAGACCCTTCTGTCTCGTCTCGCGAGTTGGGACATTCCACTCGATGAGGACAACCAAGAAGAAATCTTTTTAGACTCACTGGATAAAATTATTGCCCAGTGCGTAGAAAAACAAATTGAAAACCTGCAGGCCAAAGCAAGAAGTGTCGGTTTATCAGCCGAAGAGAAAAGGGAGCTGCTAGCACTTATGCTAGATTTAAAAGCGTAACCCTGTTTAATTAGTCAGCAACGATTTAATTTGTTATAGTAAGTGGTTTGCATTTCGCATACTGATTCCTTCACCAGATTACGAAGTTGGATACCGTCTATGGATCACAATCCGCAGTCACAGCTAAAGTCACTTGTTATTAAAGGCAAGGAACAAGGCTATCTGACCTACGCCGAAGTAAATGACCACCTACCTGCTGAAATCGTAGATTCAGAACAGGTAGAAGACATCATTCAGATGATCAACGACATGGGCATTAAGGTAGTAGAAACTGCTCCTGATGCTGATGATTTAGCACTGAACGATGACACAAATATTACCGATGAAGATGCAGCCGAAGCTGCAGCCGCTGCACTTTCTAGCGTAGAGAGTGAGATTGGTCGTACAACAGACCCAGTACGTATGTACATGCGTGAGATGGGTACTGTCGAACTTCTAACTCGCGAAGGCGAAATCGACATCGCAAAACGTATTGAAGAAGGTATTAACCAAGTTCAATCGTCTGTTGCTGAATACCCAGGCACAATTCCGTACATTCTTGAGCAATTTGACAAAGTTCAAGCTGAAGAACTACGTCTTACAGACCTAATTTCAGGTTTTGTAGATCCAGATGCTGACGACACCGCTGCACCAACGGCAACACACATCGGTTCTGAACTGACTGAATCTCAGTTAGAAGAAGAAGACGATGAAGACGTTGATGACGACGAAGATAGCGATGACGATTCAGATGATTCTGAAGAAGATGTAGGTATCGATCCAGAATTAGCGCTAGAGAAATTCAACCAACTACGCAGCACCTATCAAAATCTTCAATTAGCAATCAACGAGTACGGCTATAACAGCCCGAAAGCAACCGTTGCTAATGAAATGATGCTAGACGTATTCCGCGAGTTTCGTCTAACGCCTAAACAGTTTGATCACTTAGTGAATGAACTGCGTACTGCTATGGATCGTGTTCGTACTCAAGAGCGTCTGATCATGAAGTCAGTGGTTGAATACGGCAAAATGCCGAAGAAATCATTCATCGCGCTGTTCACTGGTAATGAATCAAGTGAAGCTTGGCTGGATGAAGTTCTTGCTTCAGACAAGCCATACGCTGAAAAGATCAAACGTAACGAAGAAGAAATCCGTCGTTCAATCGCTAAGCTAAAAATGATTGAAGAAGAGACTTCTCTAAACGTACAGAACATTAAAGACATCAGCCGTCGTATGTCTATCGGTGAAGCAAAAGCTCGCCGTGCGAAGAAAGAGATGGTTGAAGCGAACTTGCGTCTTGTAATTTCTATCGCGAAGAAATACACCAACCGTGGCCTACAGTTCTTGGATCTGATCCAGGAAGGTAACATCGGTCTGATGAAAGCGGTAGATAAGTTCGAATATCGTCGTGGTTACAAGTTCTCGACTTACGCAACGTGGTGGATCCGTCAGGCAATCACTCGTTCAATCGCGGACCAAGCACGTACGATTCGTATTCCGGTACACATGATCGAAACGATCAACAAGCTAAACCGTATCTCTCGTCAAATGTTGCAAGAGATGGGTCGCGAGCCACTACCGGAAGAACTGGCAGAGCGCATGCAAATGCCAGAAGACAAGATTCGTAAAGTTCTAAAAATCGCTAAAGAGCCTATCTCAATGGAGACACCAATCGGTGACGACGAAGATTCGCATCTAGGTGATTTTATCGAAGATACAACGCTAGAACTTCCGCTAGATTCTGCAACAGCAACTAGCCTTAAAGTGGCAACAAAAGACGTGCTTGCAGGTCTAACACCACGTGAAGCGAAAGTACTTCGTATGCGCTTTGGTATTGACATGAACACTGACCATACTCTAGAAGAAGTTGGTAAGCAGTTCGACGTTACTCGTGAGCGTATCCGTCAGATCGAAGCAAAAGCACTACGTAAACTTCGTCACCCAAGCCGCTCAGAGACTCTGCGCAGCTTCCTAGACGAATAATCGCAGCGCATACAAGCTTTTAGAAATCAAAAAAGGTGACTTTAGGTCACCTTTTTTATTATCTACTGTTCTAAGTGGATAAAAACTAAGCGCAATTGCCCTAGTTGGTATCTAGACACCTTGCAACGCTTCCCCTATAATCGTTGTCCTATTAAGGCCCCTTAGCTCAGTGGTTAGAGCAGTCGACTCATAATCGATTGGTCCGCAGTTCAAGTCTGCGAGGGGCCACCATATTCCGAAAGGCGTAGCAGGTTAATACCTACTACGCTTTTTTTGTATCTTATATCTTTGGGTACAGTTTCGGTTGCGGTAACTCGTCACTAACCTCGTAATAGCTTTTCCTCTTCCCCTCTTCTTTAACTATTATCTGGCTCTCTATACGAGCAATAGAAACAAAATGTCTGCTCGTGATTTAAACCATTGACCCTCAGACAACTTCTGATAGTATGGACGTATAGACGTCTAAAACAAAAAATGGAGCTACAATGAAAAGTATTGGTCACTTAAAGAAACTAGCTTTGATTCTCACGGCAGTAGTCGGCTTAAGCGCTTGTGGAGAAAAAGATGACTCTGTCATTAAAGTGGGCGCGACAGTTGGACCACATGCACAAGTAGTCGAGGCGGTAGCGAAGGAGGCAGCAAAGCAAGGTTTGAATGTCGAAGTCATTGAGTTTTCTGACTACGTGACACCTAATGCCGCCCTTAGCGACGGTAGCATCGATATTAACAGCTATCAGCACCAGCCATTTTTAGACAACTTCAACAGTAGCCATAACGCCCAATTAGTATCAATTGGTCAGTCCATTCTTATGCGTATGGGGCTTTATTCCAATAAGTATCGCTCACTGCAAGAGCTTCCAAACAATGCACGTATAGCGCTTCCAAATGACCCTACCAACGGTGGTCGTGGTCTGTTGCTACTCGCCGATGCAGGTTTAATTGAGCTGAAACAGGGTGTTGGCCATAAAGCCGCCCTAACTGATATCACAAAAAACGCAAAATCATTTGAATTTGTCGAGGTAGATGCCGCTCAGCTACCAAGAACATTAGATGATGTGGACGCGGCTGCGATTACAATGAACTACGTAATGTCTTCTGGTTTAGATCCGAAGAAACAAAGTATCTATCTTGAAGCAAAAGACGCCCCATTAGCAGTCATGGTCATCGCCACTCGTGACGCAGACAAAAATAATGAAGCGTATAAAAAGTTCGTTTCTATTTATCAATCTCAAGCGATTCGTGATTATCTCGATCGCACTTTCAAAGGCACAATCGAAGCAGCTTTTTAATCAATAAAGCAGCGAATATTTTACCCCACGAATCAGATAGAGAAGAGGCTAATGTTTTCTCATAGCCTCTTCTTTTCATTACTCACTAAATCGACTCATTGTCGACTTTCAGCCTCTAACTTCATTGCCAAATAAGCTTGGTCAGCAGAAACCAATTCAGGACGGTTAATCAACTTCCAGAGGAAGTATGGTGGGATTAAAAATACGATGAAGTAGAGAGATTCATGGAAAAAAACATCGGCTATCGTTTGCTGATGCTCCCAAAGTGCCGTCAGTGCGAAGAGCTCTAACATCACGCCTAATACGCCAAAGACGACAGAGACAACAATCGCTAAACCCAGTAGTTCTCTAACAAAGTGCTTGTATGCCATGATACTAATTCCTTCTAGCAATAAGTCATACTAACTTACGCTCATAAGAAACAAGTGAGCTTGATTATTATCAAACTCACCTCATCACTGTTAAGAACTTAGTTTTATAAAAAAGTACTTGTATATAGCGTCATCGAAGACTGATTTCCCTATCACAGAGCATAGATACCTCTACAAATAGAAGGTGATGGAACGACCAACTATTGACTATATGAGCGCAACTTTAATCAGATAAGTAATATTGAACCGTCGATACCACTCGTACTTTCTTAATGTAAGGCGTGTTGCTGTCTCGGTCATAAATCGAGAACTGCCCTTGAGTTGCACGTTTGATCTTACCCAGTGAACTCTGTGAGTCTTTCGCAAATTTCTCAGCCACTTCACGCGCATTCTTAGTCGCTTCTTCGATCATGTCTGGCTTCACATCATTCAGCTTAGTAAAGCTGTACTCAACACGATTTGCATAAGGATCTTGGTTAAGCAAAACGCCTTGTTTTCCTAGCTCACCTATTTCATTGATTGCCGCTCGAACAACATCAACACTCTGGCTGTAAACCGTAACGGTTCGCGAGGCCAAATAACGATACTCAATGTCTTGCTCGCTCCCATATTGCTGTGCTTTTCTGTCAATGACCGCTGGGGAAGAAAGGGAAACGCTGGTTTCAGGAAGCCCTTTGGCACTTAGAAAGTCCAAAATCAAACGGGTTTGCTGGTCAATTTCATCAAACATGGCTCCCATATCATTACTCGCTAGAGTAAATTGAATCGGCCAAATCACCGTATCAGCAGGATACTCACGCTCCGACAAACCTTTTACTGTCACGACTCTTTCATAGGCTCGGTATTTCACCGCCGTCTGCTGCATAAAATAGCCAAGGATGCCAAGACCAAGTATCAAACTTAGCCCAATCCAAAGTGCTGCTTTATTGGAAACTCGTTCCATTATTTCCCCCTGATAAATATCAACTTAGCTTAATCTTTGTTCTAGATAAGATAGCCTATCTATTGTTTTAAGAGGGAGACATAACGCGAGTTTTGATTCATAGCACAGTGATATACCGTTTTCTTTATTCAATAAAGCTTCATTGGTTTGTCACCAAAGGCTCATGCTTTTGCCTCTTAACTGTCATCTGTAATTTCTACTATCCAATCAGCAACTTGTACGCTGAGGTAAATATGGATAGTTCAACCCCTTTTCGTCTCCCTCGTAAAACGCCGTTTGGCATTGGTGAAAACGTTGCTGAATGGGCAACCGGTTTAAACCAGCTTGATAAGTTCTACGCTCAACGCCCCGTTAATGCCGATACCAAAACTTTTCTCCGCTTCACGTTGGATATTTTAGGTATCGATTATCGCATTGCTCATGGTTCACTCGACTCAGTACCTAAACAAGGTGCTACCGTCATTGTGGCGAATCATCCGCTTGGTTGTGTGGAAGGCGTGATCTTGGCTGAACTGCTGTTGATGGTCAGAGGCGATATCCAAATCCTAGCCAATCAATACCTGAAAACCGTGCCGGAGTTAGATCAGCTCTTCATTGGTGTCGATGTGTTTGAAGGCAAAGACGCCGTCAAATCGAATATGAAGGCCCTCAGAGCGGCTAATAAACACCTAGCAAGTGGCGGCTTATTGCTTGTCTTTCCTGCCGGTGAAGTGTCCCAGTTAGTCGATGCCAAACAACAACGCTTGGAAGACAAAGCGTGGAGTCGAAGCGTAAGTAGCCTAATTCGCAAAAACAAAGCCACGACAGTTCCAGTATTCATCAGTGGCCAGAACTCGAAACGCTTCTATATGGCAGGGAAAATCCATCCACTTTTGCGCACCCTACTGCTTGGGCGAGAACTGCTGAACAAACAGGCGCAAACCATCAACTTATCCTTTGGCCAAGCGATAAAATTTAAAGAGCTGAACACACTTAGCGATGATCAAGTGGTGAACTATTTGCGGCTCAACACTTACTTACTCAATCGTGAAATCCAATCGGTGAAGCCCTCTTCCTCATCAGAACGGCTCTCACCAATAGCGGCAGGGTTACCCGTAGGCGAATTGCTTGAAGAACTGAACAACTTACCAAAAGAGTCCAAGCTGCTAACAAGTGGTGAGTTCGATGTTTACTGCACGGAGTCGCAGAATATCCCTTCCCTGCTGCATGAAATTGGTCGTCTACGTGAGCTCAATTTTCGACAGGTTGGCGAAGGGACAGGACTAGCAATAGACATTGACCATTTCGATCATGATTACCTGCATCTGTTTGTGTGGGACAGAGAGAACCAATGCTTGGTGGGCGCGTATCGTTTAGGTCTGGTTGATCAACTGATTGAAAAGCGGGGTGTAGCAGGTCTGTATTCACGAACGTTGTTTAACTATGACCAACGCTTTATCGACCAAATGGGTAAATCCATCGAAATGGGGCGCTCAGTGATTGCGCAGCAATATCAAAAGAGCATGAGCGCGCTGCTGCTGCTGTGGAAAGGCATCGCAACCTTCGTGCATCAAAACCCAGATTACACTCACCTATTTGGTCCGGTAAGCATTAGCAACGACTATAGCGATACTGCACGCCAACTGCTTGCCCAATCAATGACACTGCATCACTACGACAACAACTGCGCAGAGTACGTCACGCCTTCTAACCCACTTCCTGAGCACCATCGTGACTGGAACACCAGCATGCTTACTGCTCTGGGTGATTTACAGCTATTGTCACGTGTCATTGCCAGAATCGATGAAGGGAAAGGAGTGCCCGTTTTGCTGCGTCAGTACTTAAGCCTCAATGGCAAGCTGGTATGCTTCAACGTCGACCCTGCATTCAATAACGCTCTAGATGGATTGATTATGGTGGATTTGCGCGATGTTCAAGAAAAGACGTTGGCAAGGTATATGGGACGCGAGCAAGCTCATGACTACCTCGTCTATCATACTAATAGCAACGATGATTAAGAACAGTGATTAAGTAGAGAGTTGGGAATCACAAGAAGAACCGTGTGGCGACTCTCTTTATTTACCCTTTCATCAACTAATTAGGCGTGCTCCGTGAAGTGCGCCGAAAAGACTCTTATAGATACAATCTATCGAAAGATCTAGATAGCATTTATCTCACCAATTCCGTCACAAACTTTCACAAAAAACAAAAACAGATCCAGGTCACACTTTAAATCCACCACAACTCAACACAAAACGTGACATTGATCATTACAAGTATTTAATTCGAATTTCAAAAAAAATCAAAAGTGATCAAAGTCACAAAGTATTTTGATTTTAAATTTGTCAGAAGATCGGATTGATCACTAAGATTTTTATTGACAGATTTAAAAGTGGCTTTTTGTTATTAAGTTACAAGTTAATAAGTTGAACTTGGTCACTTAAAAACCTTTTCTCAGCCTAAGAAATGCGGGCGTAGATCACGAAAAACCCGTTGTCAGTTCCAATTGGAAAATGTGTGGTAAATTGATTGGGTACTAAGCAATCAAACAAACGGTTTTGGCGAACCGTTTACTACAACAAGATTCATCAGAACATCGAACGGGGAATTGTTATGATATCACCAGATGCCAAGATCAAGATACAAAATTTTGGTCGTTTTCTGTCAAACATGGTAATGCCAAACATCGGCGCGTTTATCGCGTGGGGCTTTATCACTGCTCTATTTATCCCAACTGGATGGCTACCAAACGAAACGTTAGCCTCTATGGTTGGCCCAATGATTACCTACTTGCTGCCACTACTTATCGGTTACACCGGTGGTAAATTAGTTGGTGGCGATCGTGGTGCGGTAGTCGGTGCAATCACAACAATGGGTGTGATTGTCGGCACAGACATCCCAATGTTTATGGGGGCAATGATGGTCGGCCCAATGGGCGGCTGGGCTATCAAGAAATTCGATAACTACATCGATGGTAAAGTAAAAAGTGGCTTCGAGATGTTGGTTAACAACTTCTCTGCGGGCATCATCGGCATGCTATGTGCGATCCTTGCCTTCATCTTTATCGGTCCATTCGTAAAAATTCTTTCTGGTGGCTTGGCGGCTGGCGTTAACTTCCTAGTTTCTGCTCACCTACTACCACTGACTTCAATCTTCGTTGAACCTGCGAAGATCCTATTCCTAAACAATGCGATCAACCACGGTATTTTCTCTCCACTGGGTATCCAACAAGCGTCTGAAACAGGTCAGTCGATCTTCTTCCTAATCGAAGCAAACCCAGGTCCTGGTCTAGGTATCCTGCTAGCTTACATGGTGTTTGGTAAAGGTACGGCTCGTCAAACGGCAGGTGGTGCATCAATCATCCACTTCTTCGGCGGTATCCACGAGATTTACTTCCCATACATCCTAATGAACCCTCGCCTAATCCTTGCGGCTATCGCAGGTGGTATGACTGGCGTATTCGTTCTAACTATCTTTAACGCAGGTATTGTTTCTCCAGCATCACCAGGTTCAATCTTTGCAATCTTGTTGATGACTCAGAAAGGCTCAATCGTTGGTGTTCTAGCGTCTATCGCAGCAGCAACAGGTGTGTCATTCGCGGTAGCAGCACTGCTAATGAAGACGCAAACGTCAACAGAAGAAGACGGTGATGAAGCAGCACTAGAAAAAGCAACATCACAAATGAAAGACATGAAATCTGCATCTAAAAACGATGCGGTGGTAAACAGCCAAAGCAAAGGTGACGTAGACCTAGCGACAGTACAAAGCATCATTGTCGCTTGTGATGCGGGCATGGGCTCGAGTGCAATGGGCGCGAGCATGCTACGCAAAAAGGTTCAAGACGCAGGTCTGAACATCCACGTAACCAACCTTGCCATTAACAGCTTACCAGAGAGTGCAGATATCGTGATTACTCATAAAGACTTAACGGATCGTGCACGTAAGCATGCTCCAAACGCACACCACATTTCATTGACTAACTTCCTAGACAGCGAGATGTACAACCAGCTAGTCACCAAACTACTAGCAGCGCAAAACCAATCCGCAGCCAATGACGACCAAATGGTAAAAGTGTCGCTCGTGGCTGCAAACGACGACAACTTCGAGCCACAGCAAACGTCGGTGTTCCAAATCCAGCGTGAAAACATTCACCTAGGTTTGAAAGCTGCCAACAAAGAAGAAGCGATTCGCTTCGCGGGCAACAAGTTGGTCGAACTTGGCTACGCAGAACCAGAATACGTAGACGCGATGTTTGAGCGTGAAGCATTGGTTCCAACTTACCTAGGCGAATCTATCGCAGTGCCTCACGGCACGGTAGAAGCGAAAGACCGCGTGAAGAAAACCGGCATTGTAATCTGCCAATACCCATCGGGTATCCAATTTACTGAAGACGACGATGATGTAGCGAAACTGGTTATCGGCATTGCCGCTAAGAACGATGAGCACATCCAGGTGATTACCACCATTACGAACGCGCTCGATGAGCCGGAGGCAATTGAGAAGCTAACCAGCACCAACGATGTGGAAGAGATTCTGAACATCCTTGGCGGTCAACAAGCGGCTTAATTACCCCTTTAATTTGCTCCTGAGGCAAATGAGGTCAGCTGTCACCCCCTATGCGGTTGGCCTCCCCCTAGTTTCGTAAGTCAACATTTTAGACATTGGTAGGTAAGAATTATGAAAAACGCAGTTCATTTTGGCGCAGGTAACATTGGTCGTGGCTTCATTGGAAAACTCTTAGCAGATGCAGAAGTCGAGGTCACATTTGCAGACGTTGACGCTCCACTCGTCGACCAACTGAGTCACAAGCAAGAATACAAAGTAAAAGTGGTCGGTACTGAGTGCCAAATCGACACAGTAACTCACGTCACCGCGGTTAACTCAGCCAGTGAAGATGTCATCGACCGCATTGTAAAAACCGACTTGGTAACAACAGCGGTTGGCCCTAACGTACTGGACATCATTGCAAAAACCATCGCTACCGGCATTGCTAAACGCTTTGCAGCAGGTAACGATAAACCATTGAACATCATCGCGTGCGAAAACATGGTTCGTGGCACGACTCACCTAAAAGGTGAAGTGTACAAACACTTGGATGAATCATTGCACGCAAAAGCAGACGAGTTGGTTGGCTTTGTCGATTCAGCGGTAGACCGCATCGTGCCACCAGCAGAAGCGGCGAACGATGACCCACTAGAAGTGACGGTAGAGAGCTTTAGCGAATGGATTGTGGATGAGCAGCAATTCAAGGGCGAAATCCCTGACATCGCAGGCATGGAAAAAACCAACAACCTAATGGCGTTTGTAGAGCGTAAGCTGTTCACTCTCAATACAGGTCACTGCATTACCGCTTACCTAGGTTGCTTAAAAGGCCATCGCACTATTCGTGAAGCGATCGAAGACCCAAGTATTCATTCTGAAGTAAAACAGGCGATGCAAGAGAGTGGTGAAGTGCTGATCAAACGTTACGGCTTCGACCGTGACATGCACAACGCCTACATCGAGAAGATTCTGGGACGCTTTGCCAACCCATTCTTAGTGGATGAGGTTGATCGCGTAGGTCGTCAACCAATTCGTAAATTAGGTGCAAACGATAGATTAGTGAAGCCTTTACTCGGTACAATTGAGTATGGCACTGAAAATAAAACACTTTTGAAAGGCATTGCCGCTGCGTTGAAGTACACTAACGACACTGACCCACAAGCCGTAGAGCTACAAAACTCATTAAAAGAAGTGGGTGTGAAGAAGACGCTAGCGACATACACAGGTCTTGCAGAAGACAGTGATGAAGTGACTCAAATCGAGACACTTTACAACCAACTTTGATTTACCTAGGGGAGCTCGGCTCCCCTTCTATGTCCTTCTCTGCTTGAAGAGTTGGGATAGCTAATAATTAGAAATGTATTCAGTATATGGCAGATAACATCAACGAAACCGAGATCATTGAGCGATTAAACAGCGCACCATCGGTACGAGGCTTTTTCATTGCAGCAGTCGACGTTTTTAACGATTCGATCGACGGGTTGGTGCAAAGAATCTTTCGTAAAGATAACTTCGCTGTTCAATCGGTTGTCGGTCCGCTGCTACAAGACTCTGGACCGCTGGGCGATCTGTCTGTTCGTTTGAAGTTATTGTTTGGCTTGGGAGTGCTCCCCGATGACATTTACCACGACATCGAAGACATCATCAAACTCAAAAACCAACTCAATAGTGACGCTTCAGATTACGAATTCACTGACCCGAATATTCTAGAACCAATTAAGAAACTGCACTTGGTGAAGAAAATGGGCATGGTGCAACTGGAAGTCAGCGAACCAGATGACGACATCGACCTTGAGTTTTATCAGCTACAACTGCAACGTCAACAACAAATCATTAAGTCAGGGCTCTCACTTGCCATTGTCGAGATTTGCAATGAGCTCGGCAAAGACAGCCCTTTTTAATCGAAAAACTGGCAAGGAAGCCTCCTCAACTCGCCCCTCTTTTTGCACATTCTTCTATACAACGTGCGTGAAAGCCATCACAGTCCATATTCCGATGTCTCTGTAACATCAGACCAATCTATCGCTAGTATTGAAACGGGATTGCATGCTTTCAATCGAAGACACTAAAACTAAGTGGGAGTTTTTCCAGAAACACCACTGGGTATCTCCAGAATTTTCCCGCACTCCCGTCCTCGAGTCGTGGGAGCGTTGCATAAAGCAATGCAGCCCTTACACCTGGTCAAAGCCACATATTGCCTCTGGATTTACCTTCTCATCTCTGATGAAACGCAACGAGCACCTCATCGAATGCGCCACGACCGTACTTGAAGACACTTACGACATGCTAGGGGACGAAGACCTGCTATTGATGGTAACCGATGGCAACGGCTGTATTCTCTCCACCGTCGGGCACGACTCTATGCGACAAGAGATGCAAACGCTCGGCATAAAACAAGGCTGTTTTCTCTCCGAAGGAAAGATAGGCACAAATGCAGTCAATCTCTGTATCAATACTCATATCCCGTGTGAAGTTTTTGCTGCCGAACATTTCAATCGCCACTTGCACTCTTATGCCTCTGTAGCTGCGCCTGTTTTTGACCAATTTGGAAAATTACGCGGTACAACATGCCTTTTCAGAAAAGCGGAAAGCTATAAGAAAGAAGACTTAGTCATCATCGCGTCGAGCGCGAAAGAAGTCAGCTTGCAAATCCACATTCAGTCGGAACAAGAAAACATGAACCGCCTCACTTGTGCGCATAACGCAACGTTAGAGTGCATGGATGACGGCCTTCTAGCGTGGGATGAAGAAAATCGCATCACCATGGTAAATCACCAGTCCGAGCGTTTGTTAAACATTGAAGCCAGTCAGGTCTTGGATAAAGAAGTCTTTTCTGTTTTGCGCTTCCCACCGAATGTCCTTACTAGTATTGAGTCAGGTGCGAGCATAAACCGTAAACTCACAACGGTAGAGGTTCGTGGCGAGTTTGTTGAGGCGATCATCACCTTGCGTCCACTCAACGACGGCACACACTTATTGTTCTTGCACCCTATCGATAAAATTCGCGAACTTGCTCAACAACAAATAGGTGGCAGTGCGCGCTATACGTTCAGCACTTTGCCCGTCATTTCACGAAAAATGAAGCATGTCATTACCGTGGCAAAACGGGCCATAAAGTCAAAATCACCGATTCTAATTACAGGTGAAGAAGGCGTAGGAAAAGCCACTCTCGCCATGGCGATTCATAACGAAAGCGCCTACAAAGAAGGACCATTCATTACGCTCAACTGCCGCTCCATCAATACAGAGCAACTGGTCAAAGAAACCCTGGGGTACGACGAAGGGCAAGGCATGCCTTCAAAGTTTGAGCTCGCCCATGGCGGTACGCTCTTTTTAGAAAAGGTGGAATATCTGTCGCCCGATTTACAAGCCGTGCTACTTAAGTTGTTAAAAACTGGGCTCGTCAGCCGCAGCGACAGTTTGCGATTGATCCCCGTAGATTTTCAACTTATTACCAGCACCGCTTCAGAGATCAGCGAGTATGTCACTCAGCGCTCATTTGGTCGGCAACTTTATTATGAAATCTCCTCGAACGAGCTGCATATTCCACCACTACGAAAGCGTAAAGAAGACATTGAATTTCTCGTCCAGCAGCTTATCAGCCATTACGAACGCCGCCACAATGTGACGATCTCGATAGAGCCAGTCGCACTGGAAGCGTTGATGAATTTTCGTTGGTCAGGCAATAACTCCGAATTAAGAAATCGAACTGAGCGAATTTTGCTTAACCGCAGTTCCAACTTAATCAAGCTGAACGATATTCCTGAAGACATTAAACTGAATTCTCGCCATACCGCAGAAAATACGCCAGTAATCACGTTAGAAGAAGCCGAGAGAAGAGCGATTGTTCAGGCTTGGAATCAGTGTGATGGCAAAATGCATGATATGGCGAAAGCATTGCAAATTGGCCGCACGACCTTATGGAGAAAAATTAATAAGTTTGGGCTACAGGAGCAAATGAAGCTGTATTAAGTCGTGAATTGGCGTTCCTATAACAAAAGTAAAACCGGCGTAAGCACGCCGGTACAGGTGTACTAACGATAAGGTATCGATTAAACATCGACAGACAACTGACGAATCTGCGCTTTTAGTCCCGGTAGCATGCTCGAACTGGCGCTGAATTTTCGCAACCCCACGCGGAGCAATGTTTCTGTGGCATTTGGATCGCTAGCCATCTCACCACACATACTAACCGGTATGCCCGCGCGATCGCCTGCTGCACACGTGAGCTCAATGGCTTTTAGTACCGATGGTTCAAAGTAGTTCACCAATTCAGCAACAGCAGCGTTACCTCGATCGGCGGCCATAACATATTGAGTCAAATCATTGGTGCCGATAGAGAAAAAGTCGACTTCTCGAGCTAACGCATCAGCATTCAACACCGCGGCTGGCACCTCAATCATAATACCAACGCGCAAATGAGTCGCATCCAAGCCGAGTTGGTTTGCTTGATGCGCCAACAGCACTTTTACTTTTCTCACTTCTTCAACCTGGGCCACCATCGGTATCATCAATTGAATATTCGGTTGCTCGTGAAAGGCTCTCAGAATGGCTCGAAGTTGAGCGGTAAACAATGACTCATGTTGAAGGCACAACCGCACCCCTCTCAAACCTAAAAATGGATTATCTTCCGCTGGCATAGGATAAGCGGCTAAAGGCTTATCACCGCCAACATCTAGACTACGAATCGTAAGTGGCTTATCACCAAGTGCGGCGGCAATATCACGATACACTTGGTATTGCGCTTCCTCAGTTGGCAACTCATCACTGTTTTGAAATAGAAACTCAGTCCGAAATAGACCAACGCCCTCAGCTCCTGATGTTAGTGCATCATCAATATCTTTCGGTCCACCAATATTGGCGAGTACTGGAATATGGACACCATCACAGGTGACTGCGGCTTGCTGAGCACTCGCTAGTGCACTTTGTCGGGTGCTTTGCCACTCAATTTGTTGCGCTTCTAATTCCTGCTGTATGGCATCTGAAGGAGAGAACCATAAATGCCCTCGAAAGCCATCAATAGTCACCACTTGACCAGCACGCACAGCATCAAGGCAGCCCTGAGCTTTAACGATGGCAGGAATCCCCATCGCACGGGCAAGAATCGCACTGTGAGAGGTTTTCCCTCCCTCACTCAAACAGATACCAAGCACTTTCGATTTATCAAGCCCGGCCACATCAGAAGGCATCAGGTCGCGGGCCAACAAAATACTCGGTTCCTGAATGTCGATGGCATTAGGCGTTACGCCTGTCATTTCGACCATAACTTGGCGTGCTATATCATGCACATCTGCTTCGCGTTCCCGCATGTACTGACTTTCTGCCTGGCGAAACTCTTCGGCCAACGTTTGCAGTGATTCTACCCAAGCTTGCTCGGCTATCATGCCCGTTTGAATTCGCGACTCGACCGATGCCCATAATTCTGGGTCACTGAGCATCATGCTATGAGCAGCAAATATTTCCCCTTTCGGCTGCTTCGCTTGCTCCTGTAAATGTTGAACAACCACGCCTATCGCACGCTTAACCCGTTCAATTTCATCTTGTTCACTTTGGAAATCACGTTCAGGCACTGCTGGCATTTCATGAGTAAAAAGGACAGCAGGAGCAGTAGCGATACCGTCATTGACTCGAATACCAACAACAGCACCTTCAATCTGATTTGAGGCCATGCCATCGAGCAGAGTATCTGAACTTTCTTCAGGTTCGATAATGCCTTGCTCAACCGCCTCTTTTTCTCCGAAGTGCTCATAAGCTAAGGCTTCAAATGCCTTGATTGCTTCACTGGATTGAGAGCCGAGTGCGCATAAGGTGATCGTCTCTTGACTACGAACGCCAAGTTTCGCAATGCTGTTTAAGCTTTTCGCGTTCACACGGCGCTCGCCTTTTTTCAACCATAATTGGCAGTCAAAAGGCGCGAGTGCACCAACAATGGCCGCAGCGGGACGAGCATGTAATCCATGCGGATTTTGCACTACCCAATCAAATGTCCATTCTTGCTCAAAGTTCTCTGATACTGGCGCTATCTCAGCGGATGTTAGTGGCTGATCACCAAGGTGCTCTTGTTTTACGCTTAACGCATTCTGTGCCTCTTCGACTACCGTCGATAAAGGCAGTCCGGCGGCGGCAGCCACCGACGCCGCCATGGTTCCTTCAACAATAGGTGCCGAGATAAGGGTGACATTTTCCCTCACATGATCATCAATCAGATCCAGAGCCATTTCCGTGCTAAGCAACGCGCTGCCAAGATCCATCAACACAACAACCCCTTGTTGATCTTGTACCTGCTCAATCGCTTCCATCACGGCAATGGCATCGGTTCCGATCGGGTTCTCTGGATCATCAATCCCAGCAGCAATCGCAAGCTTGGCTTTGCCTTGCGTCATTTGGGTGGCAAGTTCTGCCACCCCTTCGGCAAGTCGACGACTATGAGATACAACTACAATTCCCACCATCTTAATTACCTGCTATTGCCTGCTGTAGTGCTTTAATCATTAACAAAGAAGAGGTTGCACCGGGATCTTGGTGACCAATACTGCGTTCACCTAAATAGCTTGCTCGCCCTTTTTTCGCCAACATTTCAATCGTGGCAACCGCGTTCGTTTCTGCTAGCTCAACCATTTCATTAAGTAAGTGATCGGCGCTCATGCCATTTTCTAACGACGCCTTCACGCTAACTAAAACGGGTAACCAAACATCACACATGGTTTTATCACCCAGCTCTGCTTTACCACGAGACACCACGCCATCCACACCGCTTTTTAGTGCATCCACTAACTCTTCAAACGTTAATTGCTCTCGAGTTCCGACAGCGGCAGCCGTACGAATAAACAGCGTGCCATACAGCGGGCCACTTGCCCCACCGACACTAGAAAGCAAGGTCATACCCGTATTCTTGAGAATGCTGCCGATATTTTGGTCCGCAAATTGCGGCAGTTTTTCAGCAACTTTTTTAAAGCCACGGTTCATATTGAGACCGTGGTCGGCGTCACCAATATCACGATCAAGGTCGGTCAGAAAATCTTGATTCTCTTGATACGTTTTTGCACATAACTCTAGCCAGTGAACGATATGTTGTTTTTCAATTTGCATGTTTGCTCTCCCCTGTTACCACTTGATCGCGGCCGTATCGACAGGAGCATCAAACAGCTCCAACATCTCTTTGTCTGCCTTTAGCAACGTAATCGAAACGCCTTCCATATCAAGTGACGTACAGAAGTTACCAACCATATTACGCACGATACGGAACCCTGCTTGCTCGCAGTTATGAGCCAGACGACGGTACACTCCGTAAAGCTCTGAAGTTGGCGTACCACCCATACCATTCACCATCACGATGTAGTCGTGTTCAGCGGCGAAAGGCTCAATGCTGGATTCCACTTCATCCCATTCACCTTCGTCACGATTCCAAATACGCAATGTGCGCTGATAAGGTGTGTTTTCAGCAACTTCAGCAAACATTTCATTCACTAACGTATCGACATCGGTGTATTTCACTCGCTTGATACCTGGTTCACCATGGATACCAACACCAAACTCAACTTCATCATCTTCCAGAACAAAAGATGGTTTACCTGCTGCGGGTACAACACAAGCATTAAGCGCCACGCCAAATGAACGACAGTGATTATTAACGCGACGAGCCAGTGCTTCACATTGCTCCAACGAATAACCTTTGCTCGCGGCAGCCCCAACTAACTTTTCAACCAATACCGTTCCAGCTACGCCACGGCGACCAGCGGTATACAGGCTGTCTTTGACTGCAACATCGTCATCCACCAACACCGACCCAACTTTGATGCCATCGGTATGAAGCAGCTCCACAGCCGTTTCAAAGTTCAACACGTCTCCGGTGTAGTTTTTAATGATAAATAGCACGCCCTCACCGGTATTCACTTGGTTACCACATTCGTACATTTGATCTGGCGTTGGTGAAGTAAACACCTCACCAGGACAGGCGCCTGTCAGCATGCCTTTACCAATAAAACCAGCGTGCAAAGGTTCATGACCACAGCCACCACCAGAAACCAATGCCACTTGCCCCGGCGTTTCCTCATGCCACATGTAACGAGGTTCGTAGTTCGCTTTTAGCTCAGGGCGGGACAATGCCAGGCCTTCCATTTGCTGCAATACAACATCATCAACTTGGTTAATTAATTTTTTCATCGTTCTATCTCATTCCATTTATATTTTTATGTAGGGTATGAATTCATCTTAAACAGAGAAAAAGCGTGCTCAACAAAAATCAATCCGTTTCATATTGAAACGAAATCTTCGGCATTTTTGTTTCAATATGAAACGTAAAACGACAAATTTTCCTGAATAGTGATCGTCGCCATAAAGCATGCTGATGCTTATTACTTCTGACAGTCGGTTTGACACAGAGGTCATAAAAGCATGGAACAAAAGCAGAGATATCCTTCACCACTTACCACACCAAACCTAATATAAACCTTATCCCTACAATGGATATTCATTGCAGTCCAAAACACACATAAAAAGGTTAAAGGTTTGAATTATGGACAAAATTATTATCAGCCCAAGCAAATACGTCCAAGGTGAACAAGTACTTACATCTATCGCTCACTATGTGAAAACATTGGGTGAACGTCCGTTAGTAATTGCCGATGAGTTCGTGACTAACCTGGTTGGTGATGACGTCAAGCAAAGTTTTGCTGACGAAAAGCTTCCACTCACTATGAACATTTTTGGTGGCGAATGTTCGCGCGTTGAGATTGAACGCATCACGGACATTTGTGCCACTCAGAAACACGATGTCATTGTCGGTATTGGTGGTGGTAAAACGTTAGATACAGCAAAGGCTGTTGCGTTTTACACAAAAATTCCTGTCGTGGTGGTTCCTACGATTGCCTCGACAGATGCACCAACCTCAGCGCTTGCGGTGATATACACACCTGAAGGTGAATTTGCAGAATATTTGATGATCCCTAAAAACCCAGACATGGTCATCATGGATACGTCAGTCATCGCCAAAGCCCCTGTTCGCTTACTTGTATCGGGGATGGGCGACGCGCTTTCCACCTACTTTGAAGCTCGTGCCAACATGACTTCTGGTAAGGCAACAATGGCTGGTGGGTTAGCGACGCGTTCAGCACAAGCGCTTGCGAAACTTTGCTATGAAACCTTGCTTGAAGATGGTGTAAAAGCAAAAGCTGCGGTAGAAAATGGTGTGAGCACCAAAGCGGTAGAAAACATTATTGAAGCCAATACATACCTAAGCGGTATCGGTTTTGAAAGCAGTGGTCTAGCGGGTGCTCACGCTATTCATAACGGCCTAACTAAGCTTGAAGAGTGTCATCATCTCTATCATGGTGAGAAAGTCGCGTTCGGCACACTAGTTCAGCTGGTACTAGAAAACGCAGCGATGGAAGAGATTAATACGGTTCTTGCATTCTGCCGCTCTGTAGGTCTCCCAACCAACTTATTTGATATGGGCGTTAAAGAGCTTAACCACGCTAAGTTGCGCGAGGTCGCCGAAGCCTCAACGGCCGAGGGAGAAACCATCCACAATATGCCATTCCCAGTGACGGCAGAAAATGTCTACTCTGCAATTCTAACCGCTCACCAGTTGGGTCAATAACTCACCCCCTTAAAGTGGGCTTAAATAAAAAAGCGGCACATACTCTCGCATGTGCCGCTTGGATTTTTGCTGTTAAGCGTAATTACTCAACCGTTACCGCTTTCGCCAGGTTACGTGGTTGGTCTACGTCCGTACCTTTGATCAGTGCTACGTAGTAAGACAGCAATTGCATTGGGATGGTGTAGTAGATCGCCGCCGTGATTTCACTAACGTGAGGCATCGTGATGATCTTCATTGTTTCATCGCCTTCGAAGCCTGCGTCTGCATCTGCGAATACATACAGAAGACCGCCACGCGCACGTACTTCCTCAACGTTTGATTTTAGCTTTTCAAGTAGGTCGTTGCTTGGTGCAACCACAACAACAGGCATGTCAGCATCAATCAGCGCAAGAGGACCGTGTTTTAGTTCACCCGCCGCGTACGCTTCTGCGTGGATGTAAGAGATCTCTTTCAGTTTTAGAGACGCTTCCATCGCGATTGGGTAGAACTCGCCACGGCCTAGGAACAATGTGTGGTGCTTGTCTGCAAAATCCGTTGCTAGTGCTTCAATTTCTTTCTCGAAAGAAAGTGCCGCGTTGATTTGCTTAGGAAGTGCATGCAGCGCTTCAACAATCTCTTTTTCTTTCTCTTTGCTGATGCGGCCTTGCTCTTTACCTAGTGCTGTTACCAGCATAAGTAGTGCAGAAAGCTGAGTCGTGAACGCTTTGGTTGAAGCCACGCCGATTTCGACGCCAGCGCGAGTCATGAATGCAAAATCTGATTCACGAACCAGAGAAGAGCCTGCTACGTTACAAATGGTCATCGCCGCCATATAACCTTTCTCTTTCGCAAGACGAAGTGCTGCTAACGTATCTGCAGTTTCACCAGACTGAGACAACGTAATAAGAAGGCTGTTTGGACGAGTCACAAACTTGCGGTAACGGAATTCAGACGCAATTTCTACATCACAGCTAACGCCTGCAATGTCTTCAAACCAGTAACGTGCCGTCATACCTGCGTTGTAAGACGTACCACACGCGACGATTTGTACGTGTTCTACTTTGCTTAGAATGTCTGCCGCGTGCACACCGATCGCGTCTGTCACAACAGAGTCTGCCGTGATACGACCTTCCATTGTGTTGATCAACGCTTTAGGTTGCTCATAGATTTCTTTTTGCATGAAGTGACGGTATTGGCCTTTATCACCTGCATCATGCTCTGCGTTAGATTCAACAATTTCACGCTCAACTGGCTCACCCGTTGCATCAAACACAGTGACTTCACGGCGAGTAATTTCTGCTACGTCCCCTTCTTCTAGGTACATGAAACGGCGCGTAACGTTAAGTAATGCAAGTTGGTCAGACGCTAGGAAGTTTTCACCTACACCAAAACCGATCACGATCGGGCTGCCTGAACGCGCTACTACGATGCGTGAAGGATCTTTGCGATCCAACGCTACCGTGCCGTATGCGCCTTCAAGTTGTTTTGCTGTTTTTTGTACCGCTTCTAATAGCGTTTCTGAAGTACGAAGTTCCCACTCAACCATGTGTGCGATAACTTCTGTATCCGTTTGCGATTCAAACACGTAGCCACGAGATTGAAGCAGCTCACGCAGCTCTTCATGGTTTTCGATGATGCCGTTATGGACAACTGCGATATCACCAGACATGTGTGGGTGAGCATTGATTTCAGAAGGTTCACCGTGCGTCGCCCAACGAGTGTGCGCAATGCCAGTTCCGCCGATCACTTTTGCTTCTTCTACTGCATCAGCCAATTCTTGTACTTTACCCAAGCGACGAACGCGCGTTAGGTTTGATTCGCCATCAACAACCGCAACGCCAGCAGAGTCGTAACCGCGGTACTCTAAGCGGCGTAGACCTTCAACCAAAATTTCTGCAACATCTCGTTGTGCTACTGCACCTACGATTCCACACATGTGTTTATCTCCGTTTGTAGTTTTGTTCTTCCCTAGCCATGATTTCAAATAGAGGCAGCAAGCAAAGGCCTTTATCCAGAGGGAAGTGAAATATGAAACTGATTACATCATTAGGCGCAAATGACTTTCACGCCATGTTGTTCAATCTGTACTTTATGCTCTGCTTGGATATCTGCATCGGTCACCAACACATCAACTTGATGCCAAGCGAGCTCTAAGTTTGGGATCTTACGGCCGATTTTTTCGGACTCTATCATTACGATCACTTCACGTGACGCTTCTGCCATTACCTTACTTAAGCCAACCAACTCATTAAATGTCGTGGTTCCACGCTCGAGATCGATGCCATCCGCACCGATGAATAGTTGGTCAAAGTCGTAAGCTCGTAATACAGATTCGGCTACTTTGCCTTGAAAGGACTCTGAGTGCGTATCCCAAGTACCGCCAGTCATCAGCAGTGTCGGTTCGCTCTCTAATTCATTTAGGGCGTTAGCAACATGCAACGAGTTGGTCATGACCACTAAGCCACGTTTGTCATTCAACTGTTGAATCAGCGCGGCAGTCGTGCTGCCACTGTCGATCACGATGCGATTATGATCGCGAATCAATGATGCTGCTGCTTTTGCTAAGCTTAACTTTCGAGTCGAAACATTAGCGCCCAATTCTTCGTGAATGACTTCCTTTGGGATAGCAATCGCACCGCCATAGCGGCGTAGAAGTTGGCCGTTTTTCTCTAAAGAAGCTAAATCCTTTCTAATCGTGACCTCTGAGGTTTCGAATTTCTGAGCAAGTTCATCAACGCTGACTTCTCCTAGTTCAGAAACCAAGTTAGAAATGGCGTGTCTTCTTAATTGAGTGTTTCGTTTCGACATTTAAGTTTTGACTTTAAGTTTCGATGTGAAACTTATTATAGTCAAACCGAAACTTTTAAGTCCATTTATTTCGATCCAAAAAATTAATATTTCTCGATAAAACCTTGTCCTAAGACAATTCTTAAACAGTGATATTGGATTCATTCAGTGGTAGAATTCGCCACCGAAAAGAAAAAAAATTACAGAATTGAAGGCTATTTTTTTGCAACTTTCTGCATATAAAGTGGGATTAGTCACAAAAAGGTAACCAAAATCGCCGATCTTTTAGTCATAAAATGACTAAACTTGGTGAAAGACTTTCAGAATCTGAAGTTCTAATAATGAGACGAAAAATCGGTGGGTGACAGGTACTAAATGTCATCAAAAACGTCCTGACTTCAGAGTAAATAACCGACTTTCAAATTGTAACTATACTTACCGGAGAGTATCTTCCATGAAAAAGACCAAAATCGTATGTACGATTGGCCCTAAAACAGAATCTGTAGAGAAGCTAACTGAACTAGTTAACGCAGGCATGAACGTAATGCGCCTTAACTTCTCTCACGGTGACTACGAAGAACACGGCACTCGTATCGCGAACTTCCGTAAAGTAATGGAAGCTACTGGCAAACCACTAGCAATTCTTCTAGATACTAAAGGTCCAGAAATCCGCACTATCAAGCTAGAAGGCGGTAACGATGTTGATCTAGTAGCAGGTCAAGAATTCACTTTCACAACTGACACTTCAGTTGTAGGTAACAAAGATAAAGTTGCAGTAACTTACGCTGGTTTCGCAGCAGACCTAAACGTAGGTAACACTATCCTAGTAGACGACGGTCTAATCGAGATGGAAGTTATCTCTAAGACTGAAACTGAAGTTAAATGTAAAGTTCTTAACAACGGTGCACTGGGCGAAAACAAAGGTGTTAACCTTCCTGGCGTTTCTGTAAACCTACCTGCACTATCTGAAAAAGATAAGAACGACCTAAAATTTGGTTGTGAGCAAGGCGTTGACTTCGTAGCAGCTTCTTTCATCCGTAAAGCGTCTGACGTTCAAGAAATCCGTGAAGTACTTGCTGCAAACGGCGGCGAGAACATCCACATCATCTCTAAGATCGAAAACCAAGAAGGTGTTGATAACTTCGACGAGATCCTAGAGCTTTCTGACGGCATCATGGTTGCTCGTGGTGACCTAGGTGTTGAAATCCCAGCTGAAGAAGTAATCTTCGCTCAGAAAATGATGATCGAGAAGTGTAACCGTGCACGTAAGATGGTTATCACTGCAACTCAAATGCTTGATTCTATGATCAACAACCCACGTCCTACTCGTGCGGAAGCAGGCGACGTTGCTAACGCAGTAATGGACGGTACTGACGCAGTAATGCTTTCTGGTGAAACGGCGAAAGGTAAATACCCTGTTGAAGCGGTAACTATCATGGCTCAAATCGCGAACCGTACTGACTCAGCGCTAAAAGCTGAACTAGGTTCTCGTCTAGACAGCCCACGTCTTCGCATCACTGAAGCAGTATGTAAAGGCGCTGTAGACACAGCTGAGAAACTAGCAGCTCCACTTATCGTTGTTGCAACTGAAGGCGGTAAGTCTGCACGTTCAGTACGTAAGTACTTCCCAACTGCAAACATCCTAGCGCTAACAACTAACAAGAAAACTGCTGCACAGCTAGTTCTAACTAAAGGTGTTACTCCTGTAGTTGTTGATTCAATCGAAAGCACTGACGCATTCTACGTAGCGGGTAAAGAACTTGCTCTAGAATCAGGTCTAGGTAACAAAGGCGATATCGTTGTTATGGTTTCTGGCGCTCTAGTTGCTTCAGGTACTACGAACACAGCTTCTGTACACGTACTATAAGACTGAACTTTTAACACTTCAGTTTCTTGAGAAGGAGGGCTTATGCCCTCCTTTTTTATATGGCTTTCTTGCTCTCATAATAGGCTAATTGTATTATTCATCTCTATCAGAATTTCGTACTGTTTAATTTTATCGTCACGATTAAAGTTTCTTCTATGAGGTGTATGTGTCTAGTCCCACTCTTACCGACAAAGTATTAAGAATGCTCCGTCAGGATATTCTCGATGGCGAGCTTAAACCAGGTCAAAAACTCGTGGTTGCCGAACTCAAAGAGAAGTACAACTTAGGAGCGTCACCCATTCGAGAAGCATTGGTGCAATTATCTTGGAGCAAATACGTCAAACTCGAGCCGCAAAAAGGCTGCTGGGTTGCACCTGTATGTAAAGATGAGTTACATGACTTGTACGAAAGCCTGCAAATGGTCTCCGCATGCTTACTCAGTAAGGCAATTATGATTGGCGATGAAAAATGGGAACTGGATGTACTAACTGCTTATCACAAGTTATCCCGAGTAAAACCTGGCGAAAGCTTTTGCTGGAGGGAATGGGAAGAGCGCCAAAATCAGTTTCTTACTGCGCTGTTTGAAGGTGCTGGCTCTGTCAATATGTTTGGGTTTTTCCGCGATCTACTCACGCAAATTAAACGCTACCAATACTTCGCGATGCAGATTTTAGGCACAGGGAACCCTGGGCACTGTAATCTCGATGAGCAAGAAATACTGATGAAGGCATCGCTAGACAAAAAGAGTCAGGATGCTTTAGGTTATCTAGAGCGTTATTTGAGACAATCAATACAGTGTATCGAAGCCGCCATCGACAACCAATGTCGCATACTGGCTAGCGAATAACGCTGAGACTAAAAAGCGGGGGTCTATCCCCGTTTTTTCGTTTTTGTAAAAGCACTAAGCAATATCATCATAACTATGACATAGCGATACGCAGTTACGCCCTGCACTTTTTGACTCATACAAAGCAATATCAGCACATTTATACGTTCTTGTACGATCAGAGGTTAAATCACTATACCCAGCACTGACAGTAATGCCTCTATCACTACGCATTTGAACCGCGACACGTAGCCTGTTCAATACAATTTCAGCCTCTTCTAGTGTTGTATGCGGCATAATCACTGCAAATTCCTCACCACCGACACGAGATACAAAATCTGTGCTGCGGACTTCTTCTAGGAGGGTTTCTGCGACACTACAAATCACCTTGTCTCCTTCGTCGTGGCCAAGCTCGTCATTAATACGTTTAAAGTGGTCAATATCAAACAACGCCAAACAAGCAGGAGGGCTATCAGGATAGCGTTCAATAATCCCCGCATATTGCGCCAATTGCTCTTCAAATTTTCGGCGGTTCCACAACCCCGTCAAGCCATCTTTTTCGCTTAGGTTTCGTAATTTTTCTTCTAACTCTTTTTGCCCAGAGATATCCACCAGCGACGTAATGTAATAACTCACTTTACCTGATTTGGTTAAATTCGCCTGAATACGCATTATTGCAGTAAAGACTTGATTAAACTTAGTTCGACAACGAATCTCCCCTTCCCATACGTGTTCACTCTTCAGTGTTTTCCAGATACTCAGGTTTGCTTCGAGATCTTCAGGTAAGAGAATTAAATGATGTGCACTCCAACCTTGGGCATGCTTGGTTGAGTAACCCATCATGTTTTCAAACTCTTGATTAACCATGATGATTCTATGTGAAGCATCCGAGATCATCACCGCAGTCATACCATCAAGAGCAGCTCGAGCCAACTTCGATTCCATACTATGACGCCGATAATGCAGAGCAAGGGCTGCCGTCGGCAAAGTGAAGCCGAGCACCAAACTTAGAACAAAAAACGCTTCTTGGATTAAGTCATCAATATCCCTCTGAGCTCGGGATAATAACTGCTCATTGGTAAGATCAATAACCAGATGAAGAGGTTCGCTAGAAACAAACTGGATGGTGCGATACGTGACCAAATTCGAACCATTGTAAGCATAGCCCGAATCTTTTGAATTTAAACTACGCCAAATGTTTGGGTACATCCGGCCAAAATTAAATTGAGAGCGAGCGGGAATTATATGGCCATACAAACGAGCTGATTTAGGGCTATCAATGTAAAATCCGTCACTCTTAATCAGCTCAATATGGAAATCAAGCACTGACGAATAGTTGAGTCGAGAGGATAAATAGTCAATATCAACATTAAGCACAAGATACCCTTCGCGCTTTCCGTTAAGCGAAATAGGCATCAAAATACGCAGTGACGGGCTATAGGGATAGACTAACTCGCCATACTCTCGTTCTAAACCTATCCCCCACGAAGCGATTTCGCCATCATCTAAGTTCTTAGCGAATTGAAAGTAATCTCGCTCTGACTTATTTTGCAATTTGATCGCGGGCAACGCAGCGCCTGTTTCAATCTCATAATTAATCCTCACTTTTTCTCGACCAGAAACATCAAGAAAGCGAATTTGCTTATACAACTTTTGATTGATTGCGACCGAGATCCACATGTCTTCTAAGATGGAACGGTTCACCCGGTTAGGTTGGCGCAGATATTCATACAGACTTTGGCTGTGACCAAGTAGGTCACTGATCGTTTCGATTTGATCCTGAATATTGCTGTATTCACGGCCAGTATAGGCCAATTGATGTAACGCTTCTTGAGCGGTGTTCTCAACATTGTTTTCTAACAACGTCAGATATTTCTGATAGTAGTAAGCGGCAGTGAGTGCACTAAAAAATAGTGCTGTCGCCAATAAGGTGCCGACTCGCTTAGGTACTTTCACACGTCTAATGCCTATCATGCTTACTAAAACGACAATTATATCATTAATTGTTATTTTCTAAACAAAAAAGCCACTTAGATTAAGTGGCTTTTCTATATGCAATCAGAGAGTTAAGGTTTGAGGGCTCGCTCTCCTCGCGCAATGCCAACGACACCACTACGAGCAACTTCGACAACTTCGGTCACTTCGGATATCGCTTGAATGAAGGCATCTAGCTTTTCACTCGTACCCGCAAGTTGTACGGTGTATTGGGAAGCCGTGACATCCACGATCTGGCCACGGAAGATGTCTGCCGTCCGCTTCACTTCTGCTCGCGCAAAACCACTGGCTTTCACTTTCACCATCATCAGTTCACGCTCAATGTGCTCATACTCGGTGACTTCTTGTACTTTCAGCACATCGATCAATTTGTGTAACTGCTTCTGAATTTGTTCCAACTGCATCTCATCAGATGTCGTGGTAATGTTCATTCGCGACAAGGTTTCATCATCAGTCGGTGATACCGTCAAAGATTCAATGTTGTAACCACGTTGAGAGAACAAACCAACAACACGAGACAACGCACCCGGTTGGTTTTCCAATAGCAATGAAATAATGTGTCTCATATTAAGTTCTCTCCGTTTTGCTTAGCCACATTTTATCCATACCCTCACCTTTGATTTGCATCGGGTATACGTGTTCGGTTTCGTCTACGTTGATGTCCACAAACACCAGACGATCTTTCATATCCAACGCTTTTTGTAGCCCTTCTTCGAGCTGATCAGGCGTTTCGATACGAATACCGACGTGACCATAAGCTTCTGCAATCGCTGCAAAGTCAGGAACAGAACTCATGTAAGAATTAGAGTGACGACCTTGATAAATAATGTCTTGCCACTGTTTTACCATGCCTAAGAATCGGTTGTTCAGGTTGATGATCTTCACTGGAATGTCGTATTGCATGGCTGTCGACAATTCTTGAATATTCATCTGAATACTGCCGTCACCAGTCACAACCACGACCTCTTCTTGTGGCATGGCAAACTTCACGCCCATGCCAGCCGGAAGACCAAATCCCATGGTGCCAAGACCACCAGAGTTTATCCAACGGCGCGGCTTATTGAATGGGTAGTACAGCGCCGCAAACATCTGATGCTGGCCCACATCAGACGCCACATATGCGTCTCCATTAGTTAGCTTGTGCAGCGTTTCAATTACTTGCTGTGGCTTGATTCGTTCTGGAGACGTTTCATAAGACAAGCAGTTGCGGTCACGCCATACTTGAATGTCATCCCACCATGCAGTGATAGCATCTTGATCATTTCCACTACCTTGCTCTGCAAGCAGCCCGAGCATGGTTGTCAGCACTTTTTCCGCAGAACCTACGATCGGCAAATCCACTTTCACGTTTTTCGAGATCGATGACGGATCGATATCAATATGCATCACTTTTGCGTTTGGGCAGTACTTTTCAAGGTTGTTGGTTGTACGGTCATCAAAACGCACACCGATACCAAAAATAAGATCCGCTTCATGCATTGCCATATTAGCTTCGTAAGTGCCGTGCATACCCAACATGCCCAGTGAGTTTTTATGTGTACCCGGGAATGCCCCCAAGCCCATCAAAGTACTCACAACGGGTAGGTTCAGTTTGTCGGAAAGCTCTAAAATATGTTCATGGGCGCCAGAAATCACCGCACCACCACCGATATAAAGCACTGGTTTTTTCGCTTCTAATAGCGATTTAAGCGCTTTTTTAATCTGGCCTTTATGGCCCGAAGTTGTCGGCTTGTAAGAGCGCATTGAAAGCGTTTCTGGATATTGATAAGGCAGTTTGATTTGCGGGTTCATTACATCTTTTGGCAAATCAATCACAACTGGACCAGGTCGACCTGTAGTCGCGATATAAAACGCTTTTTTGATTGTTTCAGGAATATCTTCCGCTTTTTTTACTAAAAAGCTGTGTTTGACCACTGGGCGGGAGACACCGACGATGTCACACTCTTGGAAAGCATCATTACCAATTAGGCTATTTGGTACGTTACCCGAGATAACGATCATTGGGATAGAGTCCATATACGCTGTTGCAATACCCGTAATGGTATTGGTCGCGCCCGGCCCCGAGCACACAAGTACGACACCCGGTTTACCGGTAGCTCGAGCGTAACCATCTGCCATATGAGTGGCGGCTTGCTCATGCCTTACAAGTACGTGTTTGATTTGATCGGTTTTGGCATGCAGTGCATCGTAGATATCCAAAACAGAGCCACCTGGGTAGCCAAAGATCTGCTCTACGTGCTCTTCTATCAGAGATTGAACCACCATCTCTGCGCCTGACAACATTGCTGTCATAATTGCTCTCCTTAGCCAGTTTCCTCACCGTAAGGTCAACGGATTGGTCTGGTTTTACATAGTCTAGGTCTTATTCGTAGCCTAATCGAAATACTTCCACGTTTTCGGCTATGTCTTGCGTTCGTCATAACATCCCGCAAGGTTACCCAACAAATGTAACGTTTTATTATCAAAGGGTCTAATGAGAGATTGGTCTACTTTTTAAACAAGATACTAGTAATTAGAATGTTAGTAGGAATAGCAGCCACACATCTCCTATTTCACAGTACAACCTAAAAAATTAACGCTTAAAAAAAGAACATTATTTCATAAGCTTTTAGCTACAGGGTGCGAAATAGCGTTATTTGACGAGCAGAACAGAAAAAATCAATACAAACAAAAATCCCCAGCAATGCGCGATCACATCACTGGGGATTTTTTCATCAATATAAAATCTAAGTCAGCTTAAGTTACTTTTTATCCGACTTTTCCTTATACATTTCTTCAATTTCATCTTGGTATTTGTCATTGATGACTTTACGACGAAGTTTTTGAGTTGGCGTTAACTCACCATCATCCATAGAGAAAGCTCTTGGTAACAATTTAAACTTCTTCACTTGTTCAAACTTTGCCAACTCTTTTTGAAGATCGTTCACACGCTTCTCAAGCATTTCGACCACCTGGTGGTGCTTAATCAACTCAACGCGATCGTGATATTTGATATTCAGCTCTTTCGCGTACTCTTCTAGCGAGTCATAACAAGGCACGATAAGCGCAGAAACAAACTTACGAGTATCCGCAATGACTGCGATTTGCTCGATGAAGTGGTCTTTACCAATCGCACCTTCAATCATTTGTGGAGCGATGTATTTACCACCTGAAGTTTTCATCAACTCTTTGATACGATCGGTGATGAACAAGTTGCCATTTTCATCAATGTAACCAGCGTCGCCCGTTTTTAGGAAACCGTGCTCATCAAAGGTCTTTTCCGTCTCTTCTGGCATTTTGTAATAGCCACGCATCACCATTGGACCACGAACCAGAATCTCGTTGTTTTCGCCGATCTTAACCTGTGCGCCAGGCATCGACATACCAATAGAGTCGGGGTTAAAACATTTATCATCCCAACACGATACTGTCGCCGTGGTTTCAGTCATGCCGTAGCCCAACTTAACGTTGATACCAATCGCATGGAAGAATCGACCGATGGTTTCATCCAGCTTTGCACCACCACAAGGCATAAAGTTGATTTGCCCGCCAAGTAGCGCACGCAGTTTGCTCAGAACCAACTTATCCGCCAAAGCGTATGACTTACGCAGCAAGAGCGATGGCTGACGTTTTTCTTGATGACAAGCGGCCATTTTTGCGCCCATGTTGACTGCCCAAGTAAACATGATCTTACGATGAATCGGCGCGCGAGACACTTTCTCGTGAATCGCAGAGAAGATCTTCTCATAGAAACGCGGTACGGCACACATCACGGTAGGTCGCACCTGGCTCAGTGCATCACGTACTTGCATGGTGTCTTGCAAATAGCAGTTGGTCGCCCCTTTGTACAATACATAAAAGGTCCAAGCGCGCTCAAATACGTGTGACAACGGAAGGAAACATAATGACACGTCACTTTGAGAAAGGCTCAAGCGCTGATCGTGCCCTTCCAATTGCGCCGCAATGTTTGCGTAGTCCAACATAACGCCTTTTGGCTGTCCTGTTGTACCCGAGGTGTAGATGAGCGTGAGTAGATCATCTTCTTTTGCCTGATCTAAACGCGCGTCCAATTCAACTTGATATGTAGTGTCGCCTTTGGCAACAAATGCTTGCCAAGAGATAACGAAATCATGATCGCCAAGTTCTATATCATCAGACATCGCAACAATGAGCTCTAACTGTTCGCACTGGTCGAAAATGCTCACTGCTGCATCAAATTGAGGCTGTTCACCAACAAACAGAACTTTGACGTCTGCATTGTTAATGATGTACGCCGACTGAGCGGCAGTATTGGTTGGGTAAATAGGTACTGTCACGCTGCGTAATTGCAGTGCTGCGATATCAGCGATCGTCCATTGCGGCATGTTGTTCGAGAAAATGCCGATCTTATCTTGGACTCCTAATCCCTGAGCCAAAAGTGCAAGTGATAAAGCATCAACTTGCTGACCAAATTGCGTCCACGTAATACCTTGCCACTCCTCACCCACTTTATGCTTGAGTGCAACGCGTGTACCACCGTTCGCAATTTGTTCACGAATACGTTTAACGATATGAAAATCTAACTTGGCCATTCTTTTACTTACCTTTTGGCTTACAGGCGTAAGCTAATTGAGCGAACAAGTGTACTCACGGCTTGCTAAAACGCAACTGACCAGTATCAAACTTATCACTAATAAGAGACAACTATCACTTATACGTCGCGAACGTACCTCAAATTGCTGAATGATTACTCTATTTAACTTACTGTTTCGATTGTTGATTACGAAAACAAAAAGCCCCGAGAGACAAAAATCGCTCGGGGACCAATGAATTGTAAAAATTGATGATTACCAATATGGTCTAATCGAGAAGACCAAACGTCATCTTATTTTGCGGCAACGACTTCACCACAAGTGATCATCAGTTGATCGCGTAGCCAAATGTGGCCTTTATCTTTTTCACTTGATTCATGCCAGCTTAAGAAGCCGCTGATTTCTTTGTTCGCAAATGGGAAATCAAGAATTTGCAGTTGATCGCTGTTTACCGCATTTTCCGCCATCCAACGTGGTGCAATAGTCACAAGCTCAGATTGACCCACCACGTATAGTAGGTTGCTTAAACTAGAACCTTCATACGCCGCTTGGCAATCCAGTTCACGGTACGCTTGCTCTGAGAAACTACGTTGGCCATGCACTTTCGATAACTTCGCATGCTTTTCGTTAAGCAGTTGCTCAGCCGTCACACCACCTTGAATGCGTGGGTGTGTTTTTGATGCGATAACCACTAATTCATCTTTGAAGATTTCAGTACTTGAGAAACCTTGCTCATCAAAACGAGCGTAGTCGATCACGAAATCAATTTCTTGGTAGCGCATACGCTCAGACAACAAACGGTCAAATTCTGCATCTAGGTGAAGCTGAACGTTTGGTGCTTGTTGATTCACTTTTGCCATGATCTTCGGAGCAAAACGCATGTCACAAGGGCTGCAAATCGCAAGCTTGAATAAGCGAGTCGAAGATTCTGGCTGGAATACAGAGCTAGGAAGTTCATTGCGAATCAGCTGTAGTGCTTGGCGAATAGGGCCAAACAGTTGACGTGCTCGTTGCGTAGGCTGAATACCACGGCCTTGGCGCATGAATAGCTCGTCGTTAAACATCACTTTTAAGCGTGCCACGGCGTTACTTACCGCCGGTTGAGACATGCCTAGGTTATGTGCTGCACGAGTAATATTTTGCTCTTGCATTACAGCATCAAATACAGTCAGTAGGTTTAAATCTACACCACGCAAAGTGCTTTCCATACGGTAGCTAGCAATTGCGCTCATCGCGTCTTTCTTCTCTAACATTGAGTGCGCCTCTTTTGTAATCGTCAACTTTGTTCATTAAATTCATAACGAATAGAATCCCATCTCGCACAAAAGACGGCGGCTGGATTCGAATCATTTTACGAATAGATAACCTAACTTTTTATTATATTTATCGTCCGGATACTTCCGGCTCGAACTGTACTATCAACTAATCGATTGCGGTTTCGCAACTAGATTGATATTTAATCAGTAAATTTTAGCCAATTAGGTATTTATTTGTTAAATAACAAAGGCTTGATAAAAACATAAAAAACTATAAAACACGTAAAAATGCATTCTTTGAGGACGTATTTAGCAAATTGATAGGACAGGCGGTCAACACAAGTATGCATTTAGCTCAGTTATTAGTTGAAATAAGAACAATAGATGACAGCTATATCTCTGATTGAATTTTGCACTTATCAGTCAAATTATCAGCAAATACACACTGAATAGAAATGAGAGAGGAAGAATAAAAATGCAGCCTTCCAAACAGAAAGGCTGCAACAAAATCGTGTCAAAAATGGAAGGAACAATGTACTTAGAACAACGTACTTAAATGTTCGACACGTAACTTGGAAAATCAACCTGCTCCCACAGCTGTCTGGATAACTCTGCTTTTGAATCCCATGCACCTTGCAGTACCCAATGAACAATAGCCTGAGCAACATCTGGGTATTTCACACTTTCGGCTTGTTGCTCCTTTAGCCACTGGCGTACTGCGGAAATGTCTAAGCTCTCCATCGACATCGCAAGCCCTAAATCTTCTAAGGTCGCAACATTGCTCTGCTGCTCGAATTGACCCGCGAGTGGCTTTAGTAACAATTTTTTCCCCAAAGACAAGGCTTCTGAAGGAAGCTCAAACCCACCATTAGCAATGACACCACTACAGCGATGCAAATGATGCTGGAAGTTGCTGTGGCATAAAGGGCGCAGTTCTATGTTTTCCACCTGCTCACATTCGATCACATCCGGGTGATAACAGATAAACGCTTGCTGATTAAAGTGGAACAATAAATCCGAGATATCTTCAATCGATTCGAACGGTAGATACACCAACACGAAGTCGTCGTTTTCTGCTTGGCTATCGACGGTATGCACTATTGGTGGTAACAAAGGTTGATCAAAATGATGCCAATGCAAACCAAGGTGGTGTTGAGAAGGCGCAAAGTATTCAATGACGGATTTATCTAACCAACTTGCTCCCTTTAGTGGCACCGGATAACGGAAAGCATTTTGGTGGCTGATACCAATAGAAGGCTTATTTTGTTGTCTCGCTGCCCACGCAGTCACAGGTTCGAAATCATTAATGATAAGATCGTAGGACGATAGATCGAGTTGCTTAACTTCTTTGAAAAACTGCACCAAATTGTTATTCAATGCTGTTTTCGCGTAGTTTACAGAGCCTTTTTCGGTAATAAAGGTGAAGCCTCGGCGAGTCTGGTAATCGCCAAATGCTTCCATTGAAAAATATTTTTCCGGCGCTCGCCCAGAAAACAAAAAGTCGACCTCAACATCGTGCTCTTTAAACGCATGAATCATCGCCCTTGCGCGTGCAATATGTCCGTTTCCTGTCCCTTGAACACCGTACAAGATTTTCATCAATTAGCCTCCTAACATCGCAATCGCTAATCCACCACAAAGACTGCCAAGCAGTGCACCAATGATGACATCGGTAAAAAAGTGCACACCCAATAAGATTCGCGCGGTTCCAATTAAACTTGCCCAAAAGAATGCAGCAACGCCTAGGCTCGGATAGAAATGGTCAATCAGCGTCGCCATGACAAACGCAGCGGCAGTGTGTCCTGAAGGAAGACTGTAGCGATCAGAGGGGGTAATAAAAGCAGGAAGGAGTGCATTAAGCTCTTCAGGGCGACGACGCTTAAAACTATTTTTCAGCGTCCAATAAATTGGTAGCTCGATAGCAAAAGCAAGTAAACCCGCCAGTAAAAACCAGACTCCTTGCTCCTTATCTAAATACCAAGCTAATAACCCCAACACCAAGTAAAGATGCCCGTCACCACTGTGGGAAACTCCTTTACTGATATTGGCGACTTGTTGATTAAAACGGTGCTTAAGACAAACACTAGAGAGCGCTAAATCAAACTTAGCAATGGTTGCAATTGGCTGTGTAATTGTCTCTATGGTTCTCATGTGACCTTTCCTTACTTTGACAACGCCTTTTTGTGAAAAGTAGGAGGTTTAGGTGACAACAGCATGACGGGAGTTTGGACAATTAATGACAAAGGCCAAATTAAGGTATGCCCAACGATTTATCTATTGGGCATAACCATAAAAATAGAACATTAAGAAGGGTTTGATGGTTGCGGTTGAGGGGTGTCTATATACCAGACTTTTCTCTTCTTGCGGCAGGCGCGCAAAGAGCCTGTCGTCATGTCACCATCTTTTGTTAGCTCATAGCTCAGTGAGCGGCAAGTATAGTTTCCCGACAGTTCATGCTCTATACTCGTTTTCTCCGTTTTACTCGAGTTAGGCTCTAGTAGAGGGTTAGGCTGAGTAGATAAAATGTCACGATTTATCACATTGCTGCGCGCATAATCCTTATGGACATAACCTTTTATCACTCCTTTCTGTTCAACGAGAAACCAAGGTTGATCAACCACTTTTGCTAGCACATTAAAGACTTCCCCTTTCGATAATACGCCAAGCTTTGCCCCTTCAAGACTCGGTTTGGAGCGTAGGTTTAATGTGGTCTTAGAGCGGTAAGAGACATCCATAAACTCTACTGGGTTTGAGGTATCGACACCTTCAGTGGTTGGTCGGAAAACTTCCGCTTGCTGTTTCTCACTAGGCTGGACACGGATCTTCCACCAAGAATACGTTTCCGGATCTTTACCTTTAAACTTATTTCGGCTGTCAGACTCAAGGGCAACAAGCATCTGATTCAAGAACGATTCGCGTCCTTCATAACTCAAAAATCGATCCATTTGATCATTGATGACCATGACGCTCTGTGAGTGATCATTCATAACAACGGGGGAAGCCACTTCCACATAGGTCTGCGATTGAAACAGCTGACAACCCGACAAGCTGACCAGAGTAAGTACTATGGCTGAACGTCCAAATTGTTTTGTTAACCTCATTCTTTCCCTAACCCTTATATTTCTTTTACCTAGTGCAACTGCACTACTATAAATGGTCATTCAAAACTTTTGCCAAACAATTCGGACCTTTGTGTGACAAGTCGCAATCCCGATGCTTGTTTTGGTAATGAAACGTCGCAAACTTGATGAGAACTTACTTCTTCTAGCACGTTTCTATCGCATCATGTCGTTTCACTTAGTGCATCATTTTTTTCAAGCAAACGAAAAGACTCATCCGATATGAATAAAAAATCGACTTTAGGGTTGACGCGCTTCATGGAGTGCGGTACTAATTTGTTAACTTAATTATGTGGAAAGCTTAACAACTATGTCAGCTCATTTTTCTATCCTGCTTAGCCTCCTCCTGATCGTGACCAGTTCGCGCGGGTAGGCTGTGGAAGAAAAATAACCACACCAATTTCTAAGAACCCGCATGAGAATGCGGGTTTTTTTATATCTAAATACTGGAAGTAAACGATTCACTTGCGCGAAAGTGCAGAAATCAGGAAGGAAGCAAACATGAACGATCAGGTCATTATATTCGACACCACATTGCGTGATGGCGAGCAAGCGTTGTCAGCAAGCTTGACGGTTAAAGAAAAACTGCAAATTGCCTATGCGCTGGAAAGACTCGGCGTTGATGTTATCGAAGCTGGCTTCCCAATCTCTTCACCAGGTGATTTCGAGTCTGTACAAACCATCGCAAAAAACATAAAAAACAGTCGAGTTTGTGCCCTTTCGCGTGCCGTTGCGAAAGACATTGATGCTGCCGCTGAAGCATTAAAAGTGGCTGACCAATTCCGTATTCACACGTTTTTAGCCACTTCCACCATTCACGTAGAAGACAAACTACGCCGCAGCTACGACGATGTACTAGAAATGGCAGTCAACGCCGTTAAACATGCACGTAACTACACTGATGATGTCGAGTTTTCTTGTGAAGATGCAGGTCGTACTCCAATCGACAACCTATGTCGCATGGTAGAAGCCGCCATCAATGCAGGTGCGAGTACAATCAACATTCCAGATACCGTTGGCTACACCGTACCAAGTGAGTTTGGTGGGATTATTGAAACCCTATTTAACCGCGTTCCGAACATTGATAAAGCGATCATCTCCGTTCACTGTCACGACGATTTGGGGATGTCAGTTGCCAACTCTATTGCCGCCGTTCAAGCTGGCGCACGTCAGATAGAAGGCACGATCAATGGCATTGGAGAGCGAGCGGGTAACTGTTCACTTGAAGAGATCGCAATGATCATCAAGACGCGTCAAGAGTTTTTGGGCGTTCACACTGGCATTAAGCATGATGAAATTCACCGCACCAGTAAGTTGGTTAGCCAGCTATGCAATATGCCGATTCAAAGCAACAAAGCAATTGTGGGTGCAAATGCATTTAGCCACTCTTCAGGCATCCACCAAGATGGCATGTTGAAGAATAAGAATACCTACGAAATCATGACCCCTGAGTCTATTGGCCTAAAAAACCAAGCTCTGAACCTAACCAGCCGCAGCGGTCGCGCTGCCGTGAAGAGCCATATGGATACCATGGGTTACAACGAAGACGAGTACAACCTAGACGCGCTGTATGCGGATTTCTTGAAACTTGCTGATCGCAAAGGCCAAGTGTTCGATTACGACCTAGAAGCCCTAATGCACTTCTCGAACTTGCGTGAAGAAGATGACTTCTACAAATTGAGCTACCTAAGCGTGCAGTCTGGCAGCGTAATGGCTACCACCAGCATCAAAATGCAATGCGGTGATGAAGAAATGTGTGAAGCAGCGGTCGGTAATGGCCCAGTTGATGCGCTATACCAATGTATCTACCGCGTGACAGGCTACGACATCGTTCTGGATAAATTCGACCTAACCGCGAAAGGTGAAGGTGAAGATGGTTTGGGTCAAGCAGACATCATTGCCAACTACAAAGGTCGCAAATACCACGGTACGGGTGTTTCCACCGACATCGTTGAGGCTTCCGGCCAAGCATTATTGCACGTTATTAACAGCATTCATCGTGCAGATAAAATCGAAGAAATGAAGCAGAAAAAGATTGCGACTGTGTAATAACAACCGGGCTACACGGCTCAGGAAAGAACACGCTCGTTGAAATAATTAAGCTCAAAATTAGAAAACTTAAAGGATTAACATGACAGACAAATCGTACAAAATTGCCGTCCTACCCGGTGACGGCATTGGCCCGGAAGTAATGGCGCAGGCACATAAAGTATTGGATGCAATCGAAAAGAAACATGGTATTGCGTTTGAGCGTGACGAGCATGATGTAGGTGGTATCGCGATCGACAATCACGGTTGCCCACTTCCAGAGAACACAATAAAAGCATGTGAAGAGTCTGATGCAGTCCTATTCGGCTCGGTTGGCGGCCCTAAGTGGGAGCACTTACCACCAAATGACCAACCTGAACGCGGTGCCCTACTGCCACTACGCAAACACTTCCAACTGTTCTGTAACTTACGTCCAGCGCAAATTCACTCAGGTCTTGAAGCTTTCTCACCGCTACGTGCAGACATCTCGGGTCGCGGCTTTGACATCGTGGTAGTCCGTGAACTGACGGGTGGTATCTACTTCGGCCAACCGAAAGGTCGTGAAGGTGAAGGCGCAACAGAAAAAGCATTTGATACTGAGGTGTACCACCGCTTTGAGATCGAACGTATTGCAAAAATCGCTTTTGAATCTGCTCGTCTACGTCGCAAGAAAGTGTGCTCTATCGACAAAGCGAACGTTCTACAAAGCTCTATCTTATGGCGTGAAGTAGTCGAAGAAACCGCAAAAGACTACCCAGATGTCGAGTTGTCACACATGTACATTGATAACGCGACTATGCAGCTTATCAAAGACCCAGCACAGTTCGACGTGATGCTGTGTTCAAACATCTTCGGCGACATCATTTCTGATGAGTGCGCGATGATCACTGGCTCTATGGGCATGTTGCCGTCAGCAAGTCTAAACGAAAGCAAATTCGGTCTGTACGAGCCAGCAGGCGGCAGTGCACCAGATATCGCAGGTAAGAACATCGCTAACCCAGTGGCACAAATCCTGTCTGCGGCACTGATGCTACGTTATAGCCTAGGTGAGGAAACGGCGGCACAAGACATCGAAACGGCAGTTTCAAAAGCGCTATCAGCGGGGGAACTAACGGGTGACCTTGCTGGTGACAACCCAGCACTTTCGACGTCTGAGATGGGCGATAAGATCGCTGAGTACATCTTAAACTCTTAATACAAAACAGATTAATAATAAATACTAAATCCTCGGTCAACCAATGGCTTTCCTCTAAGTCATTGGTGCAATAGCAAGGCAGCAAGCCCATTTATATTAAGGCGTTTAGTTCGCTAAATAACTGGATAAATGGGTGCCGCTAACGCAGTTATTGCGGCAAAGGCGACGAGGAAAGGAAGCAAACAATGGGCAAAACATTATACGAAAAAGTCTACGACGCACACGTTGCCGTCGCAGCAGAAGGGGAAAACCCAATCTTGTACATCGACCGTCACTTGGTACATGAAGTGACGTCTCCGCAAGCATTTGACGGCTTGCGTGAAAAAGGTCGTAAAGTGCGTCAGGTCAGCAAAACTTTTGCCACCATGGACCACAACGTTTCAACAACCACCAAAGACATCAACGCATCCGGTGAGATGGCACGTATCCAGATGGAAACGCTATCGAAAAACTGTGAAGAGTTTGGTGTTACGCTTTACGACATTAACCACAAATACCAAGGTATTGTGCACGTTATGGGCCCAGAGCTTGGTATTACCCTACCGGGAATGACCATTGTTTGTGGTGACTCGCACACGGCTACACACGGTGCGTTCGGTTCTCTCGCTTTTGGTATTGGTACATCTGAAGTTGAGCACGTATTAGCAACTCAAACGCTAAAACAAGCGCGCGCAAAAACGATGAAGATCGAAGTAAAAGGCAAAGTGGATCCGGGCATCACGGCGAAAGATATCGTGCTAGCCATCATCGGTGAAACGACAGCAGCGGGTGGTACAGGTTACGTGGTTGAATTCTGTGGTGAAGCGATCACAAACCTTTCAATGGAAGGCCGCATGACCGTATGTAACATGGCGATTGAGCTAGGAGCGAAAGCCGGTTTGATTGCGCCAGATGAAACCACGTTCGAATACATCAAAGGCCGTAAATTCTCACCTCAAGGTGCCGACTTTGATGCAGCAGTAGAATACTGGAAGACATTAAAAACGGACGATGATGCTCAGTTTGATGCAGTCGTGACACTAAACGCAGCGGATATCAGACCACAAGTCACTTGGGGTACTAACCCAGGCCAAGTGATCGCGGTAGATCAACCTATCCCAGCACCAGAAAGCTTTGCCGACCCAGTAGAAAAGGCATCGGCAGAAAAAGCATTGGCTTACATGGGCCTAGAGGCAGGCAAGTCATTGTCTGATTACAACGTCGATAAAGTCTTCGTTGGTTCTTGTACTAACTCACGTATCGAAGACATGCGCGCAGCCGCTGAAGTGGCGAAAGGTCGCAAAGTCGCGCCTCACGTTCAAGCGCTAATCGTTCCTGGCTCTGAGCAAGTAAAAGCGCAAGCAGAAGCGGAAGGCTTGGACGTTATCTTTAAAGAAGCGGGCTTTGAGTGGCGCCTACCAGGTTGCTCGATGTGTCTAGCAATGAACAATGACCGTTTGGGTCCACATGAACGTTGTGCGTCTACTTCAAACCGTAACTTTGAAGGCCGCCAAGGTCGTGATGGCCGTACCCACCTAGTGAGCCCTGCGATGGCAGCGGCAGCAGCAATTGCTGGTCACTTTGTAGATATTCGTGAACTAGACTAAGGAGCAAACCAATGTCAGGCTTTAAACAACACACAGGCTTAGTTGTTCCTCTAGATGCAGCGAACGTTGATACTGATGCCATCATTCCAAAGCAGTTCCTACAAAAGGTCTCTCGCCTAGGCTTCGGTAAGCACCTATTCCATGACTGGCGCTTCCTAGACGATGCTGGCGAACAACCGAACCCAGAGTTCGTGATGAACGCACCTCGCTACCAAGGCGCGTCTATCTTGCTGGCTCGTGAGAACTTCGGCTGTGGCTCATCTCGTGAGCACGCACCGTGGGCGCTAGCGGATTACGGCATCAAAGCGATGATCGCACCAAGCTTTGCCGATATCTTTTACGGCAACTCGATCAACAACCAAATGGTGCCAGTTCGTTTGACTGAACAAGAAGTGGATGAAATCTTCCAGTTTGTTGAGGCAAATGAAGGTGCAGAAGTCGAGGTCGACCTAGAAGCGAATGTCGTTCGTGCCAACGGCAAAGAATATGGTTTTGAAATCGATTCGTTCCGTCGTCACTGCTTACTAAACGGTTTGGACAACATTGGCCTAACCCTTCAGCACGAAGATAAGATTGCCGAGTACGAGGCAAATATCCCGAGCTTCTTGCGTTAAGACGCGTTAGTACATACACAAATCAAGGGCTGGCAATTGTCGGCCCTTTTAATTATTTAGACAACTGATTTTATATCGCTTTGCTTACGGAATACCGAACGCCTCTGTTGAAATTCGTCATCCTGAACAGCGACGAAGGAGTGTGATTCAGGATCGACTGCCAGAGCGCACTGTGCAGATTCATACTGTCTTTACTCAAGAGTTTGTGGGTATTAGATTCCTGATATCGCTTATGCTCCTCGGAATGACGGCGAATAAAGGCCACTGATTACTGAAAGAAAACAAGCACTAAACTGGTCTACACTATCAACAATATCTCATTCAAAGGTATCTCTATGAAGCGTCTGTTATTGCTGTTGTGTGCTCTGGTTTCTTTATCAACATTTGCCGCACCTAAATCCGACTTATGGCCGTATTGGAAACAATCGAATCAGGCTAATCAAAGTCAAATCTCTCATCAAGATTGGCAGCAATTGCTCGATGCTTATTTGGTTGAACAAGGTGAGAATACCTTGTTTCGTTACAGCCAAGTCACCTCAGCCGATAAAACTAAGCTGAAACAATACATCCAACGTTTGGCAAAACTCGACCCTCGACAATACAACCAAGCGGAGCAATACGCCTACTGGGTAAACCTTTACAACGCCATCACGGTAGATCTTATTTTGGATAACTATCCTGTCGAATCGATTACCAAACTTGGTGGGCTATTTAGCTTTGGCCCTTGGGGGGATGATGTGGTCGTGGTCAACGGGAAGGATCTGACTTTAAACGATATTGAACATCGCATTTTACGTCCAATTTGGAATGACCCGAGAACACATTACGCGGTTAACTGTGCCAGCTTGGGATGCCCTAATCTGCAGTCTCAAGCATTCACTGCTGACAACACGCAAGTTCTACTGGATAGTGCAGCTAAAACATTTATTAACAGCAGCAAAGGCGTATCTATCCAAGGTAACACGGCACAGCTGTCTTCTATTTATGATTGGTTTGCAACGGACTTTGGTGGAGAAAAACAAGTCTTCAACCACATCACAAAGTACGCACCGCAATACAAAAACTTCTCTGGTAAAGTGAAATACGAATACGATTGGGACTTGAATCAAGCCAACTAAACTGGGGGGATGTGAGGTCAATTAGCATTAGGGACATAATAGGCCAAAAGCTAAAGACACTGGCAACTCAAAGACTAAGACATGAAAAAAGGGCACTGAGTGCCCTTTTTAAATCCAAATGTTTGATAGAAAACGTCCGGCTACTTAAAGCCTTTAACCTTCTTAATAAGATCGTAAGCGTTTTGAATCTCTTGAGATTTCTCTTTCGCGACGTTCATCATCTCTGGTGGTAAACCTTTAGCCATCAATTTGTCCGGGTGATGCTCGTTCATCAGTTTACGATAAGCACGCTTAACGGTTTTACTGTCTGCATCTGAAGACACATCCAGAATTTTGTACGCGTCGGCCAACTGATCCGCTTGTGAAGCTTGTTGCCAGCTACCACCTGAAGATTGGCCTTGATGCTGACCATGAAAACCGCCCTGGCTTTGGAAACGAAATGCGGCTTCTTGCATTTGCAAACGACGCTCTAATTGCTCAGAAGAGAAACCCAAACCACGTGCAATTTTGTGTAGTACATTTCGTTCACTCGGGTGGATTGAGCCATCTGCAAAGGCCGCCGAGATTTGCAGCTCTAAGAAAAATTGCAACAAGTCAAAGCGACCAGCTGTCGAAATTTTCACACGAACAAGAACATCTTCTAACGGAAAGTCGCTGTCTTTACCTTCACGAAACGCGTCTTGCGCTGCGCGACGCTGTTCGCCATGCAAATTCATGCGGTCCATCATGGCTGAAGCCAGTTGGATTTCCTCTTTGGTGACTTGGCCTTTCGCTTTTGCCACATGTCCCATTACCGCAAACGCCGCTTTAAAAAACTCTTCTTGGCGTTGAGCTTGACTTGGCCCTTTTCCAAAGCCGCCAGTAGAGAACCCGGCTTGACTCAAGCGACGTGCTTTATCGAATTGATGGCCAATAAATAAGCCAAAGAGTAAACCTAGCGGCCCGCCAAGTAACAAGCCAAAAAAGGCACCCAGAATTTTGCCAAAAATATGCATTATGTGTTCTCTATCAATGAATTTTTATCGACGACGGCGGTCTTATAGTGCCGGATGCAACGATTTCCTTTATGATAATGGAATTAGTTTTATTTCGGCTAGGCCATTTCGCCTGCTTATCTTTGCAGCTATTTTGTCGTCATTATGCCACAGTGAATCAATACGCTGGGATAAATGCGACTATAGTTGATTCATTTGGCTATTACGCTAGGGTACAACAAGCCCTATAGCCATCGAGTAGTAGTGACACAGGAAAGTTCAATTCAATGCAACATTTCTCCCGCACATTTTTAGCGGCCTCTATCAGCACCGCCTTGTTTGTACCCACCACTCAAGCTGAAGCGAATATCCATGATAGTGTGCAGGAAATGCCCGCCACAGATCAATGTTTGGTCGATACAAGTGGCGAGGAGGACGCTCTTAATACCCCAGTAGTGGTAGAAGCTGACACCCTGCAAGCCATCAATGGTGACAAAGCTCAGTACTCAGGTAATGTACAAGTCACCCAAGGCCAGAAGAAAATTACCGCAGATAGCGTAACGCTGCACCAACAAGACAACGTCGTGGTTGCCGAAGGCAACGTGACTTTCAATGACGGCCAAGTCAAAGCTCGATCTGATCGTGTTACTAACGACATTAATCAAGATACGTTTTCACTTGAGAACACCGATTATCAGTTCCTTTGCCAACAAGGCCGAGGCACTGCAGCCTATATCGCCCGCACAGGTCAGTCGGTTTATGAACTCGAAGACGGCTCTATCACATCGTGCCCTCAAGGCGATAATTCATGGCGATTGGTTGCGTCAGGCATCGATGTTGACCAAGATGAAGAGACAGCGACGCTGCACCACCCTCGATTTGAAGTGTTAGATGTGCCTGTTTTCTATGTGCCGTATCTAACCATGCCAATTGGAGATACGCGTAAAACGGGTTTCCTCTTCCCTTCTTTATCGTACGGTTCTAGTGATGGTATGGAAGTCGAGGTGCCATTCTATTGGAACATCGCGCCTCAATATGACATGACACTCACCACGCTCTATATGCAGCAACGTGGTACAAAACTCGATACTGATTTCCGCTACCTAACAGATGGTTGGGGAAATGGGGAAATCAAAGGCGAATACCTCAATAGTGATCGCAAATATCAGGACGAGTCTCGTTGGGGCTACCAAGTTAAACACGACGGTATCATCAATAAACAGTGGATAGTCAAAGTTGATTACTCAAAAGTGAGTGATATTGATTACTTCCTCGATCTCGACTCCGATATTGGTAACCGTGAAGATGGTCAACTGGTTCAAGAAGGACAAGTACAATATCGTTCTGACTTCTGGGATGCCTCGTTAACCGTTCGTGACTTCCAAATCTTATTGAAAGAAGAGAACCGCCCTTATCGCCTGCTTCCTCAGTTAGACTTGAACTACTACACGCCGTTGTGGGGAGACTACCTTAACTTTGACGTGAAGAGCCAAGTCAGCCGCTTCGATACCAGCGATGCTGCGCGACCAAATGCGACCCGTGTTCACATTGAACCAGGGCTTACATTACCACTCTCAAACTCATGGGCAACGTGGACAACAGAAGCGCGTGTGCTCTCTACGTATTACTCTCAAGACTTAACGGGTTTGACAGATGTAAACTTGCAAAACCAGTTGGATGATGAAGTTTCTCGTGTTATTCCTGAGTTCCGTACGCATGCGCAACTTTACTTAGAGCGAGATACAAGCTGGATCAAGGGCTACACCCAAACACTGGAGCCTCAGCTGCAGTACTTGTACGTACCTGAAGAAGATCAGACCAACATCTACAACTACGATACCACCTTGCTACAAACCGACTACTACGGGCTATTCCGCAGTCGTAAGTACAGTGGCATTGATAAAATCGCCTCTGCGAACCAGTTAAGCTACGGTGCGAGTACTCGCTTCTTTGATGATGACTATAAAGAGCGTCTTAACGTTTCATTTGGTCAGATTTACTACTTCGATAAAAAGACCAAACTGAGCAACAGCCCAAATCTTCCGGATGAGACCACCAACTATTCATCATGGGCGATTGAAGCCGATTTCAACTACAACGATTACTTGTTCTATCACGGTGGAATTCAATACGATATCGATTTGAGCTCCATGCAGTTGGCGAACAGTACCTTAGAGTACCAATTTAACGGTGGCTTTATTCAGGGTAACTATCGTTACGTCACGCGTGAATACATCGAAGATACGATCATTCTCGAAAACCTAGACACAATTACTCGTAAAGGCATTTCACAAGCAGGTATTGTAGCGGCCTACGAGTTCAACCCGAACTGGTCTGCAAGTGGTCAATACTACTACGACCTCAATGAAAATGCGGACCTAGAATGGCTAGCGAGCCTGCGTTACCAGTCTGACTGTTGGTACATTGGTGTGACTTACGCCAACCAATTGCTTGGTTGGAAAAACCAAACTATCGGCAGCACTGGGGCATCACCTGAATACGAAAATAACTTTAGCGTTAACTTCGGTATTCAAGGCTTTGCGACCAATCAGCGTGAAGACACTGCAGTCAAAGAACTGGATGGTTCTGACAACGCGATTAAGTACGGCCGCCCATTCTATCTGAACAATTAATCAAAATAGGCGTCTTAAATGAATAAGACGCCTATTCAAAAATACTGACGGAATTTTAAATGAAAATTTGGAAATCAATCTTATTCACGACCCTACTCTCTTGCGGAGCGGTTGCAGCACCAGTAGAGATCGATAAGGTTGCGGTCATCGTGAACGACGGTGTAGTTCTACAAAGCGACATCGAAACAGCGATGAAAACGCTGCAAGCCAACGCACGTCAAAGTGGAAAGAGCTTACCTTCTACCAGCGTGTTAAAAGAACAAGTCGTTGAAAAACTTATCATTGATACGTTGCAAGGCCAAGAAGCAGACCGTATTGGTGTGCGTATTGACGACAACCGTTTAAACCAAGCGATTGCAGAGATCGCACGTAATAATGAGCAATCGGTAGAACAACTCGCTGCTTCTGTAGAAAGTGAAGGTTTAAGTTACCCAGAATTCCGCGAACAAATTCGTAAGGAAATCGCCGCATCAGAAGCCCGCAATGCACTGGTTCGTCGCCGTATTAATATCCTTCCAGCAGAGGTCGATAGCCTTGCGGAACAACTATCACAAGAAACCAATGCGACTGTTCAATACAAAATTGGACACATTCAACTGCGCTTCTCTGACGATAAAGAAAAATCTGCTGTAGAAGCAGAAGCTAAAGCGCTCGCGAAAAAGCTAAACGAAGGTGCAGACTTTACGGAGATGGCCTACACCTACTCAAAAGGTCCTAAAGCTTTACAAGGTGGTGACTGGGGCTGGATGCGTAAAGAAGAGATGCCGACCATCTTTGCTGATCAGATCAAGATGCAAAACAAAGGCAGCATTATTGGTCCTTTCCGTAGTGGCGTTGGTTTCCACATCCTAAAAATAGAGGATGTCAAAGGCCTAGAAACGGTTGCGGTAACGGAAGTAAATGCGCGTCATATTTTGATTAAACCAACCGTGATTCTGAGCGACGAAGGGGCGAAGAAGCAACTGAATGAATTTGTACGCCGCATCAAAGCCGGTGAAGCAACGTTCGCTCAATTGGCAACACAATACAGTCAAGATCCTGGCTCGGCAGCACAAGACGGTGAACTAGGTTATCAAACACCAGATCTTTACGTGCCAGAATTCAAGCACCAAGTAGAAACTCTGCCAGTTGGCTCAATCAGCGAACCGTTCAAAACCGTTCACGGCTGGCATATCGTTGAAGTGTTGGATCGTCGCCAAGTTGACCGTACTGACTCAGCGATGAAGAACAAAGCTTACCGTATTCTATTTAACCGTAAATTTAATGAAGAAGCGGGCGCATGGATGCAAGAGCTACGCGCAAGTGCGTTTGTTGAAATCGTGGATGACAACAATGACAACTAATACAATTCGTAGAATTGTCGTAACCGCAGGGGAACCTGCGGGTATCGGCCCAGACTTAGTGCTTGCCCTATCGAAAGAAGATTGGGCGCACCAAATTGTCGTCTGTGCCGATAAGAATATGCTGACGGAGCGAGCCAAGCAGCTTGGAATCGAAGTCCAACTGTCTGATTACAATCCAGAAGAAGCACCTAAAGCACAAAAAGCGGGCACGCTTATCGTTGACCATATCCAAATATCGGAACCTGCGGTCGCAGGCGAGCTCAATGAAGCGAATGGCCACTATGTACTAAAAACGCTAGAAAGAGCGGCTTTAGGCTGTATGAATGATGAATTTGATGCTATTGTCACCGGCCCTGTTCATAAGGGGGTGATCAATCGCGCAGGTGTTGCATTCAGTGGGCATACTGAATTTTTCGCCGAGAAGTCACAAACGCCGCTAGTCGTAATGATGCTAGCAACGGAAGGACTACGCGTGGCGCTGGTTACAACACATATTCCTTTAGCTTATGTGTCCAAAGCTGTCACCGAAGAGCGATTAGAAAAAATCATCGATATTCTTCATAAAGACCTTGTAGAAAAGTTTGCTATCGCACAACCAAACATCTACGTTTGCGGGCTTAACCCTCATGCTGGCGAAGATGGCTGCTTAGGTCGTGAAGAGATCGAGACCATCACTCCGACACTGGAAAAAATTCGACAAGAAAAAGGTATCAACCTGATCGGCCCTCTGCCGGCTGATACCATTTTCAATGAAAAATATTTAAATGATGCTGATGCTGTTTTAGGCATGTACCATGATCAAGTATTGCCAGTATTAAAGTACAAAGGCTTTGGTCGTTCAGTAAACATTACTCTTGGTCTACCTTTTATTAGAACATCGGTGGACCACGGTACTGCATTAGATCTGGCAGGGACAGGTCAAGCGGATACAGGGAGTTTCCGAACAGCGCTCACGCATGCGATAGATTTGGTAGAGAAGAAACAATGAGAAATGATGTCCATTTAGGACACAAAGCGCGTAAACGTTTTGGTCAAAACTTCCTGAACGATCCATACATTATTGATGGAATCGTATCAGCGATTAACCCAAAACCAGGTCAAAACCTGGTTGAAATCGGTCCTGGTCTTGGTGCAATTACTGAGCCAGTAGGTCGTGAAGTAGATAAGTTCACAGTTATCGAATTAGACCGCGATCTGGCAGAACGCCTACGTACTCACCCTGAACTGGCGGATAAGTTGACCATCCATGAGGGTGACGCTATGCGTTTTGACTTCACTCAATTAGTGAAGCCAAACAACAAGCTGCGCATTTTTGGTAACTTGCCATACAACATCTCTACACCATTGATGTTCCACCTTTTTGAGTTCCATAAAGACATTCAAGACATGCACTTTATGCTGCAAAAAGAAGTGGTAAACCGCTTAGCCGCCGGCCCTGGCAGCAAAGCTTACGGCCGTTTAACGGTAATGGCTCAGTACTACTGTAAAGTGGTACCAGTACTGGAAGTACCGCCAACGGCATTCGTTCCACCACCGAAAGTGGATTCTGCCGTTGTTCGTTTAGTGCCTTACGAAGAGCTGCCATGCCCGGCGAAAGATCTGCGTTTGCTCGATCGCGTTTGTCGTGAAGGCTTTAACCAACGTCGTAAAACCGTTCGTAACTGCTACAAATCGTTGTTAAGCACAGAAGTACTAGAAGAGCTAGGTGTTAATCCAAGCATGCGTCCAGAGAACCTGACGCTAGAACAATTCGTCGCAATGGCGAACTGGCTTGCGGATAACCCGCAGCACTAAGAACTCAAACAATGAGCCAAACCCTTGTAGGTTTGGCTTATTATTATTGGGATATTACGTTTCTGAGGAGTGCACATGGACGTCATTCAACCTTGCATCAAAATTCAAGTTCACACCAAATACATCGAAGAACAGTCCAACCCAGAGCTACAACGCTACGTTTTCGCTTATATCATCACCATCAAAAACCTTAGCCAACAAACCGTACAGTTAGTGAGCCGCCGCTGGCTAATCACAGACTCGAATGGCAAGCAAATGACGGTTGAAGGTGACGGAGTGGTAGGCCAGCAGCCCTTTATTCCAAGCAATGATGAATACACGTACAGTAGCGGAACAGCGTTAGAAACCCCTGTCGGCGTTATGCAAGGACACTACAAAATGCTGGATGAAAAAGGGCAAGAGTTCATCACCGAAATTGAACCATTTCGCTTGGCTGTTCCAAATGTTTTAAATTAGTAAATTGGAGATTCAGTGGCTACCTATATTGTTGGTGACATCCAAGGCTGTTTTGATGAATTGCAGCGACTACTAGAAAAAGTATCTTTCTCTGCGAAAAAAGACCAACTTTGGCTTGCTGGTGATTTGGTCGCCAGAGGGCCTAAATCATTAGAAACGTTACGCTTTGTGAAGTCACTTGGCGCAAGCGCAATCGTCGTGCTTGGTAATCACGACCTTCACCTTCTTGCAGTGGCTCACGGGATAAAAAAGGTCAAAGACAAAGATAGAACCGCACCTATTTTCACGGCCCCTGACAAAGAGGAACTACTGACATGGCTAGCTCAGCAACCTCTAATGGCCGAGCATGACGAGTTCGTGATGTGTCACGCTGGCATATCACCGCAGTGGAATCTAAAAACAGCGAGAAAGTGTGCCCGTGAAGTTGAGCGCATCATCCAAAGTGAAGAGCTGCCTTGGCTATTAAAAAACATGTACAGCAATCAACCTGATTCCTGGGATGACTCTCTACAGGGTTTGGACCGATACCGTTATATTATCAATGCTTTTACGCGGATGCGCTTTTGTTTCCCTGATGGTCGTTTGGATATGGATTGTAAATTGCCACCGCAACAAGTTTCCGGTAACGAACTTATTCCATGGTTTGAGGTGCCTGAACGTATCCACTTAAACAAAGCGGTGCTCTTTGGGCACTGGGCTGCACTGCAAGGTTATATGAACAGCGAAGTCATCGGGCTAGATACTGGCTGTGTTTGGGGCGGAAGCCTAACCATGATCCGTTGGGAAGATAAGAAAATTTTTACTCAGGATGCGTTAAGTTAAACACTGAATAACAGTCGATAATCCATAGTAGGAGGAATACCTGTCACTTAACACCTCCTGTAGGGTCATTCCAACGAGCCTTAACGAGACTAGAAATCTAATATCCTCGCGCTGCGAATAGATAGAAATACCTTTGACAACAAAGTACTCGTATAGAGGCTCCTGAATCTCGCTCTTTCGTCGCTTTTCAGGATGACGGTAGGTTGGGATGGCCGCTCGCTGTTATACGAACGGCATTACCGTATTAACTACGCGGTGTTAATCTCGAATTACTTTTCTAACACAGTAAAGCGCATGTTGTAGGCGTTTTTCTCATCGGCTTGATACATTTCTGAGTAAGTTTCCTTAAACTCGTCTCCCCAATCTGGGAACTGAGTATCACCATCAATGGCCGCTTCAATGTGTGTTACATACAGTTTATTGGCCATAGGCAGACAAGTGGTGTAAATCGCACCACCACCAATGATCATCACTTCTTCCACATCACCTGCGACTTCCAGAGCCTGCTCAATCGATGTTACGGTAGTGACACCTTCGATCTTTAGTGTCTCATCAAGGCTAATAACAATATTCAAGCGACCAGGTAAAGGGCGACCAATAGACTCATAGGTTTTGCGTCCCATCACAACCGGTTTTCCCATGGTACAACGCTTAAACCAAGCGAAATCGGCGGGAAGGTGCCAAGGCATTTGATTGTCTTTGCCAATGATGCGATTGTCGGCCATCGCGGCAATCATACTAATGATCATGTTAGGTCCTTATACAATAGGTCTGCGGCGATAGAATAACAGCCCTGGAACCGCAAGACCAACTGCTAAACCTGCAATAATAAACATGGCCTTAAGAAAGTTTTCCATACAGGTTGCAACAAGCTCGGGTGAGTAGCCAACATGATTGATCTCTACCATAGCGATCATTGCTTTGTAAGCAAACACACCCGGCACCATCGGGATCAAAGCAGCCACAGTAAACACTTTTGGATGCGCGAGAAAACGGTGAGACCAGTACACACCGATCATCCCAACTAACGTCGCAGCAAAAAAGGTTGCCCACTCAATAGGAATGCCAAACTGCATCATCAAGTAGCGGCTACCATGACCAATCGCACCACCAACAGCGCAATACACTAAAGCTCTTTGTGGCACGTTAAAAACCAATGCAAATCCTACGGCGGGAATCGCCGCAAAAAACATGTCATTCAACAGGCCAAACATCAAATCAAATAAACTCATTAGATAGCCCACCCCCAAATTCCAGTTACACTCATCGCAGCAACGATCCCCAAACATGTCGCCAACGTTAGTAAACTAGCCATCACAAATCGAGCAATCCCCATATTAATGTGGCCTTTCAACATATCTGCGACAGAGTTAATGAGTGGGAAACCAGGTACAAGCATTAATACTGACGATGCCATTGCTACGGTAGGTAGATTACCGATTTGGTAAATTTCCGCCTGTGCTGAAATTAAGGTAGTCACAAAAGCGGTCGCAGCAAAGTTCAATAGAGGGTTGAAATGACGATGACCAATTTCTTGGCGAACGATCATGCCACCAGCTGAAGCTAAAAAGGTCATGATGAAGACTCCCCAATCACCACCAGCTAGATGACTGAATGCCGCACAAGACAAGCCAATCATAAACACCACCAACCAGCGGTTATAACGCTCTGGACTGATAGCGTTCAGCTTTTTCTGCGCCATGGTTGCATCGAGCAAACCACGTTCCATCATGATACAGATTCGTTGAATTTGCGTAATAACGCGCATATTGATGCCACGATCAGCGCAGCTTCGGGTGGTGGTGATGCAATGCCCATCCATTACCGTCGTCACAACCAATGCATTAGCTGATAGTGCTACCGCAACTTCATTCACCCCACAAGCAAGGCCAATACGACGCATAATATCGCTCACAAGAGTACTTTCAGCACCATGAGCGAGTAGCATTTGTCCGGCTTGGGCGACAAGACGAGAAATCGATCGTTGAGTAGATACCGCCAACTCTCTAGGCGGTATGGTTTCTAGAGTCATAAATAAGTCTAATTCCTTTTAGGGTGTTACTCATTCATACGCGCGAGGGCCAAACTAACCCTCAAAAAACACGACGTATCGGTTATTGTGCCGTAAATCACATCACCTAAATATGATTTAGATACAAAAAAAGCCGCAATAAATAATTGCGGCTTAATGAATTATAGGCAAACAGGCATTGTTTGACCGTTCTGATTAGTCACGAACGTAGACAACGTGACCGTCATCTTCTTCATCGTCCCAGTCATCCCAATCGTCGTCGTCATCTTCAGTGATAACGTCTTTACCCGCCATCGCATCTTTATGGTAATCATCCCACATGAAGTTAACTTTATCTTCTTCAGCCACTTCTTCCTCTTCGCGAGGTAGGTTATCCATAAAGTCAGCCAGTTTGTAACAAAGCTCTTTAGTACCGTTACGATTGATCGCCGAGATCTTAAAGTACTCGTCTTCCCAACCTAGTGCGTCTAAGATTTCTTGGATCTTCTCATTCGCTTCTTCTTCAGGCATTAGATCAACTTTGTTGAACACTAACCAGCGCGGCTTACTTGCCAGTTTTTCGCTGTATTGTTCTAGTTCATCAATGATCGTCAATGCATTTTGCACCGGATCGGACTGATCAATTGGCATAATATCGATCATGTGCAGCAATACTCGACAACGCTCTAAGTGCTTCAAGAATCGAATACCAAGGCCAGCGCCATCTGCTGCACCCTCGATCAAACCAGGGATGTCTGCAACAACAAAACTTTTCTCTGGTACGACACTTACGACACCCAAGCTTGGGATCAAAGTCGTGAATGGGTAATCAGCGACTTTCGGTTTTGCTGCTGATACTGCGCGGATAAAGGTTGATTTACCGGCATTAGGTAGACCAAGCATACCCACATCAGCAAGAAGCAATAGCTCAAGGCGAATTTCGCGTACTTCACCTTTTGTACCCAATGTTCTCTGACGAGGCGCGCGGTTTACTGAAGATTTGAAACGCGTGTTACCTAGACCGTGCCAACCGCCTTTTGCGATCATCACTTTCTTACCGTGTTCAGCAACTTCCGCCACGATTTCATTTGTGTGGATATCCACAGCGCGCGTACCCACAGGTACACGAAGAACGATGTCTTTACCACGCTTACCTGTACAGTTACCACCGCGACCGTTTTCACCACGCTCAGCTTCGTAGAAGCGCTGGAAACGGTAATCAATCAGGGTATTTAGGTTTTCATCGGCTTGGATATAAACATCACCACCGTCACCGCCATCACCGCCATCAGGGCCACCTTTAGTGATGAATTTTTCACGCCAGAAACTGACAACGCCACTACCGCCATCACCAGCCTGAACTTTTACTACCGCTTCATCTACGAACTTCATCTTTTACTCCGACTACTTCGTGCGTGGATTAAATCTTACTATGTCATCCGACAATTTTAGCAGATGACAGATCTAAGCTCCCAGATTCAAATCGCTTAGGATCTTAGCGAGAAACTTCGATATGTCGACTGCCACAAATAAAAAACCCCGCCGATTCGGCAGGGCTTTTGAATTCAGCTTAAAGCTATTAAGTAATTTGGTTAAAAACCTAATTACTCAGCTTCGATGCTTACAAACTTACGGTTCTTAGGACCTTTCACTTCGAACTTCACTTTACCTTCAGTAAGAGCGAATAGAGTGTGGTCTTTACCGATACCTACGTTGTTACCAGCGTGGAACTTAGTACCACGTTGACGAACGATGATGTTACCTGCAAGTACAGATTCACCACCGAAACGCTTAACACCTAGACGTTTGCTTTCTGAATCGCGGCCGTTACGAGTAGAACCACCAGCTTTTTTGTGTGCCATTGTTAAACTCTCCTAATAGATTAAGCGTTGATACCAGTGATCTTCACTTCAGTGAACCACTGACGGTGACCCTGTTGCTTACGAGAGTGCTTACGACGACGGAACTTAACGATTTTAACTTTATCGCCACGACCGTGTTGTACAACTTCAGCAACAATTTTGCCGCCCTCTACAAGAGGAGCACCAACTTTGATGTCTTCGCCGTTAGCAACAAGAAGAACTTTATCAAATTCTACAGTTGCACCAGTTTCAACGTCTAATTTCTCTAAACGAAGAGTTTGACCTTCGCTTACACGGTGTTGTTTACCACCAGATTGGAAAACAGCGTACATATTTTACTCCGCTTTTTCCGCACAGCCTTTCTTGAGGGTGTGCGCTAAACTAATCATCAATAGGGCGCAGATTCTACAGAATAGATGCTCCTATGACAAGCCATATTTTGAAAAAATTGGCGAAAAGCTAATCGCCAAAGAAAAGTGCGGCAATCATGCCCTTTAGTAATGTATTAATCAACGTTTTTTAGTGTATTATTCGACAATTATATAAATCGAATAAGCCTTGCAGGGTCTAACTTCAGCCGGATATACGATGGATTTTAAAACTATCCAAGCGCTTACTGCCGATGACATGGCAAAAGTGAATGAAACAATTCAAGCCCAACTTAATTCTGATGTCTCTTTAATCAACCAGCTCGGTTTTTATATCGTGAGTGGTGGAGGCAAACGTCTAAGACCGCTTTTAGCGATACTGTCAGCCCGTGCACTTGGTTACCAAGGCAATGGTCATACAATGGCAGCTGCGTTTATTGAGTTCATCCATACAGCGACTTTGCTGCATGATGACGTGGTAGATGAATCAGACATGCGCCGTGGTAAAGCCACTGCGAATGCAGCATTTGGCAATGCGGCTAGCGTATTAGTTGGGGACTTTATCTATACACGCTCATTTCAGATGATGACGGAACTAGGATCCATGAAGATCCTTAAACTAATGAGCAATGCCGTAAACGTGATCGCCGAAGGTGAAGTACAGCAGTTGATGAACTGTAACGACCCTGACACGACAGAAGAAAGCTACATGCAAGTCATCTACTCTAAGACTGCGCGCTTATTTGAATCCGCAACTCAAATCGGTGCAATCTTAAATGATGCTCCTGAGCATGTGGAAATCGCAATGCAAAATTACGGTAAGTATCTAGGCACTGCGTTTCAGCTCATTGATGACGTCATGGATTACACTTCTGATGGCGAAGACATGGGTAAAAATGTGGGTGATGACTTGGCCGAAGGTAAGCCAACTTTACCTCTACTCCATGCTATGCGTAATACCACACCAGAAAACGCAATCATGATTCGTGAAGCGATTGAGAAAGCGAATGGCATGGATCGCTTAGAAGAAATTCTTGCGGTCATGAAAGAAGCAGGCTCTCTGGAATACACAACGCAAAAAGCTCTAGAAGAAGCAGACAAAGCAATCGCAGAACTATCAGTGTTGCCAGAGTCTGAATACAAACAAGCGCTTGTTACTCTGGCTCATGTCGCAGTACAACGCACGAAGTAATCAATAGCTACCCATAACGCAAGACTTATAGCAAAAAGGAAGAGCATGCTCTTCCTTTTTTACGTTTGATACCTAATGACGACGCCCCGAGGCGCTAGTAATATCTGTCACTACCGCCATGCAGTTGTGGATCATCTTCTATTTCATCAAAGCTAACGGCGAGTTGCTGTTCAGTCCCTTGTTTGGACAACAATACCGTCTCTGCTTCATGGTCGACCACTAATATCGTACCGACGCCTTGTTGGCACTCAACAACCATGCCTTTACGGATTCGACTCGCTTCCATCATCTTCTCCTTCACTACGTGGTTTTATTCGACCATTTTTACGAAGTTGAGAAATCAAGGATCAAAAAAGCCGATCAAAATGATCGGCTTTCTTCTTATATAGGCTTTCTAGATTACTTTGCGAATTCAACACCAATGTTGATGTCGCCATTTAGTGTTTCTAGCATACCGTCTAATGCAGACTTTTCGTAATCGCTGAGTTTGCCGTAGCTTAGTACTTCTTCAACGCCTTCTTTACCCAGTTTCACAGGTTGCGCGAAGTAAGTCGCGTGTTCGCCGTCGCCTTCAACGTAAGCGCACTCAACTACGCCTTCTTCACCTTGAAGAGCACGAACCAGAGACAGACCAAAGCGACATGCAGCTTGGCCCATTGATAGTGTTGCACTACCACCACCCGCTTTCGCTTCTACAACTTCAGTACCTGCATTTTGAATACGTTTCGTTAATGCTTCTACTTCTTCAGCTGTAAACTCAACACCTTCTACTTGAGACAGTAGAGGTAAGATCGTTACGCCAGAGTGACCACCAATAACTGGCACGCGAACGTCACCTGGATCTTTGTCTTTTAGCTCAGCAACAAACGTTTCTGAACGGATAACATCCAACGTTGTTACACCAAATAGACGACGCTTATCATAAACACCCGCTTTTTTAAGAACTTCAGCAGCAATTGGCACTGTTGTATTTACAGGGTTTGTGATGATACCAACACAAGCTTTCGGACAAACAACCGCAATCTTCTCCGCTAGCGATTTAACGATACCAGCGTTTACATTAAATAGATCCGCACGATCCATACCTGGCTTACGCGCAACACCAGCAGAAATTAGCACAACATCCGCGCCTTCTAGTGCTGGAGTAGGATCTTCACCAGCGTAACCTTTGATAGAAACTGGCGTAGGGATGTGGCTAAGATCAGCGGCCACACCAGGAGTTACTGGAGCAATATCATATAGGGCTAGATCAGAACCAGCAGGAAGACGGTTCTTAAGTAGAAGGGCCAGGGCTTGACCGATGCCACCAGCGGCACCAATAACGGCTACTTTCATGTAGTTCTCCTTGAGAGTATTTCTCTTATAAACGTATTCGTAGGGTAGTTTGTAACCAACTTAAATAAAGCTATCGGAATCACAACTTGATTACAATCAATTAACGCTAGCTTTGCGACCTCGCGCAACTCGCTGTTACCGTGCTACAAATGGGGCTTGGATTATTCTTTTATTCTGTTGAAATGACAAGGAATTCAAGAAAACAGATACAGCCCTACTTCAGCGCGCTAAAGAATTCTATGTGGTTCATAGTTTACAGTGACGCATCTAACATAATCCTGGGACTCTTTGGCACCGCCTGAATATATATGCGAGAATATGCAAAATTGCTGACCCGTAATAAGAGATTTGTAATGACTATGCGCAATTCAGAAAAACAAGACAACTTAGTTCGCGCCTTTAAAGCCCTGTTAAAAGAAGAAAGCTTTGGCTCACAGGGCGAGATTGTTGACGCACTCAAACAGCAAGGGTTTGAGAGTATCAACCAATCTAAAGTCTCACGTATGCTGACTAAATTTGGCGCCGTCCGTACGCGCAATGCAAAAATGGAAATGGTTTACTGTCTTCCTGCTGAGCTAGGTGTCCCAACAGTCAGCAGTTCTCTGCGTGAACTAGTACTAGACATCGATCGTAACGCAGCGTTAGTAGTAATTCACACTGGCCCAGGTGCAGCACAGTTGATTGCTCGCTTGCTTGATTCACTCGGTAAATCCGAAGGTATTCTTGGTGTTGTCGCAGGTGACGATACCATTTTCATTACGCCAACCATGGCAATTACGACTGAGCAACTCTTCAAATCAGTGTGCGAGCTGTTCGAATATACTGGTTAAGTTCTATAAAGCTTCAATCAGCTAACTCATTGTGGGTTATAAAAGAAGTCTCATTTTGTAGCCCATAATTTATGTAAATTTTTTGCTTACTCCGCTCATTCTTTAACCATCCATTTTGTGATTAACATCACGCAATTGATCTTTTTCATTTCAGTCACTAAACGTTAATTAAGTAATTGTTATAAAAAGAATTAAATCACAAATTGAATCCTATCCCCTGATACAAAATTCAGACTTATCAACTATAACATTTAACAATTGGATAATTTTCTGCCAATTTTTTGTTATGATTCGCTCGCTTTTTCAAACGATTGGATTGAAAAAGGTGCCGTTTCCAAATAGGAAACTCCAGAAGTGATTTATGGTTATTTCCGGGTAAATAATGAATATAAGGAAGGGAAATTCATGGCATTTAACAAACTTCTCAAAGTAGGCGCTATCGCTGCAGCCGTAATGGGCGCAAGCGCAGTTAACGCTCAAGAGTTTATTACCATCGGTACTGGCTCTGTGACAGGTGTTTACTACCCAACTGGTGGTGCTATCTGTAAGTTGGTAAATAAAGGTCGTAAAGACCACAACATCCGTTGTTCAGTAGAATCGACTGGTGGCTCAATTTACAACGTTAACACTATCCGTGCAGGCGAATTAGATTTTGGTATCGTGCAATCGGATTGGCAGTACCACGGCTACAACGGTACGAGCAAGTTTGAAGAACAAGGCCCGTACAAGAAGCTACGCGCAATGTTCTCTCTTCATACAGAACCTTTCAACATCATTGCGCGTGCAGATTCAGGTATTGAAAACGTTGAAGACCTGAAAGGTAAGCGCGTAAACATCGGTAATCCAGGCTCTGGTGACCGTGCAACGATGGGCGTTGTCATGGAAGCGATGGGTTGGACAAACGACAGCTTCAAATTGGCGTCTGAGCTAAAAGGCTCTGAACGCTCTCAGGCACTTTGTGATAACAAAATTGACGCCTTCATTTACATGGTCGGCCACCCGAACGGTTCAATCAAAGAAGCAACCACATCATGTGATGCGAAGCTAGTTTCAGCAACAGGCCCTAAAATCGATAAAATTGTTGCCGACAACCCATACTACGCCTTTAGCTCAGTACCGGCTGGTATGTACCGCGGCACAGACAAAGACGTAAACAGCTTTGGTGTTGCAGCAACAATGGTAACGACCTCTGATGTTTCAGACGATGTCGCTTACAACGTGGCAAAAGCTGTGTTTGAAAACTTTGATACCTTCAAACGTCTACACCCTGCATTCGCAAACTTGAAGAAAGAAGACATGGTGAAAGCTGGTCTTTCTATTCCTCTTCACCCAGGTGCAGAAAAATACTACAAAGAAATGGGTCTAATTAAGTAATTTCCTCAGACTCTACATACAGGCAGGAAAGAATATTTTCTGCCTGTTTGAGCATACAGGTTGTAGCACGTTCTAACTGTATGCTTCATTCGCCAGTTTTCTTCTGAAAACTGCGAGCTCATACCCAAGAAAACTTAAACGCCGCCTAACAGAGTATCCAACAATCAACACTTTGAGTTCAGGCAGCAAAATACTCGAAAGCAAACTTCGCTCCATTCACTACACTGATAGAGGCGAAGTGTGGTTCTCGATAAAAATCAGACAGGACCATCAATAATAAGGAAAAAGTACATGGCGACGAATCAAGCTCCGTCACAAGATGTGCAAGAAATGGTGGCTCAGGCAGACACAGGTGCACGTAGCCCTTCGGGAATGCAAGGACGAATCCTTTGGTTTGTTCCTCTGTGTTGGTCACTATTTCAATTATGGTACGCATCCCCGTTACCATTTATTTTCAATTTTGGCGTACTGAACGACACGGAAGCGCGATCTATCCACCTTACTTTCGCGATCTTTTTGGCTTTCACTGCTTATCCAGCGATGAAGAATTCTCCTCGCGATCATATCCCTCTTGTTGATTGGATACTCGCGTTGGCTGGCAGCTTTTCAGCAGCCTATATATACCTTTTTTATACCGAGCTAGCAGGACGCTCAGGCGCACCGACAACAGTTGATATCGTTGTTGCTGTTATCGGTATGCTCCTCCTTTTAGAAGCAACACGCCGAGCACTTGGTCCACCATTAATGGTCGTGGCTGCTGTTTTCCTTACTTACACCTTTGCAGGCCCTTACATGCCTGACGTTATCGCGCACAAAGGGGCAAGCTTGAACAAGGCCATGTCTCACTTGTGGCTAACAACTGAAGGCGTATTTGGAGTTGCGCTAGGTGTTTCTACCTCTTTTGTCTTCTTGTTTGTATTGTTTGGAGCAATGCTGGAACGCGCTGGTGCTGGTGCTTACTTCATTAAAGTTGCCTTCTCGTTGCTTGGCCATATGAAAGGTGGTCCAGCTAAAGCGGCCGTTGTTGCATCAGGTTTATCTGGTCTGGTTTCTGGTTCTTCAATCGCAAACGTAGTAACAACTGGCACCTTTACCATTCCACTGATGAAGCGTGTTGGCTTTCCCGGCACAAAAGCGGGTGCGGTAGAGGTAGCGGCTTCAACCAATGGTCAGTTAACACCGCCAATCATGGGTGCAGCAGCATTTTTGATGGTGGAATACGTCGGTATCTCCTACGTTGAGGTGATTAAAGCTGCCCTACTTCCAGCGCTAATCTCTTATATTGCTTTAATTTACATTGTTCACCTTGAAGCATGTAAAGCAGGCATGACGGGCCTTCCTCGTCGCCACAACCCAACACTAGTACAAAGTCTGCTGTCCTTTACTGGCACAATCTTAGGATTGTGTGTGATCAGCGCATTGGTTTACTACGGAGTGGGTTGGACAAAGGACGTCTTTGGTGATGCCGCGACACCAATTGTTACCGTCGCACTATTAATCGCGTACGTTGGGTTGGTGAAAGTCTCAGCAAATCACGTGCAAGATGGCGCAATTGAGATTGATGCAGAATTAACAGAAGTACCTGATCCTGGTCCAACCGTTAAGTCAGGCTTGCACTACCTACTCCCTATCGTCGTATTGGTTTGGTGTTTGACTGTCGAACGTTTCTCACCTGGCCTTTCGGCATTCTGGGCAACGGTGTTCATGATTTTCATTTTGCTGACTCAACGTCCGTTGATTGCACTGCTGTCAAAGCAAGGTGACATGCTTCAGCAAACCAAAGATGGCTTTGTCGATCTTGCCGAGAGCTTAGTTTCTGGTGCGCGCAATATGATTGGTATCGGCGTTGCAACCGCGGCAGCGGGCACCGTTGTTGGTGTTGTTACACTAACGGGTATCGGCCTAGTGATGACCGACTTCGTCGAGTTTATCTCTGGTGGCAGCATCATTCTTATGCTGCTGTTTACCGCCATCATTAGCTTGGTTCTGGGGATGGGTCTGCCAACAACGGCGAACTACATCGTGGTCTCTACGCTAATGGCGCCGGTCATTGTTACGCTCGGCGCAGCGCATGGCTTGATTATTCCGTTGATAGCGGTGCACTTGTTCGTTTTCTACTTTGGTATTTTGGCCGACGATACCCCACCTGTAGGTCTTGCGGCTTTTGCAGCAGCCGCAATTGCGAAATCAGATCCAATTCGTACCGGTATCCAAGGTTTTACTTACGATATTCGAACCGCTATTTTGCCGTTCATGTTTGTGTTCAATACCCAGCTATTGTTAATGGGGATCGACTCTTGGTGGCATTTGGCACTCACGGTCATCTCATCGATCATTGCAATGCTGATTTTCTCTGCGGCAACTCAAGGGTGGTGGTTCACGCGTAACAAGTGGTGGGAAACAGTCCTATTATTAGTACTGACGTTTTCGTTTTTCCGTCCAGGTTTTTGGTGGGACATGCTGTACCCAGCGAAAGTTCTTTCTCCTGGCGTTGAGGTAGCTCAAATCACGGAAACACTAAATGTAGGAGAATCATTGGAGTTACGTGTTGCCGGTGAAAACCTTGAGGGCGACTACATTGAGAAAACGGTTCGTCTTCCATTCGAAGACAGTGCGACAACAGCAGACGCACGTATTTCATCTATGGGTCTGATGCTGACCGAAAGTGACAACAAAATGATTGTCGATATGGTTGAATTTGGTAGTCCAGCAGAGTCCGCAGGTATCGACTTTGATTGGGAAATCAAGTGGGTTATCCAGGATGCAGACCGTCCGATGAAAGAGTGGGTGTTTGTACCTTGCTTGATTCTTCTGCTGGTGCTTGCCATGAACCAAAAACGTCGTGCTCGTAAGGAACAATTGAGCGCATAACCGATTTGGCCCCGAGGATAAAGGGGCCTTAATGAGAGACATTGAATGTACAAACAAATTCTTGTTCCGGTTGATCTAAATGACCAAGGCTTTTCAGACCGAGCAGTTGAACTAGCGGTTTGGCAGGCAAAGCAAGCAAATGCTCAAATCCATCTTCTGACGGTACTACCTGGTATTCACATGTCGATGGTTGCCACATACTTTCCGAAAGATGCTGCAGCCAAAATGAAGCAAGACGTGAAGCAGCAACTAAAAGCTTTCGCTAATGAGCATATTGCTGAAGATGTGGTTTACCAAGTGCATGTTGCTGAAGGCAAGGCCTACGCGACCATTCTTGATTATGCAGAATGTTTAGGCGCAGATCTCATCATTATGCCAAGCCACAAGCGCTCTAAAATCAATAAAGTAATGCTTGGCTCTGTCGCGAGTAAGGTTGTGGAATATTCTCCAATCAATGTGATGGTCGTAAAACCGCAAGGCTAAGTAAATACAGAAACGAAAAAGGACGCTAACATTAGCGTCCTTTTTATATTAAACAAGTAAGGGTTATGCCATCACTGGGTAATCGGTATAACCTTCTGCTCCACCCAAATAAAAGTGTTCTGGTTTCGCCTCATTAAGAGGTGCATTTTTCTTAAATCGCTCAACTAAATCTGGGTTTGCGATAAAGGGAACGCCAAATGCGACCACATCAACTTTGTTTTCTGCAATTGCTGTTGCCGCTTCTTGTGCACTGTAGCCCACGTTCGCCATTAAGTGACCTTTATAGTTTTCGCGTGCTGGCTTGAGAACATCTGCTTTTTGTACGCCTTTCAGATCCGCACGCATCACGTGCCAATAAGCAAGATCGAAAGAATTAAGTTGCTCTGCTAAGTAACGCACCAAGCCAACTGGATCACTGTCTTTCATGTCATTAAATCCATTTAGCGGAGATGTACGCAGACCGACTCTTCCGGGTCCCCACACCTCAACGACTTCTTTCACTATCTCAAGTAAAAATCGAGCACGATTTTCAACCGAGCCACCGTATTCATCGGTACGTAAATTTGAGCCGTCACGAAGGAAGTTATCAATAAGATAACCATTGGCGCCATGTATCTCGACCCCATCAAAGCCGGCTTTCTTGGCGTTTTCTGCACCTTGTTTAAACGCCGCAACAATGGAAGCTATCTCATCCACTTCGAGTGCTCGTGGTACCGTATATGCTTGCTTACCCGAAGGGGTATGGACTAATTCATCACGAATGGCCAATGCGCTCGCCGCTACAGGTGTTTTTCCTTCATTCAGATCAGGATGACAAGCTCGTCCCGCATGCCAAATTTGCAGTACAATCTTACCGCCTCTCTCATGAACCGCATCCGTTACCTTTTTCCAAGCTGCGATTTGCTCTTCGTTGTAAATGCCCGGCTCTGCCATGAAAGCAGACGTACCTTCCATCACCATGGTGCATTCAGCAATGATAAGTCCGGCACTCGCACGTTGAGCGTAGTATTCAACCATAAGGTCATTAGGAATATGGTCTGCGCCAGCACGAGCTCGCGTTAAAGGCGCCATAATGGCACGGTTATCTAATGCTAATTGACCGAGTTCGATAGGAGAAAATAAGTCTACAGAGTTGGACATGTTGTTTACCTCAAATGACAATAACTTGATGGCTAAGGATGAGGTGCCAGACTATAATCAGATTAATATTGAAACAATATGGATAATTGAAAGTGATTGTTCGCAATTTAGAAACAATTGACTTTAGAACGCTTTCTATCTTTGTCACAAGCTGTCGACTACTGAGCTTAACCAAGTGCGCGCTGGAGTTAAACCTACCAAAATCTACTGTTAGCAAAGCCATAACCAAACTCGAACAACACTTTGAAGCCAAACTGCTAGAGCGCACAACCCGAAAGTTAGTGATCACCGAAGCTGGCCAAATGGTTTTAGAGCGTGCTGCAAGCTTAGTTGAGGAATTCCACTCAATTGGCCATGACGTTCAGGAGATGGAACAACAGATCCAAGGCCGGCTGCGTATTTCCGCGCCACCAGCGTTGGATGCGTATATGGCGGAGCACATCTTTTTGCCATTTTTAAAACAATGGCCAAAAGTACAAATTGCGTTAGAAGCATCGAACGATTTTGTTGATCTCTTTTCACACGGCTTTGATATGGCAATTCGAGTCGGTCAGATAGTTGATGATCGATTGATCGCAAAAAAATTAGGCTATACCACTCGAGTTCTGGCTGCTAGCCCTGAGTATTTAGCTGAGTTCGGCGTACCTGAAACGCCAGAAGATCTGACAAAACACAACTGTTTGAGGTATCAATATGTTTCAGAAATAGGGCCTTGGACGCTGATCTCACACGATAATACCGTCAATGTTTCAATAACCAGTAACTTCTCAAGTACAACTGTAGAAGCAATATTGAAAGGTGCACTTAAAGGACTAGGCATCGCTAACTTACCTGTGCAAAACATGACGCAAGAGCTAGAAAGTGGCACCTTAGTCAGAGTGTTGCCGCAATGGCACACGGTACCAATGCCTATTTATCTAGTCTATCGTCCTGGAGCAAACCGCCCACGGCGCGTACAAGCAATGATTGACCATATCATGAGCTTAAGATCTCAATTTGAATTTGGCCCTAGGCATGGTTTGTGTTGCGGAGAAGCATAACCTAGCAACTATCAGGCACTAGCATGCGGCTCGGATAAATGCCGCAAGCTTCTCACTAGCATGCTGTTCACTCAATGCAGACATATCACCCGCGGCTTCCACTTTACCATCTGCCACAAACACAAAGTGGCTGGCAATCGCTTTGGCATCGCTTAAATGGTGCGTGACCATCAATACGGTTATTCCCCGCTCTGCTGCGAGTTTTTTTACCAAGCTCAGCATCTCTTCACGCAACACCGGATCAAGCGCCGAGAACGGCTCATCCAATAGCCACATGGGATGAGGCTGAACAAAACAACGCGCTAAGGCAACACGTTGACGCTGGCCACCAGAAAGATGCTCTGGCAAACGGTCGAGGTACTCTGCAACACCAACTTGCTGCGCGGCTTGTTCAATCTGACGATTTTGGTCCACCGTAAGCTTTAGCCCTGGGTGTAAGCCCAAACCGATGTTGTCACGCACCGATAAGTGAGCAAACAAATTGTGCTCTTGGAACAACATAGAGAACGGACGCAGATAAGGCTCTTTACGCACAATGGACTCACCATCAACACAAATATCACCACGGTCAGGATGGATGAATCCTGCCACCAACGCCAGCAAGGTTGACTTCCCTGCCCCACTTGGTCCCATCAGCGATACAATCTGTCCTTGCTCAATCGTTAAGTCAAAACGAAACAGTTCACGTTGGTAGGTGTACTGCACATCATCCAACACTAACATTACGCTCTCTCCTTCGTTTTCAATACTTTCTCAATCAAGGCAAAACAGCCCACACTCAACAACAATAGGGTCACCGATACCACCGCAGCTGCGTCCATCTGATAACTGCCAAGCAACTGGAACAAATACAGAGGTAAGGTACGAAACTCTTGTCCACCAAACAGTGCGATGGCACTTAAATCCCCTATTGCAAACATAAAGCTGATCGCAAACGCATGTGCAAACGGCTTGCGTAGCGCCTGCCACTCCACCACTTTAAACCGTTGCCAGCCACGCATGCCTAAGCTGGCACATACATACTGATACTGTTGTTCAATGTGCAGCATTGGCTGCGCTAGCGTTTTGATCACGTAAGGCAAAGCCATCAAACCGTTCACCAAAATCACGACAAAAAATGCCAAGCTAAAAACATCGGTAAATGTGCGCAGTAGTAAGAATAAACCGGTGCTAATCACCAGACCTGGAGTCACCAAAATAATGGTGCCGATTAACTCTATCTGATCGGCTCGCGTGTTTTTGTACTGCAACCTCCAACGGCGACTGGTCAATAGTATGGACACCCCTGCAGCGACCGCAAGCGCGCTAGCGACACAGGCGACTTTGAGGGAGTTCAATAGCGCAGACCAAAAACGCTCATCGGTTAATACTGTCCAAACTTGTTGGTTGATGCCACTCAGTAACACCATCAATAACGGCGGTATTACCAGTAAAAAGGCACCTATGATCCATAAGCTATCCCAAGCTTTTGACCACCCATGATCCTTCGTTAAAAATTGCTGTACCGATGTGCTGCCAGCACTGATAGCAACAGGCTTTGTTAACTTCTGCACACCAATAGCAAGCAGTCCACATAACAGCATCTGCCACAGCGCCAATAACGCCCCAGCTTGTAAATCAAAATCAAACTTAATCGCTTGGTAAATGGCCAATTCAATGGTGGTGGATTTTGGCCCGCCCCCCAACGCCATTACAGTGGCAAAACTGGTAAAGCACAACATAAACACCAACCCACAAACGTGGGGAAGCTGCTGCCTTAAACGCGGCCATTCTACCCAGCGAAACTTATCCCAATGGCTCATCCCAAGATGCGCGCAAAGCTTATGCTGCTCGGCAGGAATAGACTCCAAGGCTTGCAGAAGCAATCGCGCCGCGTAAGGTAAATTAAAGAACACATGGGCGAGTAAAATACCGTTCAAACCGTAAATAGAGAATGGCAGTTTAGTATCGAAACTTTGCAACCACTGCGCCAACAAACCACTGTTGCCATAAATCGCTAACAACCCAAAAACACCAACCAAAACCGGTAAAACCAGTGTCGATGCAAACAGCTTAAGCAGTAATGATTTACCAATAAATTGGCGACGCGAAAGTGCGTGCGCTACTGGAATGGCAAAGCCAACACTGAGCAATGTGGAAAGAAACGCTTGGTAGAAACTGAACTTGGTGACATGTTGATAGTACGGGTCGCCCCATACCACAGACACATCAAGTGAAGGGGCTTGAACAATCAAAGCACCTAGGGCAGAAATAACAAAGGTCGCGATGATCATCGCGACCCCTAAACCTATTTTTGGAACAGAATTCAAAGGTAAAACCTATCTCATTCAGATGAGGATGGAAACGTCAGCTAAAACGTCAATGCGCTTTGCCATTCGCGAATCCAAGACTTACGCATTTTTGCCACTTCATCAGCACTAAAGCTCAACGACTTGCTTGGAACACTCAAAGTTTCAAAACCATTAGGTAACTCAACGTCAGTGACTGGGTACATCCAGTTACCCGTTGGCATCGCCGATTGGAACTCATCACTTAAAATGAAACTCATAAATTGATCAGCAAGTTCTGAGTTTTTTGCCCCTTTCACTTTGGCGGCTACTTCAACTTGCATGTAGTGGCCTTCAGCAAAATTCGCCGTAGCAAACTTCGAATCGTTTTCCGCAATTAAGTGGTACGCAGGTGAAGTGGTGTAAGAAAGCACTAAATCGGACTCACCATTGAGGAACATAGAATACGCCTCAGACCAACCTTTCGTGACCGTTACGGTTTTGCTCGCTAGCTTCTGCCACGCTTGCGTCACATCGTCGCCATAAATAGATTTCATCCATAGCATTAAGCCTTGGCCCGGCGTTGAAGTCCGCGGATCTTGGTAAATCACTTTCAGATCGTCGCGCGTTTCCACCAGCTCTTTCATGCTTTTCGGCGGATTAGCCAGTTTCTCTTTGTTGTACACAAACGCGAAGTAGCCGTAATCGTACGGTACAAACGTCGTGTCACTCCAACCGTTTGGTAACACTGTATTGGACGTATCCACATTGTGCTCGGCAAGCAGACCGGTTTTCTTCGCTTCTGCCATCAGATTGTTATCCAAACCTAATACGATGTCCGCTTTGCTATTACCGCCTTCAAGACGAAGACGATTCAGAATCGACACACCATCGTCCAACGCTACGAAGTTAACGTCACAGCCACATTTTGCTTCAAAAGCTTGCTCGATTTTAGGACCCGGCCCCCAATCTGCGGCAAAAGAGTCGTAGGTATAGATGGTTAATGTGTTTTCAGCGGCAAACGCTGAAGTAGAGGTGATTGCAGCTAGGGCAATCAGATTTAGAGTGGGTTTCACTGCTCGCTCTCCATGAGTATTTCAGAGAAATAAGTTGAGCGGCACAGGGTTTGAGGCGGCTATTAAGGACTTCCAATATCCAGACTCAATTCCTACGCCAGCATTATCTGGTTCAGGTAATACGGGTCCCTAGTTAAACACTTAGGTCTCAGCGCCCCAATGCATTGATTGACTCAATGCTAAATGGGTTTGCTCCCCGATGAGTTGGATGGATTGTAAAGGTATTTGAGTGGTTACACAATCAGCTCACGAGCGCTGGTCATAACCCCAACGAGGCACCAAACCTTGCTCAATACCTAAGTGGTCAAGAATTCTCGCCACCATAAAATCCACTAAGTCTTCAATACTCTTTGGCTGATGATAGAAGCCTGGAGCTGCTGGCATGATGGTGACGCCCATTTGCGACAGTTTGTGCATGTTCTCCAGATGTAGCGTTGAAAATGGTGTTTCGCGAACCACGAGCAACAACTGCCCGCGCTCTTTCATTACTACATCAGCGGCCCGTTCGATCAAGTTGTCCGACATACCGTGTGCTATGGCTGCAACGCTTCCCGCAGAGCATGGGCAAACCACCATTTGCTTGGGTGCAGCAGAACCAGAGGCAACCGGCGAGAACCAATCGTCTTTACCGCAAACGGTGATGTTATTTCGATTGCAGTTCAGGTGCTCTACCAATGCTTGCTGCGCCGCTTCTGGGCCACTTGGTAGCTTAAGATTATGCTCGGTTGCCATCACAACACGAGCTGCCGAAGAAATCAGAACGTAGACATGATAATCCGCCGCAACCAAGCATTCTAAAAGACGAAGGCCGTAGGGAGCACCAGAAGCACCCGTTAATGCCAACGTGATGGCTTTTTTATGAGAGGGTTGTGTTTTGTTTTGCATATCAATCAGGCTTTTTGTTTTAACTGCTCAAGAAGTTTTCCGTGAATACCACCAAAGCCACCGTTGCTCATGACTAGAATTTGGTCACCTGGTCGCGCACGTTCGACGATCTTGGCTACAAAGTTATCTATATCCGCATCGACAAACGCTGGCTGTGTGCATTGGTCGGCAATGTCTTGCACAGACCACTCGATATTATCTGGCTGGAACAAGAAGACTTCATCTGCACTGTGTAGTGACTCTGCAAGTGTGTTTTTGTGTACGCCACGCTTCATGGTGGCAGAACGCGGCTCTAACACAGCTAGGATGCGTTTTTCACCTACCTTGTTACGCAAACCACCGACAGTAAGTTCAATTGCCGTTGGGTGATGCGCAAAATCATCGTAAACCGTCACACCTTGTTCTTCACCTTTCAGCTCTAAACGGCGCTTGGTATTGATGAAACGCCCTAATGCCTGGCAAGCAAGATCCGGAGTGACTCCAACATGTCGTGCAGCAGCGATTGCCATCAGCGCATTATCCACATTGTGGTCACCCACCAAATTCCATTCGACGGTACCAACCTTCTCGCCTTTCAACGCAACGTCAAATTTTGAGCCATCAAGCACTAATTTGTGCGCTTGCCAGTCACCATTCTCACCAGAGAACTGTTTTTCTGTCCAGCAACCACGCTCTAATACATCCGCCAAAGCTTGGTCTTGCTTCGGAGCTAAGATTAAGCCATTGCCGGGAACCGTTCGCACTAAATGATGGAATTGGCGCTTGATCGCCTCTAGATCATCGAAGATATCAGCATGATCGAACTCAAGGTTATTCATGATTAAAGTGCGAGGATGGTAATGCACAAACTTAGAACGCTTATCGAAAAAAGCACTGTCATATTCGTCCGCTTCAACGACAAAAAACATGCTTTCACCCAAACGAGCAGACACTCCGAAGTTACCGAGTACCCCACCGACTAAGAAACCCGGTTGATAACCACAATCTTCAAGTATCCAGGCAAGCATGCTCGACGTGGTCGTTTTCCCATGTGTACCCGATACCGCCAATACCCACCGATCATGCAGCAAAAACTCGTTGAGCCACTGCGGACCAGAGGTGTAGCGCATGTTAGTGTTGAGCACATGCTCGACACAAGGGTTGCCACGGCTCATCGCATTACCAATCACCACAAGATCTGGTTGAGGGTCGAGTTGAGACGGGTCAAAGCCTTCAATAATTTCAATACCTTGAGACTCAAGCAGTGTGCTCATTGGCGGATAAACGTTGGCATCAGAACCAGTGACTTTATGTCCTAATTGGCGCGCTAGAATCGCTGCGCCGCCCATAAATGTGCCACAGATACCCAAGATATGAATGTGCATAAACTAAACCTTGTAATGCGTTTTTTAATGCTTTCATTATCGCGATTACCGCCTGAAAAGCGAGTGACTTTAGCCTTCTTCTTGCAGTCCCTTTCACAAATATGACAAGGTTGAACACAGACTGTACAACCTCTTGCTTACTGATGAATCCCTCAAACAAGTCTACAAATAAATTGAGATCTCAAACAGTTACTTCATTACCATTAAAAAGATCTGCGACTTAAACTTACATCCAGCGCAATCGTTTAACATCCATAAAGAGATGCTCACTTGCGCACTACCCCCAATGAAATGAAAATGTAAGGATTAACCATGTCAGGACTGCGCACCCTAGGCGAGTTCATTGTCGAAAAACAAGCGGATTTCCCCCACGCTAGCGGTGATCTATCATCCCTTTTAGCCTCCATTCGTTTAGCTGCAAAAATCGTTAACCGCGAAATCAACGCAGCGGGTCTCGGTGATATCACTGGTGCTGTAGGTACGGAAAATGTCCAAGGTGAAGATCAGCAAAAGCTCGATGTTTACGCGAACGATAAGTTCAAAGCCGCGCTCGAAGCTCGTGATCAAGTGTGTGGCGTTGCCAGTGAAGAAGAAGACGAAGCAGTTGCGTTCAATAAAGAACTCAACCAAAACGCCAAATATGTAGTACTGATGGACCCACTTGATGGCTCTTCTAACATCGATGTGAACGTCTCTGTTGGTACTATCTTCTCGATTTACCGTCGTGTTTCTCCAATCGGTACTCCACCAACTGAAGAAGACTTCCTACAACCTGGTCACAAACAAGTGGCTGCGGGCTACGTAATTTACGGCTCCTCCACCATGTTGGTATACACAACTGGTAACGGCGTAAACGGCTTTACTTACGACCCATCTATCGGCAGCTTCTGTCTTTCTCATGAAAACATGATGATTCCTGATGATGGTAAGATCTACTCCATCAACGAAGGTAATTACATTCGTTTCCCTCAAGGGGTGAAGAAGTACATCAAGTACTGCCAAGAAAACGTGCCAGAAGACGGTCGCCCATACACTTCTCGCTACATTGGCTCGCTGGTTGCTGATTTCCACCGCAACCTACTGAAAGGTGGTATCTACCTTTACCCAAGCACACAAAGCCACCCACAAGGCAAGCTACGCCTGCTTTACGAATGTAACCCTATGGCATTCCTCATTGAGCAAGCTGGGGGCATTGCATCGGACGGCGTGAATCGCATTATGGACATCAAGCCTACTGAGTTGCACCAGCGTGTACCTTTCTTTGTGGGTTCGAAGAACATGGTTCGCAAAGTTGAAGAGTTCCTTGAACTGCACCGCGACGAAGAATAATTTCAGACCTTTGTCCAACGCGGCAGGTGTTTACCTGCCGCGTTTTTGTCGCTAAAGTGAAACGCGAATTTATCATCAGATGAAGCCGCTTTTGTGTGACTCATCGTTAATGAAAAGGAATATTCTAATGAGCTTAAACCATGTACCAGCAGGCAAGTCGCTGCCTGAAGATATCTATGTCGTGATCGAAATTCCTGCAAATGCAGATCCAATCAAGTACGAAGTAGATAAAGACTCTGGTGCTGTATTTGTCGACCGTTTCATGTCTGCACCAATGTTCTACCCATGCAACTATGGCTACGTGAACAATACCCTGTCTCTTGATGGCGACCCAGTCGACGTATTGGTACCAACACCATACCCACTCATGCCAGGTTCAGTCATTCGCTGCCGTCCTGTTGGCGTTTTGAAGATGACAGATGAATCGGGTGAAGATGCAAAAGTGTTTGCGGTTCCCCACTCAAAAATCTCGAAAGAGTACGAGCACATCCAAGATGTGGGCGATATCCCAGAACTACTGAAAGCGCAGATCACGCAATTCTTTGAGCGTTACAAAGAGCTTGAAGCAGGCAAATGGGTGAAAGTGGATGGTTGGGCAGATGTTGCTGCCGCCAAAGCTGAAATCCTAGAATCTTACGAGCGAGCTCAGAAAAAATAAGTATCACTGCTGATACAAAATTAAAAAGAGCTGCTCTAGGGCAGCTCTTTTGCTTTCATCTTACCTGTGTCAACTAGATAGGTGCGCCTGCTGAAGACATTCGTCCAGCGTCGTAGTCATGTTGAAAGAAGGGGTCAACATCATCACAAATGCCAAAATACGGCCGCCCGATAACACCGAGCATATAAGCACTTTGCTCACAATACTCTTGTTTGCCTTGCTGGTAACCCGCTTGATAAGCCATTATCAGTTCTGGCGTCGCATGGTTAACATCATCCAGCTTCGCAATTCGCTCCTCAGATAACTCCCGTAATCCATCTAAAGCTGACTGCTTACCAAACACTTGCCAATCGGTCACATTATTCGAAGTCGGTAGTGTTGTTTGTGCGCATGCAGCAAGAAGCAACGCCATTACTCCAATTACGAATGCTTTCATCGCGACTCCTTAGTGTTTAGCTCGTTGCTATTGATAATGTCAGTATAGCTCACACCTTTTGACACCAATCTCCGGAAGCGATTTCTTCGGTTAATTGCTCAGTATCTTGATATAAGTAGATCCAAGCTTGGCCAAAAGGCGTAGCGATGCTCTCTCGGCGATATTCCACTGGCACATCTTCTAACCTATCTAGCTCAGATAAGGTTTCATCATCAATCAGATACACTTCACCTTGAATCGAGCGTTGCCCATCAGACAACGCTGGATAAGGGCCTAAGTCATACATTGCAAATTGAGCATCCGTTTCATGTAAACCAAGAAACTGCGCCGAGCGCAAATACTGATGGTTGTACTCTCCCTTGCGTAACGTGCCGTAGACAAAAATCAAATGCTGCATAACCACTCCTTAGTCATGACTGTGTATGCTTAGGTTAAAGCACTTTAATCGAACTCAAACTGATAGAGTAGGTCAACGGCGCTATCTACACCAGATACCGCTTCTAAATACAAGTCTTGCATCAATCGGTAACGCACAGTGAACTCACCTAGGGAGTTAAAGATGCCGACACCATATTTCACCTGCAAACCTGGCAGAATATAACCACTCACCGTCACTTGCGAGTCATCGCCCGACCCAGCAGTGTCCAGCTGTAAATCCTGTACGCCAAAGGCTTCACCGATTTCACCAACCACACGACCACTCTTCGCCAAGCTTAAACCAATTAAGGTAGTTGTCATTGCATTACCACCGGCTTCACCATCAATATCTTGACCACGAAGTAGATAAGAAAGTGCATTGGCTTGGTTCATCGCGGGCTCTGAGAAAATTTCTATACTCGGATCAGATGCTGGGCCTGACACTTGTACCCCCGCAATGACATCATCTTGGGTATTGTCTGGATTACGAATCGCTTTGATAGACAAGTAAGGTTGATCTGGTGGACCATTCATCAGAATCTTACCTTCTTTAATCAATAAGTCCTGACCAAACGAACGATAAGAACCGTCGACAACATTCACTTCACCAACGATGAAAGGACCTTTGTCTTTTTGTGTCACGTTTAGGTTCCCTTTCAACCCACCTTTTAAACCAAAAGCGGCAAGTTGGAAGTCATCACCAATTTTAATGTTGATGTTCGTTTCCACATCAAACGGCATCGCAGCCACATCGTCCACTGGCTGCAAGTTTTTATCGAGAATAACGGTATCACTCGATACGCCTACCGCACTTGGTGGAAGCTCTTCGACGACAATTCTGCCCCATGGCAAATTAATATCACCCTCAATTTTCGCAAGCTGAGGGGTCACATCTATTGTCATGTCAGGCTCCACTTTGATTTTTACCATTGGAGGCAAATCAACATTGAGCTCTTTAGCAAATACACGCGCTTTAGTGCGCCAGTTCTGTAAGTCCTGCCAGTCGGCATCACCGGTAACGTTCAACTCACCATCCGGGGTTAAAATTCCGGCATCCAAGTCCGCTTGATGGCCTTTAAAGTTGATGACGACCTGCCCTGAGTTTATATCTATCGGTGTGACTTCACCCTGTAGCTTCATTTGGTCAATCAAGAACTGACCGTTCACCTTCGGATGCATAACGTCACCTGATATCGCTAGGTCAGTATTCATGTTTGCTTTAAACAAGCTGTACTCACCAATCAACGGTGCCAAGAAGTCCAAGTGGAACGTAGAGAGTGAAACCTTACCATCAATAGTGGGCTTTTCAGACGAGACATTCAGTAAAGAAACCTTACCAGACAAGTCACCGTTATCTTTCACATCAAATAGCCACTCGGCATCAAGCTTGTCTTTCGCTAATGCTGCTTTAAAGTTGAAGCTTTCCCAACCGACTTTAATTGGCTGTTCAAACGCTTGTTCAACTTGGCCTTTTGGCATATTGACACTTAAGGTTACTTCAGGCTTTTTCTCTGGTGCCCATTTAGCAAAAGCCTGTGCATTAACCGAGCCTTGCAGCTTGGTTTCTGGCGGCAGGAATTGTTTGATTTGGTCAAAATCAAAATCATTGATGGCTAACTTCGCCTGGCCACTCTTACCGACACTAATGTCTTCGGTTAGACATACGCTCGACTCCGCTTGCAACCAACAATGCGCTTGAACGTTCGCGATCTGTTTGTCGATATTGACCTTCACCGCGGTCGATTTTTGCAACGCCCACGGGCCTTGTTGCGAGCTCAGCGTCAAGCGGCGCAGCGCCCCATCCCAAATCATTTCTGGTTTCTGCTGGAATGTCCCTTCAATTTCTAAACTGGTCGACACCAGGTCAGACACTACATCGAGCGTCAGTTGATGCAGTTTTTCATCCCCAGAGACTTCAAGGTCAGCACTATCAACTTTTATGTCGTCATAGGTAATGTTGTTCGCAATAAGGCTTATGTTCGCTTTTGGTGCTGGCAGAGGCTTCACATCACCCTTTAAGGTGATCGTTTCTACGTTCGCCTGTTGCTGCCAGTTTATCTGATTTAAAGCGAGATCAAGATTGATGTCTGGTTCTTTCAAGCTACCACGTAGTGCGACTTTACCTTGCATTTTACCTGCAAGATCCGGAACACTTTTCGCAAAATCAGGGAAGTTAACCTCAACATCCATCAGAATTTGCTTATCGAACTTACCCTTTGCACTGAGTTGGTTTGGACCATGAGAAAGCGCTAAACCCTGAGTGGTAAGTTGGATGTCTTCGCCTTTGCCGTTTTTATCAGACGCTTCAAGTTGCCCTTCAACATTCAGCGGATACCCTCGCAAAATGCCGTCAATGTCTAACTTAGGCAAACTGACTTGCCAACCGCCTTGTTCTGTTAACGACCCCGAAGTCGAAAGGTTACCGCTGATATCCCCTTCAGCTTCTTTCCATTGTAAACCTGGTTGAATGTTTTTCAGGTTCAAGTCAGCTTGCCAGTTGATTGGCGCGGCCCAATTGGCCATGACTTTCCCAGAGAGTTCGCCCCCTAAGGTTTTCACTACAAGGCTTTCGAGGTCAATTTGCTCTAGCGTACCTTTGCCGTTTAGTGCGACATCAACGGCGGGAATATCTTTGCCCGAAGCTTTGGTTTCTAATGCGACTTCGTAGCCATCAAGTGAGCCTTTTGCCGCCAAGCTTGGTACAGAAACCTGGTAATCGCTTTGTCCAAATAGCGGCCATTGCGCCTGTACATTTTTAATCGCGACATCAAACGGTAACTGCGTTTTAAGCGGTTGAATATCACCTTTGATCTCCGCTTGTACAAGCTCAGAAAGCGTAGCATTTAGTGACAAATCACCAACCGAACCCGAGACCGAAAGCGACAGTTTTTGTCCCTTCGCATCCGCTTGCTTCACTAACGCGTCCAATTGCGCTTTGATAGGGTAATCAGAAGAAAGCGTCACTTGTGTGCTCAACTTGCCTTCCACTTCTGGCATGTCGAGCTCTAACGTTTTGACATCAACACGTTCACCGCCTGCTCTTGCAACCAAACCAAGATGATTGACGATCACTGGCGTTTCACCCGCCAGTTTGAAATTGTGAATATCAAGACGACGCGCTTCAACCGTCAGTGGAATCCATACTTCGGGTAACACAATATCTTGCGGCGTAACGTCAGTTTCTTTCGGCTCCTCGGCAGCCGCTTCAGGTTCAGCCTCACTTGGTGCTAAAGCCACATTAATGTCTTTCAACGCGGTAGGTGCGATCACCAAACGATCACCCTGCATCGACAAAGCGGTCGAGAATGTTTGCCAATCAATTTGATTGCCCAGCACATTGACATTGATGTCATTAAAGCTGACTTTATTAACAAAAATTGGCACTGGCGTACTGATAGAACGCAGTGGTGGTGTTTCCTCTTGCTCCTCGCTTGCTGGCGGTAGCTCTGGCATCTTAAAGTCAAGCCCCTGCAGTCTTAACTCATCGACACAGACCTTAGGGTCAAAGAAACAGCGGAAGTTCACTGCCAAAGCTAAACGCTCGACTTTGGCGTCGATATTCAAAGACTCATCGACAAAACTGACGTTATGCAGTTCGAAGCGAGGAAACAATGAACCCTGCACTTTTTCAATCTGCAATTGTGGTAATGCTTTTTCAGCTCCCCACAAGGCAAATTTGAGGCCTGGGTGGGTAAACAAAACTGTCGCGACAATAATGATGAGCAACAGCAATAGACCAATCAAACTGAGCGACAGCCATTTGGTCCACTTAAACATCATTTTGATCATAGCTCAGGCCCCAATGAGAAGTGGATACGAAACTCTCGTTCTGGTTTTGCATCCAACCCCCATGCAAAATCAAAACTAACAGGGCCCACCGGAGACGCCCAGCGGATACCAACACCAGCACCTGATTTCCAATCTGGTGTTTCATTAAACGCATCACCAATATCGTAAAACGTTGCAGCCCACCAGTTTCCATAAACACGATATTGATATTCTAATGTACTGCTAACAATGTATTTACCACCCGTCAAAGCACCACTCTCATCCACAGGTGAAATAGATTCATAGCCGTAACCACGAATATTATTGTCACCACCAGCGAAGAAACGCAGCGACGGTGATAGTTTTTCAAGTTCATCGGTAATATTCGCACCACCTTCTAAGCGGAACAAACCACGATGATTCTCTCCAATACCACGAATCCAAGATGTCGAGCCAATTAAGCGGAGCACTCTAGTTTCAGAAAGCATAGCGGTATCACCATACTCAATAGTGATGCTTTGCTTGTCTCCCCACATTGGCATATTGCCCCCTCGAACCCTAGTCCGAGAAAATGTCGCACCTGGAAGTACGAAGTTGAATTCATCATCTTGTAAACCTTGCGTAAAGCTCTCGTACAAATGACGAACATAAACGGTATTATGCCAACCACCGTCTGCTAACCAATGACGCTCCACTGCAAGGTTAGACTCGATACTCTGCGTGTCACGGTTGTCTAGGTTTTTAAGCCCATATTGAACTTGATAATAATCGTTAGCGACATCTTCTAAAGGAATTTTGTAAGAAGCAGTCACGTTTTGCTCTGGCTTAGATAGGGATAAAGCAGTGTTGAAACTGTGTCCTCGGGAGCTCACCCAAGGTTTCTTCCACTTCAACGTTCCTCGAACGCCAACATCCGTTGAGTAACCAATACCCGTCTCGATCTGATTCTTCGAAGCAGGAGATAAAGACACTTTAATTGGCAAGTCTCGGCCATCATCAAGCCTATCCAATTCAGGCTCAACAAAAACTGAGGAAAACCACTCCGTATTTGATAGCTTCTGGTTAAACTCGCCCAGCTTCGAAACGTTGTATGGGTCCCCTTCTTTAAAAGGTTGTAGTGATGCGACACGGTCTTCCCAGATGTGGTTGCCAATAAAAGAAACGTCGCCAAAATTGAAACGTATTCCACTGCTGTAGTGCAAACGGACATTAGCTTCGTTCAGATCAGGGATAACCTCTAATCGACTTAGCGTAAACTCACCATTGAAGTAACCACGCTGAAGCGCCAAGTTACGAATGCCTGACTTAAGGCTGTCGTATTGGCCTTGATTCAAAACTTGACCAACTTTGAGCGGAGAGCGCTCAATAAGTTTTGCAAACTCTTCATCGTCCTTGGCCTCTCCAGTGATGACCACATCCATGACTTTCACTTTCACTGGCAAGCCCGGCTTGATGAGCACAATTAACTCATCATTCGCTTCAGGAATAGAGTATGAAATTTTTGCATGATAATACCCAAGCGCGTTAAGCGCTTCAGTGATACTTTGATCTAATCTCGCTTGAAAACGCAGAGAAGTGGAGTAATCCTTCTCTGGAATAGATGATAGATACGCACTGACATTCTCTTCTAAAGCGCCATCAATGCCTTTCAAAGTCAAAGAAACATCGGCATAGGCACCATGAGAAAAGGCAAACAGGCCAACAATGGTGGGGAGAGCTTTTTTTATCATGCTTTTATGGCTGAATGAGGTTAAGTAAACGTAAATAATGATAACGCCAATTAGATTCTAAGTCTGTAATATTAATAGGTTTAACGCGGTCTATGTCATCACAGCATCAGATACAGACGAAATGAAAAAGTTCGCAAATTTAAGACACGTATTGAAGGACAAATACCATGCTCAACAAACAAACATTGATCAGTATAGAAGATGCCTTGCCAGGTAGAGATCAACCAATGCAGATTGACGATCATCATTTTGTAAATAAATCTAACCTAAAGGCGCCTCTTGCGTCACACCAACAGCAGATTTTGCTCGGAATGGGCTGTTTTTGGGGCGCTGAGCGCGTATTTTGGCAACTCGACGGCGTTGTATCTACTTCGGTCGGTTACGCTGGGGGGTACACACCCAATCCCACGTATGAAGAGGTCTGTACAGGTAAAACGGGTCATACAGAAGTCGTACGAGTCGTTTTCGATGAACGCGTCATCTCATTAGAAAAGCTACTGGCTGTTTTTTGGGAAAAACACGACCCAACTCAGGGAATGCGTCAAGGTAACGACTTAGGTACTCAATATCGTTCTGCAATTTACACTTATTCGACGGAGCAGCTCGAGAGCGCAGAGAAATCGAAACTCTTGTATCAGCAAGCACTGCAAGAAGAGCAACGCGCGAACATCACCACCGAAATACAACCAGCAGGTCCGTATTACTTTGCGGAAACCTACCACCAGCAATATTTGGCGAAAAACCCTGATGGTTACTGTGGCATCGGAGGAACGGGAGTTTGCTTCCCACCAAGCCTCCAAGGATAAACCTAACTAGCAACAAAAAGAGCGACCGATATGGTCGCTCTTTTCTAAATCTAAGTGGGTACCAAGCTAACTAAGCCGATAATGATGCTATCACTTGGTTGACTTCTTTAAAGATGGTGAGCCTTTTATGATCGTTGACGTCAGGTAGTAACACTTTGCCATTGTCGAACTGAAAACAGCCAACCCCAACAATAAAAAACTGACCTTTGAACAACGTTTTAACAAAACGGGCCACTTGTAATGGTCGATATACAGCAAACTCACGTAGCATAACTCACCTCAATTCCTTTGAGAAAACACGGATTGCTTATTTTTCCTCTGCAATCTTAATGCGCAATTTGCGACGGAACTCATTTTAGCAAATTCTAAATATAACGCAAGATTACACCACTCCATACGTTAAATAAATGTTATAAACGGTCCTACAAATTTCTAAGATCTGGATATATACTGGAAGCTTCCAAACCTCGTACGGAATATAACAATATGAAAACTAAGACTCTCCTACCTCTACTACTGGCCTTAACGCCAAGCTTGACCTTTGCACACAACTTGTCAGTAGGAAAAAGCGTTCCTCCTGTCAATGTTGCCGCTTACGGCGAGATAGTTTTACAAGGCGAAGGCGTTGCATACCAACCCTGGGCAACTCAACATATGCAAGGCAAAGTTCGTGTTATTCAAGCCATCGCAGGCCGTAGCAGTTCAAAAGAGATGAATGCCCCTTTAATGTCGGCAATAACAGCGGCAAATTTTCCACAAGAAAGCTACCAGACGACGACTATCATCAACCAAGATGATGCAATTTGGGGGACAGGCTCTTTCGTGAAGTCTTCAGCTCAAGACAGCAAAAAAGAGTTTCCTTGGTCATCCATGGTTCTTGATGAAAATGGCGTAGTTGCTAATACTTGGGACCTGAAAGAAGAAAGCTCGGCCATTATTGTTCAAGACAAAACGGGCAAAGTTCTGTTTGTCAAAGAGGGCGCACTTGAGCAAGATGAGATAACAAAAGTCATTGAGCTTATTAAACAGAACATCTAGCTTCATTGAATGGCTCCTTGTTCCTGTTGTAAGGAGCTATATGAATTTGATTAGAAGCATGGGCAGTGATAACTCTGCTCTTTATAAGTGCGACACTTCCATCAGAGAGTATTACCAATATTTTTCGGCACGTATGTGTTGAGTTAAATTTTTCTGCTAGCCAACAAAAGAGTGAACTTTTATTCATTATGGGTGTTATATTATAACAGTCGGTAAGAGGAGCTCAGATGTACCACCACCGGCAAAAAACACTAAGATATTGGTATCGCACTGCTTTATTTTTCAGTGTTGCGTTGCTGATCGCTTGGAACTTTGCGGTTGTACTCCATCAAGTCGATCTGACGCCCGACCATCATACCCATCATCATTGCCAATTATTTTCTGGGGTTCAGCACGGTATAGCAAAGGTACAACCAACCCTCTCTACACCGACTTTTACGCGCGCCCAGCATCATCATGTTTTTTTGCATCTCGTGTACGGCGAAGAAATTCTTGGCGCTGCTCGTGCCCCTCCTTATTTTGCTTAATTTCCAAACTATTCCACACTCAAAATTATTGAGTTCATTTCCGCACCTAGTGTGTCAGGGAACAATAACTTAGTGAAACTCGAATCTGAGCAATACCGCCTTTGGTTAATGCCAGTAAAATTAGGAAAAATACAATGTCATCAAAACACGTTTTAGCCCTTGCTATTGGCCTCACTTTATCGACAGCAGCGAATGCAAACGAATACCGCCAGCATGGTGCTCATGTGCATGGTCACGTCGAGTTTAATATCGCCCAAGATGGCAAAGATCTGTTAGTAGAGATCACAGCTCCTGGAGCTGATGTTGTGGGTTTCGAACATGCTCCAGAAAACGCGCAACAAGAGCAAGCGCTTAAACAAGCCGTCGCTACACTCGAAGACAGCAACGCATTGTTCGCTATTAACTCACAAGCTGATTGTAATGTTGAAGAAGCTTACGTGAGCCACAACCTAAGCGAAACTCATGAGGAACATGATCATAGTGAGCACGACCATGATGACCATGCACATCACGATCATGAAGGGCACGAACACCATGATCATAATGAACATCATGATAAACATGACCACCATGACGATCATGATGAGGCGCACGATCATGGCGGTCACGGTGAATTTTCGGTGCAATATCGCTTCAGTTGCGAACAAGTTAATCAGCTTAGCCAAATCCAAACCGATTGGTTTAACCAGTTCCCAACTACAGAGTCCATCAGCGTCAATATATTCACTGATACCATGCAATCAGCAATTAAATTAAGCAAAGATAACACCCAAATCGTAATCAAATAACACGAGTGGCGTGTAAGTACCTACTTACACGCCAAAGCTTTGGTGATTTAATATGACTGAAACCACACCAAATGTTGTCGAGCTAGAGGATGCCCAATTTTTCTGGCCCGGTTCAATCAACGCAACCATCCACATCCCTAAATTACACATTACACAAGGCGAGCATGTGTTTATCAAAGGTCCAAGTGGCTGCGGTAAATCGACCTTGCTCGCTTTGTTGACGGGGATTAACACATTAACTTCAGGCTCTCTATCTGTACTCGATACTGACCTTGCTAGTTTAAGTGCCAGTCAGAGAGACCGCTTTCGCGCCAATCATATTGGCTACATCTTTCAACAGTTCAATTTATTGCCGTACCTTAACGTACTTGAAAACGTATTATTGCCATGTCAGTTCAGTAAAATACGACGTGACCATGCCCATTTAGGTGCCTCATCTCAAACGTTAAATGAACAGGCTCAGGCCCTACTAGAACGACTGCACCTGCCAAACGAGCTTCATACACGCCCTGTCTCTGAATTGAGTATTGGTCAACAACAACGTGTGGCTGCGGCTCGAGCTCTGATAGGACATCCAGAGTTAGTGATCGCTGACGAACCAACCTCAGCTTTAGACTATGACAATCGTAAAGCATTTATTGAGCTCCTTATGGAGCAAGCGAATCAAGCCAATGCCACACTGGTATTCGTTAGCCACGACCCAACACTCGAACCCTTATTCGATCGCACGCTCAATCTACCCGACATTAATCAAGTATCTAGCCTAGGAGCCATATCATGAGTGCTGTTGTAAAGCTCGCCTGGAAAAGCTTGATGAACCGCAAAGCGACGGCAATTCTAACCATAATGACCGTTGCGATTTCAGTGGTACTCCTCTTGGGCGTCGAGCGTATCCGAACTCAAGCCAAGGATAGCTTCGCTAATACAATTTCAGGCACTGACCTCATTATTGGTGGACGCTCTGGGCAAGTGAACCTATTGCTCTATTCTGTGTTTCGTATTGGTAATGCGACCAACAACATCGATTGGAAAAGCTACCAAGAGTTTGCCAATCATCGTTCAGTCGATTGGGCTATTCCAATCTCGCTTGGCGACTCGCATAAAGGCTTCCGAGTTATGGGAACCAATCACAGTTACTTTGAGCATTACAAGTTTGGAAGTAAGCAACCACTAACATTTAGCAAGGGTAGAGAATTCCATGGTTTATTTGAAACCGTGCTAGGTTCTGATGTCGCTAAACAACTTGGTTATGATATCGGTAGCGAAATCATCATTGCCCACGGCATTAGCGACGTTGGCTTTAGCCGTCATGACAATCTGCCATTTAAAGTTGTCGGTATCCTTGCACCTACAGGAACACCAGTCGACAAAACTGTCCATGTATCATTGGAAGCCATCGAAGCCATTCACGTCGGATGGGAAAGTGGTGCGCGTTTGGGCCCGACACCCAAGGCACAAGATCTCAAAAACAGAGACTTTCAGCCCAAACAAATTACCGCTATGCTCGTTGGTTTGAAATCTCGTATTCAAACTTTCGCCCTGCAAAGACAAATTAACACCTACCCCAAAGAGCCGCTCAGCGCCATTATGCCCGGCGTTGCGTTGCATGAGTTATGGGGAATGATGTCGGTTGCAGAGCAAGCCCTAATGGCAGTATCTGGTTTTGTCGTGATCGCAGGGTTGTTAGGTATGTTAAGCAGTCTATTAACTAGCCTACAGGAACGCCGCCGTGAAATGGCGATTTTGCGTGCCATGGGAGCAAGGCCTCGTCATGTTTTCTCACTCTTAATTAGTGAAGCCAGCTTGCTTACTGCTGCTGGTATTATTACTGGCGTTACTGGGCTGTATGCCATTCTTGCTATCGCGCAGCCGATCATCCAACAGCACTATGGAATACATCTCACCTTAAGCATCTTATCTACTTATGAGTGGATGCTATTAGGTTTCGTACAATGCGCTGGTATTGTGATTGGTTTCATTCCCGCACTCCGCGCCTACCGACAGTCACTGAGTGACGGAATGACAATAAGGATTTAATAAAATGTGGAAAAAAATACTCGCAAGTTGCTTGCTGGTCGTCGCATTCACAGCGCCTGTTATGGCCAGCGAAGAACCATTGAAGCTTGACTGGATTGACCTTGTTCCAGAAAAAGAGCGTAAATTGTTCGACAGTATAGGCATGCCTGCATCTGATCACAGTGGTGGCGCAGCGCAGCAGTCCAAGATTGGTAATGTTCGACCAGAACTGAACGGAAGCCAAGTTAAAATTCCGGGGTTTGTTATCCCACTTGAAGGTGATGCCGATACCGTCACCGAATTTTTATTGGTGCCATATTTTGGAGCTTGTATTCACGTGCCACCACCGCCTCCAAACCAGATCATTTACGTGAAGTTTCCGAAAGGCGCGCCTGTTCAAGAGTTGTGGGATGTCATATATGTGGTTGGAACGTTGAAAACCGAGACGATAAACCACGAACTGGCAGAAACGGCTTACGTTATTGAGGGATCAGAAATAGAAGCCTACGACGATATGTAATTTAAGTCGTCGATAAGCCTCGCTACACCTAAGGCGTCACACTGGCGCCTTTTTTAGCTTTGTGCTACACGATATAACGAGATAAATACGCTAATACGCCCACATAAATAACCAAAAGAAACGCTATCGACAGGTGCTTTTTGAGTTTACCTGCTTCTGAGAACTTCATAGCCCCTCCAAAATAACGATAACAATTTTAACAACTCATTATCATTTTGAATAGCCCTATTCGTTCAAAAACTGAGAACTCCTGTCTGGTCGCTTGGTCAGATAAGGTGTAAATTTAAACGTGCGAACCACGCAGTTCTTGGTAGGAAAACGAATGGCAGACCCGACAAAGCAACCTGTTGTCATCGAACATCAGTCAGACACAAAAAAAAATACGCAACAAGAAAAGAAACAAGGCTACATAAAAGACAGTGCTAGTAAGGTAAAAACCATAGCCCAAATACACGGTCTTGACGCCTTACTGCAAACCGAACCGCCAGCCAAATCTGCGTTTGAAAGAGCCCAATTGCGAGAGCAAAGACGCCAAGAACAGCGACAAAAAAACTTAGAACAGATTTTAAAATTAGCGCACAGTTCATGCCGAGATGAGACAGCGGGAGAGCCAGACCAAGATTGGTTGCATCGATTTTTTGAGATGGCTCAAGACATCCATAACAGCGCGATGCAAAAGCTATGGGCTCAAGTGATGAAGCGTGAAGTGACAAATCCGGGCTCAACGTCCATGAAAGCGTTGAAAACCCTCAAAGATATGTCACCAAAGGAAGCACAAACTCTGCAAAGAGCCGCCTCTTTAGCGTGCAGTTTTGGAGGGGATCACAGCAGAAAACTGCTGATTGGTTACAAAGCGCAAGGAGGCATATTTAGCTTCGGCAAGCGAGACGTCGCCAACAGCCTAAATATGGGAAGTTTTCAACTGCCGTATTCAAGCTTGTTGCTCTTAATTGAATTAGGGCTGCTGCACAGTGCCGAACTTGAATCTGGCGAAATTAGTATCGAGACACCGTTGGTCCTCACCTACCAAGGTAAAAACTTGTCGCTGCACGTAAACAGTAAAGGTGTCCGCCTTTTATATTACCGCTTCACACCCACAGGCAATGAGCTCTGCACCTTGCTCGGAAACAAACCACATGCCGAATACTACGAGCAAATGCTTGCACTGTTAAATCATAGATTTAGTGTCCATAGTGAAGCTAAAAGTACGGTTCATCATACTGTCTAGCCAGTTGGAGAAGCATTTGACCACCTATGATCCAAATACTTCTCCAGCCGCTCAAAGAGCTTTAGGTCACCTATGATCTAAATGATTTTTATCGGATCACACCGCGTTGTTTAAGATCGATTAAGCACAAATCCACCAGCTCATCGACACTCTTTTCTCCCGCGGGCAAATCGATTTCAGGGTTCTCTGGCGCTTGATATTCCGAATCAATACCAGTGAAATTAGGAATCTCTCCCGCACGGGCTTTACGGTATAAACCCTTAGGATCTCGACCTTCGCAAACCTCTAGAGATGCATTGACATACACTTCGATAAACTCGCCTTCTGGCAATAAATCGCGCACTAACTTCCGCTCTGCACGATGCGGTGAAATAAACGCCGACAGAACAATTAAACCCGCATCTGCCATCAACTTCGCCAGTTCACCAATGCGACGAATGTTCTCGCGACGGTCCTGTTCAGAAAAACCTAAATCGCTACACAAACCATGTCGTACATTGTCACCATCCAATAAATAGGTGTGGTAACCCAATGCTGCAAGGCGATTTTCCAACGCCCCAGCTACGGTTGATTTACCCGCTCCAGATAAACCAGTGAACCACAATACGGCAGGTTTTTGCTTCTTTAATTCAGCACGAAACTGTTTATCAACCGAATGCTGGTGCCAAACAATGTTTTCATCTTTTACCGTCGTTTCGGCAGTCATAACGTATCCTTGTAAATATCGGAATTAAAACGGGAAAAAGACCGGGATCAAAGTAAGTACTAATACAGAGTACACAATCGAAATTGGCACTCCAATTCTCACGTAGTCGGTCAATTTGTAATTTCCTACGCTGTACACCAGCAGGTTAGTTTGGTAACCGTAGGGAGAGATAAAGCTCGCACTCGCGCCGAACAAAACCGCCATGATGAATGGCATCGGATCCACGCCATAACCCACCGCCATGCTATAGCCGATAGGAAAAGAAAGCGCAGCCGCGGCATTGTTTGTCACCAATTCAGTGAGTACCAATGTCATGATATAAGTCGCCACCAAGGCACCAAATACTCCCCAGCCATTAAACGCTTCAATAAACATCACTCCCATTCTTTCTGACAATCCAGAAGAGATCATCAGTTGAGCAATAGACAAAGCGGAACCGACAATCACGACGATATCGATCGGAAAACGGCGGCGCAGTTCTGAAATCTGCACAATACCAAACGCAATAAGCGCGATAAGGTACGCAGCTAGACCTTTAATAATTGGCACTAACTCTAATAGAGCGCATCCAATTACGGCTGCAAAGCCCAGTAATACAATGGAAGACTTATTGGTATCAAGCCGAGCGCTAGAGTCCAAGTCATGCACTAAGACAAACTCTTTACGATGAGCTCGGCGTTCAGACTCAAAACGCTTGCCTGGAACCAGAACTAACGTGTCCCCTGGCGCTAAGGTAATACTACCCAAGCCACCTTCTAGGCGTTCGTGGCCTCGGCGAATCGCCACAACAACGGCATCGAATCGGTCGCGGAATCGGCTCTCTTTGAGGGTTTTGTAGCAAAATGTCGCCGACGAGCTCACCACAACTTCGATAAAGTTTTGCCCATTTAAGTGCTGCTGACCAAACAACTTGAGGCCCGGAATTTCTTGCAGGGTCGCGACGCTCTCAACATCGCCACAAAATAACAGGCGGTCTTTTGCATTGAGCACAAAATCCGGTCCCACAGAAGAAACAGTAACACCATCGCGCACCACTTCTGCAAGAAACAGTTTGCGCAGAGCACGTAAATTATTCTCGCTGATCGTACGCCCAACTAGCGGTGAGCCTGGCTCAACGCGAGACTCAAGAAAGTAAGGTAAATCTTCTTGGTTTTGATCATCATAATTCGGTAGCAAGTAGCTGAGCGGGATAAGAATCAGCATCCCTCCCACCAGCACAGCCAAACCTATCATCGTAGGTGTAAAAAAGCTCAGGCTCGGTAAGCCTGCGTCTTCGACAAAGCTGTTGATGATTAAGTTAGTCGACGTACCAATCAAAGTTAACGTGCCACCAAAAATGGCGGCGTAAGACAAGGGAATAAGTAATTTCGAAGGTGCATGCTGCTGATTACGCTTAATCGCCCCAATCAATGAGACAACCACAGCGGTATTATTCGTAAATGAAGAAAGCAAGGCGGTCGACACACCGAGCTTAGCAATCACGCTGCCTAACTGACCCTCAGAGATACTTCGGCTCACCCAACTGATCAGCAGTGTTTTTTCTAGAGCACAGGATGCAAGAATCAATAGAACCAGGGTTAACAATGAAGAGTTGGTAAAATTGGATGCGATAGTGGCTGAATCCATCATCCCAGCCATGAATGCAATAAAAGCGGCACCCGCAAAGACGTAACTAGGCTTAATTTTCGTGACAAGCAAGCAAGTGATAATGCCAAGCAAAATCGCTAACACAAACCCTTGTTCCCACATAGCCTTTCCTTACCAAATAGCCCCAAAGGGCACAACAACGACTCATTTATCAATGAAACACCGACAAACGAGTAAACAGACAAAAATCAGCGCAAGCGAAAAGAACATCAGAATGCTCGGTTTTCTTGGGCTCCACCGAAGCATTCTGGTATTAGGAGAATACCTAACGACATTTCGCAATTCAGTTAGGTAGCGACGCCCCAAGTACAACAGCAGACAGAGCCTGAAATTATCGTACTTGGGTAAGCCAGTTACTTTTTCAGAAACTGGCTGACGTCTTTTGCTTCCCAGTGTGGGAAGTGTTTACGGACAAGCGCATTAAGCTCAACTTCAAACGCAGAGATGTCCGTCAAATCGCGCTCAACCACGGCGAGGCTCTCTTTAACCATGCCAGCACCAACCGTCACGTTTGTCAGACGATCGATAATGATAAAGCCACCGGTATCTGCACAGTCTTGATAATTGTCCAGCGCGACTGACTCATTAAGAGACCATTCACACAAACCAATACCATTCAATGGCAGCTCTGCCGAGTTATGAGTCGAGAGATTATTAATGTCATATTGATGACGAATCGCTTCAACATGACCTACGGTTTTCTTACCTGCGATTTTGATGTCATAGTCACGACCCGGTTGCAGGGGTTGCTCTGTCATCCACACCACATCGGCAAGCAAATGGTTTGTGGTTTCCACTTGAGCATTATCTAGAACAATTAAGTCGCCACGGCTAATATCGATCTCATCGCTTAGCGTCAGAGTGACAGCTAATCCGGCACGAGCTTCTTCGATATCACCATCAAAGGTCACAATACGAGCCACAGTTGACGTTTTACCCGATGGCAATGCTTTAATGGCATCACCGACTTTGATCGAACCAGAAGAAATGGTCCCCGCAAAACCACGGAAATCGAGGTTAGGACGATTAACGTATTGCACAGGGAAGCGGAATTCACCCGCGCCTTTTTCTTGATCCACATCGACCGTTTCAAGAAGCTCAAGCAATGATGGGCCTTTAAACCAAGTCAGGTTTTGGCCTTTATCCACCACATTGTCCCCTTCAAGCGCTGAGATCGGGATGATTTGAATATCAATATCCCCTGTCAGATTCTCAGAGAACTTCAAATACTCGTCGCGGATCTCTTCAAAGCGCTCTTGGGAGTAATCCACTAAGTCCATCTTGTTGATCGCCACAACAAAGTGCTTCAAACCCAACAGGTTGGAAATGAAAGAGTGACGACGAGTTTGATCGAGAATGCCCTTACGTGCATCAACCAGAATCACAGCTAAGTCACATGTCGATGCACCTGTAGCCATGTTACGTGTGTACTGCTCGTGTCCAGGAGTATCTGCAATGATGAATTTACGTTTCTGCGTCGAGAAATAGCGGTAAGCCACATCAATCGTGATCCCCTGCTCGCGCTCAGCTTGTAAGCCATCGACCAACAACGCAAGGTCAGGCTTTTCACCCGTGGTACCCACACGTTGGCTGTCTGAGTGCACTGCCGCTAGCTGATCTTCATAAATTTGTTTTGAGTCATGGAGTAAGCGACCGATTAATGTACTTTTACCGTCATCCACCGAGCCACAAGTCAAGAATCTAAGTAACGACTTGTACTGGTGTTGTGTTAAATAGCCTTCGATACCAAGCTCGGCTAATTGAGCTTCAACTGCACTGTTCATTATCTTTCCTTAGATCCTTTAGAAGTAACCTTGACGTTTCTTAAGCTCCATCGATCCTGACTGATCGTGGTCGATCGCTCGGCCTTGGCGCTCACTCGACGTTGCCACCAGCATCTCTTCAATAATGCCAGTTAAAGTGTTTGCTTCAGACTCGATGGCCCCGGTCAATGGATAACAACCAAGGGTACGGAAGCGCACACTCTTCTCTTCAATCACTTCACCCGGTTGAAGCTCCATACGATCATCATCAACCATGATCAGCATGCCATCGCGTTCAACAACTGGGCGTTTGTCCGCGAGGTAAAGCGGCACGATCTCGATGTTTTCTAAATAGATGTATTGCCAGATATCAAGCTCAGTCCAGTTAGACAGCGGGAATACACGAATGCTCTCACCCTTATTGACCTGGCCGTTGTACGTCTTCCATAGCTCAGGACGTTGGTTTTTAGGATCCCATGTATGGTTCTTATCGCGGAATGAATACACGCGCTCTTTCGCCCGTGATTTCTCTTCGTCGCGGCGCGCACCACCAAAGGCCGCATCAAAACCGTACTTGTTCAGCGCTTGTTTTAAGCCTTGAGTCTTCATGATGTCAGTGTGCTTAGAAGAACCATGAACAAACGGACTACAGCCCATGGCTAGACCTTCTGGATTCTTATGTACCAAAAGCTCAAAACCGTATTTGGCCGCGGTGCGATCACGAAATTCAATCATCTCGCGGAACTTCCAATCGGTGTCGACATGCAGCAATGGAAATGGAATCTTACCTGGGTAAAAAGCTTTACGCGCTAGGTGCAGCATCACTGATGAGTCTTTACCAATCGAATACATCATGACTGGGTTATCAAACTCAGCCGCAACTTCGCGGATAATATGGATACTCTCCGCTTCGAGTTGTTTAAGGTGAGTTAAACGTTGTTGGTCCATGTTTTGTATTTCCTTTTTAAGCTTGAAGGCGCATTACGTCTCTAATCTTTGGTCTGAAATTATATGGAGTTGGCAATAGCACTTTTGTTGAATTCAGTACTAGACAAAAACCAGTCTAACTTTTGAGACAGTCGCACTACCTCTCCGACAACAATCAAAGATGGCGATTGTGCTTCCTTCGATAAATCAGAGAGTTGGGAGAGTTCTCCCGTAAATACTTTTTGTTGAATCTGCGTGCCACGCTCAATAATGGCAATCGGAGTCGACGCTGAACGGCCATGCTTAATGAGTTGATTCTGAATATAGTGTGATTTCATCAGCCCCATGTAGATCACTAAAGTCTGATTCCCACGCGCCAACGTGGACCAATCCATCTCATCACTTTCTTCTTTCAAGTGGCCAGTCACAAAGATGGCCGATTGCGCATAATCACGATGAGTCAGTGGAATACCAGCATAAGCGGTTGCGCCAGCTGCTGCGGTAATGCCAGGGACAACTTGAAAACGAACGCCGGCATCAGCAAGCACTTCTAACTCTTCACCACCACGACCAAATACAAACGGATCCCCACCTTTAATGCGCACTACTTTGTAGCCCTGCTTGGCAAAATCCACCAAAAGCTGATTCGTCTTCTCCTGCGGCACACTGTGATGCCCAGCTCGCTTCCCAACGCACACCAAAATCGTATCGCTTGGAATCAATGCCATGATTTCTTCAGACACCAAGTAGTCGTACAAAACCACGTCAGCTTGCTGCAAGCAGTTCAGTGCTTTCACCGTCAGAAGTTCAGGATCGCCTGGTCCTGCACCTACTAAGGCGACTTCACCAGGCTGTAGCGATTGCTTTGCAAAACGAGTAACACCAGCGACTGGGTTGTCAGAAACTAACCGGGGCTTTGGTTTAGGAAAAGAAGTGACTGAATCGTTCGTTGCCATGTGCTTGCTCATCGTCCATTGATATCGTCATGCAAGCATTATGGCGGGGCGTTTATATTACCTGAAATTCTAAAATTTCATTTTTTATTCAAAAATCTGCTAAGAAGTTTTTGTTTGGTCTCATTCAAAAGCGTGAAAAAGTCGGCGGTTAATATGAATAAGGTTCAGTAAACTGATTAATGTTCACAGTTTTCTGTATCTTTATCATCGAGTTGCATCTGTGTTTGATACATTACGCAGTGCGATTTCCCCTTATCATTGAATTGGAGCACCAAATGAAAGTGGCAGTTCATCCTATTTCCCTCGCAGTATTAAGTGGCATGCTAACGCTTGCTGGCCCAACAATGGCCGATACCATCAAGCTTCGTATTATCGAAACCACCGACATTCACACCAACGTGATGGATTACGATTACTACAAAGACCAACCATCACAGCAAATCGGTTTAAGTCGCGCAGCGACAATAGTGAAACAAGCTAAGTCCGAGACAGAAAACACGGTACTAGTAGATAACGGTGATTTAATTCAGGGCAGCCCAATGGGCGATTACATGGCGGCGAAAGGGATTAACGCTGGCGAAATCCACCCGGTATACAAAGCGATGAACCAGTTGGATTACGATGTGGGTAACATTGGTAACCACGAATTCAACTACGGCCTTGAGTTCCTGAAAAACTCTATCGACGGTGCGAACTTCCCTTATGTTAGTGCTAACGTTTTCGACAAGAAGACAGGCGAGCACTACTTCAAACCTTATCTAATTAAAACGCACACGTTCAAAGACACTGATGGTCAAAGCCACGAAATCAAAGTGGGTTACATCGGCTTCGTCCCGCCACAAATCATGGTATGGGATAAGAAGAATCTAGAAGGAAAAGTCTTCGCTGAAGACATCACTGAGACAGCGAAAAAGCTGGTTCCTCAGATGAAGAAAGAAGGCGCAGACGTTATTGTGGCGATTCCACACTCAGGCATTTCTACTGATCCATACAAACTAGGCGCTGAAAACTCTGTTTACTACCTCACAGAAGTTGAAGGTATTGATGCGATTGCTTTTGGCCACTCTCACGCCGTCTTCCCAGGGAAAGACTTCGCAAACCTACCTGGTGTTGATATAGATAAAGGGACCATCAATGGTGTAACGTCCGTGATGCCGGGCCGCTGGGGAAGTCACGTAGGTGTGATGGATTTGATGCTAAAAGAGAAAGACGGCAGATGGCAAGTCGTCGAAGGCCAAGCAGAAGCACGCCCTATCTTCGATAAAGTAAATAAGAAGTCATTAGCTAAAGCCGATGCAGATATTGTGAAAGCGTTAGAAGAAGATCACAAAGGCACTCGTGAATTTGTAAACCAACCAATCGGCAAAGCAAATGATGTCATGTACAGCTTCTTGGCATTAGTGCAGGACGACCCCACCATTCAAATCGTTAACCTTGCTCAGAAAGACTACGTAGAACGCTTTATTCAAGGCGACCCAGACCTTTCTGACATTCCAGTACTGAGTGCGGCAGCACCATTTAAAGTCGGCGGTCGTAAGAACGATCCGAATAACTTTACAGAAGTAGAATCCGGTCAGCTCACCTTCCGTAATGCGGCCGATCTTTACTTATATCCAAACACCTTGGTTGCGATGAAAGTGAAAGGTAAAGAAGTTCGCGAATGGCTAGAGTGCAGTGCGGGTCAATTCAACCACATCGACATCAACAATCCTAAACCGCAATCTTTGATTGATTGGGATAATTTCCGTACGTACAACTTCGATGTTATTGATGGGGTTAACTACCAAATCGACGTTACCCAACCGCCGAAGTACGATGCGGATTGTAAAGTGATTAATCCAGATTCTCAGCGCATTGTGAATCTGACGTTCAATGGTAAGCCTGTCAATCCGAAGCAAGATTTCATCATCGCAACCAATAACTACCGTGCTTATAGCAATACTTTCCCTGGTACAGGCCCAGATTTCATTGCATTTGACGCACCAGATGAAAACCGCTCTGTCGTCGCCACTTATATTTCTCGCGTGAGTGAAGAAAAAGGAGAAGTGACACCAAGCGCTGACAACAACTGGTCTTTCGCACCGATTAAGTCCGATAACAAGCTAGATATTCGTTTCGAAACCTCCCCTAGCGATAAAGCGGCGCAGTTCATCAAAGAGAAAGGACAATACCCAATGAAACGCGTGTCAACAGACGACATTGGTTTCGCAATTTATCAAATCGATCTGAATAAATAAGGTTGATTTGACAGCAACACTAAGCGGCTCTCATGAGCCGCTTTTTTGTTATCAATAAAACCCGTTAAAATAAAGAAAACCGTTTCCGAGTTATCACATGCACATCGATCTTTTTTCAGACTTAGTCAATCATGGCTTTTTAGAGACAGAAGCAAACCAACTTATTGAAAATGGTGAGTTGCTCGAACTGCCTACACGCCACATTCTTAATCACCAAGGGGAGTTGAGCTCACACCTTTACTTCATCATTGAGGGGTTATGCCACGCAAGCTATCTTACTGAGCACGGCAAAGAATTCAGTAAAGAATTTTATTGGGAGAAGGACTGGGTTATCGGGTTTGAGAGCATAATAAAGGACCAACCTTCGCCTTACTTATTGGAAACGCTGAGCGCTTGTCAGCTATTTTGCTTGCCAATTGAAACGTTGCATCACTGGCGAGCAGAAAAGCACGCCATTTACTTAAAGCTACTCGAAAACCAACTGGTTAATAAAGAGAATAAAGAACGCTTTATGTTGCTCTACTCTCCAGAGGAACGATATCAATTATTTTGCGCTCATTACCCAGATTTAAAGCAACGTATTACCGATAGTCAAATTGCGGCCTACCTGGGCATTACGCCAATCAGTTTGAGTCGAATCAAAGCACGCTTAACCAAAGATCACACTCTCAAATAAACTCAAAAAAGAAAAAAGCTCTTCAAACGAAGAGCTTTTTCTCTGCTATTTGAGCTATTTAAGAATTCGCGCCCGGAACTGGCGCCCTTTCATCTTGCCGTTACTAATGGTTTGTAGAGCCTTTTTAGCCACAGACTTTTCGACGGCAACATAAGCGCGCACAGGGAATAGGTGAATCTTTCCGACTTGAGAGCCTGGAATACCATTTTTTCCTGTCAAACAACCTAAAATATCACCCGGTCGTACTTTCTGTTTCTTACCGCCATCAATGTTAATCGTCACCATCTTCGCTTGGTATGGCTGCTGATTTGATTTGGCAGGCAATGTTGCTGGTACCACGTCCATCTCTAGGTATTCTTCAATACGAGCTACACGTAAACCGTCTTTCTCACCAAAAAAGCTGAACGCTAAACCTTTACTACCCGCACGACCTGTACGACCAACACGGTGCACATGAACCTCAGGATCGCGCGATAGCTCAAAGTTAAAGACAGCATCAAGATTATCAACGTCCAAACCACGCGCCGCAACGTCTGTTGCAACAAGGATAGACACACTCTTGTTAGCAAACTGCACCAATGCTTGGTCGCGTTCACGCTGCTCTAAGTCCCCATGGATATCGATAACGCTGAATCCTTTGTGATGCAACTCATCTGCGACACTTTGCACTTCTTTTTTGGTATTACAAAAAACAACCGCGGACTCTGGTTGGTGAGTCAGCAGTAAATTCGCCAATGCTTCATCACGCGCTTCCGAGCCTTCAACTTTATAGAAGTACTGCGCAATGCTTGAAGTATCATGCGTCGATTCCACCTTAATCACTTCCGGTGTCTGCATTATACGCTGCGCAATTTGCTCAATTTTTTCTGGAAAAGTAGCACTGAAAAGTAGAGTTTGACGCTGCTTTGGCGCTGCATCGATGATTGCATCTAATGCGTCTTGGAAACCCATGTCCAACATGCGATCAGCTTCATCTAGCACCAAGGTATTCAGTTCGCTAAGATCAATTCGGCCTTTTTCAAGGTGATCCAAAATACGACCAGGAGTACCAACTAGGATATGCGCACCATGCTCTAACGAACCAATTTGTGGCCCCATAGGCATCCCACCACAGAGAGTAAGCACTTTAATATTATGAATGCCGCGACCTAAAGTACGAATTTCCTTCGCTACTTGATCTGCAAGCTCACGTGTTGGACACAATACTAATGACTGGACACGAAAGCGTTTGACGTTGAGGTTCGATAAAACCCCTAAACCAAATGCAGCGGTTTTACCTGAGCCCGTTTTACCCTGCCCGATGACATCACGATGTTTTAGGATTGCAGGCAAGCTCAAAGCTTGAATTGGCGTCATGTGGGTATAGTTCAGGGAATCAAGTGTGGCGAGTAACGCTGGGTTAAGCCCAACTTGATCGAATGTTTGTTTGCTCACGGGGATATCCTCAGGTGAGATGGAAAGAGGGCACATTATCACCAGATTTGGTGGGAAAACCAGTGCTAATTAACCTTTGTTAATGAGTATGAGCTCAAAACAAAGTAAAGTCAGTCACTCTATTCTCATTACGGATAACAACATGCTCACTTGGATTACTTTGCCCTTTGCTCAGCTAACAACCACGCAGCTGTATGAAATGATGAAATTGCGTGTGGATGTATTCGTTGTTGAACAAACCTGCCCTTACCCTGAACTGGATGGTAAGGACACGCTGGAAGGCGTTTATCATCTAATAGGCTATCACGGTGATGAACTGGTTGCTTGCGCAAGATTACTGCCCGCAGGCACTACGTATGACAATGTGAGTATTGGTCGAGTGGTGACAAAGCAGACCGCGCGAGGCGGTGGCTTAGGTCATAAGTTATTGGACAAGGCCTTGGCACAATGCGAAACATTATGGCCAGGACAGACAATAGATATAGGTGCTCAAGAACACCTCATCCAGTTTTATGCTAGTCATGGATTCAAGGTTATCTCAGAGTGCTATCTTGAAGATGGTATCCCTCATGTGGATATGCGGAAAGAATCCGTAGCGCTATAAGCTTCAACTCGATTGGTTACTATGAAAACTAATCGCTATGAAAAACTAACTAAAAAGACGCGATATCTTCGCGTCTTTTCATTTGAAGCGTTTACTTGTTACGTCCAAAGGTCCCATCCGATAAACGGAAAAACATAACGGACCGCCCGCTTTTTTCCAGCTGTAGCATATCTAACTCACCTTCGTCACTAAGCTTAAAGCGAATCAATTGTCCCTGCTTTATTTGGCTTAGCGGCTTATCACTGCCCTCTATTTTGACTAGAGCGCTAAGATCCGCCATAGAGAGCTGATTACTTCTGAAAACCTGCGCTAATGTATCACCATTTTTAACCGTGTACTCTTTCCAGTCTTCAGATTTCGGTCCAGAGTTCTGAGAGGTTCTCTGCTGGCTTAAACTCTGCGCGTTCAGCTCAATCGCTACGCGTGGATGATCGACCTCAGTCTGCTCAACTGGTTGTTCTGTTTTATTCGGCAAAGGAATAACAAGGAGTACCAGAATCAATGGCACTAAGACCATCAAAGCACGCTGATGAAATTTAGGCAGACGCAACCAAAACTGCTTAACAGGCTGTATACGCTCCAACCATTGCTCTTTGTTGAACGGCTGCTTCCAGTCGATAGCAGCGAATTTTTGTTTAACCAATTCGACATAGTCGACTTGCTGCTTTTTCTTTCTGCGACGATTCATTGTAATGAGTCCCTTAATACTTCTACGGCCAGTATAAAAATACCGACGCGGAGAGTATATGTTTTTCACCAAACTAAAATGGAATTGGGATTAAATTAGCAGAAATTTCACTTGGAGTAAGAGATAAGTCACAACCTGGCCGCCTCAATTAAGCATTCGGTCGCAATCATTTAAACCTAAGCTCGAAACTGATATCCTGATACCTTTATCACTCCTAATAAGAGCGACATTCATGTCTGAAATTAAATTTGAAACTGCAGAACAAAAAGCAAGCTACGGCATTGGTCTGCAAATGGGTCAGCAACTTGCAGGCTCTGGTCTTGAAGGTCTTAGCGTTGATGCTATCGCAGCAGGTATTGCAACAGCACTAACTGGTGACATGCCATCAATCGAAATTGATGAAATCAACAAAGCACTACAAGAACTTCACACTCGTGCAGAAACAGCTCGCCAAGAAGCAGCAAAAATTGCGGCAGCAGAAGGCGAAGCGTTCCTAAAAGACAACGCTCTACGACCTGAAGTTAACGTTCTAGACTCTGGTCTTCAGTACGAAATCATTTCTGAAGGTACTGGTGCAGTTCCTACAGCAGAAAGCTCAGTTCGCGTTCACTACCACGGTGAGCTAACTGACGGTACTGTATTCGATAGCTCTGTATCTCGCGGTCAACCTGCTGAATTCCCTGTTACAGGTGTAATCAAAGGTTGGGTAGAGGCACTACAACTAATGCCTGTTGGCTCTAAGTGGAAGCTATACGTACCACAAGATCTTGCGTACGGTGAGCGTGGCGCTGGTGCGGCTATCCCTCCATTTGCAGCTTTAGTTTTCGAAGTAGAACTATTAGATATTATCTAATTGAAACCATTTTCAATTATGATTAAATAAAACGGCGCACTAGCGCCGTTTTTTTGTCTAAACTGAATAGACTTTCTCACCTCTGAACCTTTCACTCTGATAGCCTTTAAAAATAAAATCACTTTTAAAAAACGCTCAACCTTTGGAGGTACTATGCGTAAAACACTCCTAACTCTAGCACTCCTATCAATCAACATTGGTAGTGCGCACGCATTCTTAGATTCAGTCACTCAAAAAAGTAAAGAAAGTGGTCTGATGGACATGGTCGGCAGCAGCTTGAACACCGAGTCATCTCCATTAACAGACATGCTAACTAGCCAATTACCAGTATCCACTGAGCAAGCAGCCGGAGGCAGTGGTGCGCTACTCGCTTTGGCTCAAAGCCAGCTTTCGCAAGAAAATAGTAGTGAATTACAGTCTTTGATTCCTGGACTTTCAAACTTGCAAGGAGCACAAAGCTTACTAGGAAATATTGAGAATATCAGTGCAGTAAAAAGTGCATTCGATACGTTAGGTTTAGACCCATCTATGATCAGTCAGTTTGCTCCAGTAATCTTGGATTACTTGAACAAGCAAGGCGCTAGCGAAGGGCTTCTAAGTTCGTTGGGCGGGTTGTGGAATACTAGTAAATAAGCGTAAGTGATAATCACTTTTTAAATTGCCAGTCTGCATGGGTTGAAATAAATGCAGGCTGGATATAAAGGTTTACAGAATTACAGATACAAAAAAGCCGAGCTAATGCTCGGCTTTCTCGTTCTTACGAACTGATTACTCAGCAGCTTCTTCAGCAGCTGGGCGATCTACAAGCTCAATGTAAGCCATTGGAGCTTTATCACCAGCACGGAAGCCAGCTTTTAGGATACGAGTGTAACCGCCCTGACGAGCAGCAAAACGTGGACCTAGTTCGTTAAATAGTTTTGCAACTACTTCGTTGTCACGAGTACGTGCAAATGCTAGACGACGGTTAGCAACACTGTCAGTCTTAGCTAGTGTAATCAAAGGCTCAACTACGCGACGTAGCTCTTTTGCTTTTGGCAAAGTAGTCTTGATAACTTCATGACGTACTAGAGAGCTAGCCATGTTGCTGAACATCGCTTTGCGATGTGAGCTGTTGCGGTTGAGTTGACGACCACTCTTACGATGGCGCATGACCTAATCCTTCTAACTAGTATCGATTAATCTTCAGCGATTGATGCAGGTGGCCAGTTTTCTAGGCGCATGCCCAGAGACAGACCACGTGACGCAAGTACGTCTTTAATCTCAGTAAGAGATTTTTTACCAAGGTTAGGCGTTTTAAGTAGCTCAACCTCAGTACGTTGTACTAGATCACCGATGTAGTGAATCGCTTCTGCTTTCAGACAGTTAGCAGAGCGAACTGTTAGTTCAAGATCGTCTACAGGACGCAGTAGGATCGGATCGAATTCTGGCTTCTCTTCCTTCTCCTCAGGAACTCGTACATCACGAAGATCTACGAATGCATCCAATTGTTCAGCTAGGATTGTAGCTGCACGACGGATTGCTTCCTCAGGTTCTAGAGTACCGTTTGTTTCCATATCGATAACAAGCTTGTCTAGATCAGTACGCTGTTCTACACGAGCTGCTTCTACAGCGTAGGCAATTTTGTCTACTGGGCTGTAAGTAGCATCTACTAGTAGGCGACCGATAGGACGCTCGTCTTCTTCGTTATGGATACGCGCAGAAGCTGGAACATAACCACGACCACGTTCAACTTTGATACGCATTGCGATCTCAGCGTTGTCATCCGTCAGGTGACAAATTACGTGTTCAGGGTTAGCGATCTCTACATCACCATCATGGGTGATGTCACCTGCAACCACAGGGCCCGAGCCTGATTTGTTCAAAGTAATGAACACTTCATCTTTGCCTTCGGCAACGCGCACAGCCAAACCTTTAAGGTTTAGAAGAATTTCAAGAATATCTTCTTGAACGCCTTCTTTCGTGCTGTACTCATGAAGTACGCCTTCAATTTCTACTTCTGTTACAGCACAACCTGGCATAGAAGATAGAAGGATGCGGCGAAGTGCATTACCCAGAGTATGACCAAAGCCACGCTCTAATGGCTCAAGAGTTACTTTTGCGTGAGTCGAGCTGATTTGTTCGATGTCAACTAGACGTGGCTTAAGAAATTCTGTTACAGAACCCTGCATTGTGTCCTCTCTTTAGTTTAAACCTTACTTAGAGTAAAGCTCGACGATCAATTGTTCGTTGATGTCAGCTGATAGATCAGAACGCTCAGGCATACGCTTGAATGTACCTTCCATCTTGCCACCATCTACTTCAATCCAAGTTGGTTTTTCACGTTGTTCAGCAACTTCTAGAGCTGCTTTGATACGAGCTTGCTGTTTAGCTTTCTCGCGAATAGAAACAACGTCATTAGCCGCTACTTTGAAAGAAGGAACGTTTACAACTTTACCGTTTACTAGGATAGCTTTGTGGCTAACTAGCTGACGTGCTTCTGCGCGAGTTGCGCCAAAGCCCATGCGGTAAACTACGTTATCAAGACGACCTTCAAGAAGCTGAAGTAGGTTTTCACCAGTGTTGCCTTTTAGGCGAGCAGCTTCTTTGTAGTAGTTACGGAATTGTTTTTCTAGAACGCCGTACATACGACGTACTTTTTGCTTCTCACGAAGCTGAACGCCATACTCAGATAGACGACCGCGACGAGCGCCGTGTACACCTGGTGCGTTATCAATTTTACACTTGGTATCGATCGCGCGAACACCAGACTTAAGGAATAAGTCAGTGCCTTCACGACGGCTAAGCTTCAGCTTAGGACCCAAATATCTTGCCATGATTCTTCTCCAATTGTCCTAGAAACGTTATACGCGACGTTTCTTAGGTGGACGACAACCGTTATGAGGGATTGGTGTAGCATCAACGATGTTTGTGATGCGGAAACCAGCGGCGTTTAGTGCACGAACAGTAGATTCGCGACCTGGACCAGGACCCTTAACCATAACTTCCAAGTTCTTTAGGCCGTATTCTTTAGCCATTTCAGCACAACGCTCAGCAGCAACCTGTGCAGCGAACGGAGTAGACTTACGAGAACCACGGAAACCAGAACCACCTGCAGTAGCCCATGCAAGAGCGTTACCTTGACGGTCAGTAATGGTTACGATTGTGTTATTGAAAGAAGCATGGATGTGCGCAACGCCATCTGCAACTTGCTTGCGTACGCGCTTACGAGCGCGAGTTGGTTGTTTAGCCATTGTACTCTACCTTCCCGATTATTTCTTGATCGGCTTACGCGGACCCTTACGGGTGCGAGCGTTGGTTTTAGTACGCTGTCCACGTAGTGGTAGACTGCGACGATGACGAAGACCACGGTAACAGCCAAGGTCCATAAGACGCTTGATGTTCATAGATACTTCACGACGTAGATCACCTTCTACAGTGTACTTAGCTACACCATCACGCAGTTGATCGATCTGCTCTTCAGTTAGTTCACTGATCTTAACATTTTCAGCAATACCCACTTCAGCTAGGATAGCTTGAGAGCGAGTTTTACCGATGCCGTAGATCGCTGTTAGAGCGATTACTGCATGTTTCTGATCAGGAATGTTAATGCCTGCTATACGGGCCATTATTCACTCCTAAGTGTTTCTATAAAAGAATTAGCCGCAGCAAAGCCCGTTATGGATACGCTGCGGAATACTACTTCTTTTGCACGCAAAAGGTAGGCCGAGGAATATACTCGACCCAACCTTCATTTTCAAGTAAAAATTTCTGCTAATTAGCCTTGGCGCTGTTTGTGCTTTGGCTCACTGCAAATCACGCGAACGACACCGTTACGCTTGATTACTTTACAGTTACGGCAGATTTTTTTAACGGAAGCACGAACTTTCATTGCTAAACTCCGTAAATGAAACTGAGTCTACCGCCGGATTAACGGCCGTAGCCTTTCAGATTCGCTTTCTTCAACACAGAATCATACTGTTGAGACATCAGATGAGTCTGTACCTGTGCCATAAAGTCCATAATTACAACAACTACGATTAGTAGCGATGTACCGCCGAAGTAGAAACGTACGTTCCACGCGACCATCATGAACTCGGGAATCAGACAGATAAAGGTAATGTACAGTGCACCAGCAAGGGTTAAACGTGTCATTACTTTATCAATGTATTTCGCTGTCTGCTCACCTGGGCGGATACCGGGTACGAATGCACCAGACTTCTTCAAGTTATCTGCTGTTTCACGCGGGTTGAAAACCAACGCCGTGTAGAAGAAACAGAAGAAGATAATTGCTGCTGCATAAAGCATTACATACAACGGTTGACCAGGGCTAAGAGCCAAAGACACGTCAGTTAACCAACCGAACGCGCTGCTCTCACCGTTTTGACCAAACCACTGAGCCAATGTTCCTGGGAACAAGATAATACTTGATGCAAAAATCGCTGGAATTACACCTGCCATGTTAATTTTAAGAGGCAAGTGCGAGCTTTGCGCAGCAAACACTTTACGACCCTGTTGACGTTTCGCATAGTTAACGACGATTCGGCGTTGACCACGTTCCATGAAAACAACGAAGTAAATTACTGCAAAAGCTAATACCGCGATTAGCAACAGAAGAAGTACATGCAATTCACCTTGACGCGCTTGCTCGATTGTTTGACCGATTGCAGAAGGCAATCCAGCAACAATACCTGCAAAAATCAGTATCGAAATACCGTTACCAATTCCGCGCTCTGTAATTTGTTCACCTAACCACATCAAGAACATGGTACCGGTTACTAAACTTACGGTAGCAATTAGCGTAAACATGGTTTGGTTGATAACAACCAGATTGTCGACCATGTTTGGTAGGCCAGTTGCAATACCTATAGCTTGGAAGGTTGCAAGTACAAGCGTGCCGTAGCGTGTGTATTGGCTTATCTTACGACGGCCTGCTTCACCCTCTTTTTTGAGTTCAGCTAACGCTGGATGAACTACAGTTAGCAATTGGACAACAATAGATGCCGAAATATACGGCATGATGCCCAATGCTAATATAGATGCACGCTCAAGAGCACCACCGGAGAACATGTTAAACATTTCAACGATGGTACCTTTTTGCTGTTCGAACAAATCGGCAAGTACAGCAGCGTCAATACCAGGAATCGGCACAAAAGAGCCGGCTCGGAATACTAAAAGTGCACCAATTACGAATAACAAGCGCGACTTTAGTTCACTTAAGCCGCTCTGAGCACTACGAAAATCTTGTCCTGGTTTCTTAGCCATCTGTACCTCGTTCCTCGAGATTATTCCTCGATTTTACCGCCTGCAGCTTCGATTGCAGCTTTAGCGCCTTTAGTCACACGTAGACCTTTAACAGTCACTGCTTTGTTGATTTCACCAGAAAGAACAACTTTTACAAATTCGATGTTCTTAGTGATGATGTTAGCAGCTTTAAGACTGTTTAGATCAACTACGTCACCAGAAACTTTCGCTAGCTCAGCTAGACGAACTTCAGCAGACACTAGGCTCTTACGAGAAGTGAAACCGAATTTTGGTAGACGTTGTTTCAGAGGCATCTGACCGCCTTCGAAACCTGGACGAACACTGCCGCCAGAACGTGATTTTTGACCTTTGTGACCACGGCCACCAGTTTTACCTAGGCCTGAACCGATACCACGACCTACTCGCTTCGCAGAAGTTTTCGCGCCAGCAGCCGGTGCTAGAGTATTCAAACGCATTCTGATTACTCCTCAACTTTAACCATGTAGTAAACCTTGTTGATCATACCGCGAATACACGGAGTATCTTCAAGTTCTACTGTGTGGTTGATTTTACGAAGACCTAGACCGCGCAAAGTAGCTTTGTGCTTTGGCAGACGACCAATTGAGCTTTTAGTTTGAGTTACTTTAATAGTTGCCATGGTGTTCTTACTCCGAAATAGATTCAACAGTTAGACCACGTTTAGCAGCAACCATTTCTGGTGACTTCATGCTACCTAGTGCATCGATCGTTGCACGAACGATGTTGATAGGGTTCGTAGAACCGTACGCTTTAGATAGTACGTTGTGTACACCAGCAACTTCTAGTACTGCACGCATCGCACCACCTGCGATAACACCAGTACCTTCTGCAGCAGGCTGCATGTAAACTTTAGAGCCCGAATGGCGACCTTTCACTGGGTGGTGAAGAGTGCCTTCGTTTAGAGCGATCGTAGTCATGTTACGACGCGCTTTTTCCATTGCTTTTTGAATCGCTGCAGGTACTTCACGAGCTTTGCCGTAACCGAAACCTACACGACCGTTACCGTCACCAACTACTGTTAGTGCAGTGAAGCTCATGATTCGACCACCTTTAACCGTTTTAGAAACACGGTTAACTGCGATTAGCTTTTCTTGCAAATCATTCGCTTGAACTTGTTGTTCTTTAGCCATCTTCCAACCCTACCTTAGAATTTCAGACCAGCTTCGCGAGCAGATTCTGCTAGCGCCGCTACTCGACCGTGGTATTGGAAACCAGAACGATCAAATGCAACTGCAGTTACGCCCTTCTCTAGAGCGCGCTCAGCAATAGCTTTACCCACTGCTTTAGCTGCATCAACGTTACCAGTGTATTTCACTTGCTCACGGATCGCTTTTTCTACAGTAGAAGCTGCTGCGATAACCTCAGAGCCGTTAGCCGCGATAACCTGTGCGTACACGTGACGAGGAGTACGGTGTACAACTAGGCGAGTCGCACCCAGTTCTGCAATCTTACGACGTGCACGTGTAGCACGACGGATGCGAGATGCTTTCTTATCCATAGTGTTACCTTACTTCTTCTTAGCTTCTTTAGTACGCACATTTTCATCTGCGTAACGAACACCTTTGCCTTTGTATGGCTCAGGCTCACGGTAAGAACGAATGTCAGCCGCAACTTGACCAACTAGTTGCTTGTCAGCACCAGTGATCACGATTTCAGTTTGGCTTGGACATTCAGCTTTAATACCCGCTGGCAACTCGTGCTCAACTGGGTGTGAGAAGCCTAGTGTTAGACCTACAGCGTTGCCTTTGATAGCAGCACGGTAACCTACACCTTTAAGAGTTAGCTTCTTAGTAAAGCCTTCAGTAACACCAACAACCATGTTGTTAACTAGAGCGCGAGCAGTACCTGCTTGAGCCCATGCGTTAGCAACACCTTCTTTAGGACCGAAAGTCAGGTTATTTTCTTCCTGAGCGATTACAACTGCGTTGTTAAGAACGCGAGTTAGTTCGCCTTTCGCACCTTTTACAGTGATTTCTTGGCCGTTTAGTTTCACCTCTACGCCAGCTGGAATAGCGACAGGTGCTTTTGCAACACGAGACATAGTCTACTCCTTATTAAGCTACGTAAGCGATGATTTCACCACCAAGACCTGCTTTACGTGCAGCGCGGTCTGACATAAGACCCTTGGAAGTAGAAACGATAGCAATACCAAGACCACCCATTACAGAAGGAAGTTCATCTTTCTTCTTGTAAACACGTAGACCTGGACGAGAAACACGTTTAAGTTGCTCGATTACTGGTTTAGCTTGGAAGTACTTAAGTGTAACTTCTAGCTCAGGTTTTGCTTCGCCTTCAACAGCGAAGTCAACGATGTAACCTTCAGCTTTTAGTAGTGCAGCAATTGCAACTTTAAGCTTTGAAGAAGGCATTTTTACAGCAACTTTGTTTGCTGCCTGACCGTTACGAACGCGGGTCAGCATATCCGAAATCGGATCTTGCATGCTCATATGATTTACTCCAAATGATTAAGTGGCAATTACCAGCTAGCCTTACGAAGACCCGGAATCTCGCCTTTCATGCAAGCTTCACGAACCTTAATACGGCTTAGACCGAACTTACGTAGGTAACCGTGTGGACGACCAGTTTGGTTGCAACGGTTGCGCTGACGTGATGCACTTGAATCACGTGGAAGAGATTGCAGTGTAAGAACCGCGTTCCAACGATCTTCTTCAGATGCGTTTACATCGCTGATGATAGCTTTTAGCGCTGCACGCTTTTCAGCGAACTTAGCTACTAGCTTCGCACGTTTTGCTTCACGTGCTTTCATTGAATTTTTAGCCATAACAGTAACCCTTCACCTTACTTACGGAATGGGAAGTTAAAGGCAGCCAGCAGAGCACGGCCTTCCTCATCAGTACCAGCAGACGTCGTAATAGTGATGTCTAGACCGCGTACTCGATCAACTTTATCAAAGTCGATTTCCGGGAAGATGATTTGCTCGCGAACGCCCATGCTGTAGTTACCGCGACCGTCAAAAGACTTAGCGCTAACACCACGGAAGTCACGTACACGTGGAAGAGCGATGTTAATTAAACGCTCAAGAAAATCCCACATACGTTCGCCACGCAAGGTTACTTTACAACCGATAGGGTAGCCTTCACGGATTTTGAAACCTGCAACAGATTTGCGCGCTTTTGTGATAAGTGGCTTTTGACCAGAGATCGTTGCCATATCAGACGCTGCATTTTCTAGCAGTTTCTTATCGTTGATTGCTTCACCAACACCCATGTTTAGGGTGATTTTCTCGATTCTAGGGACTTGCATGACGCTTGTGTAACCGAACTGTTTGGTCAGTTCAGCGACTACAGACGACTTGTAGTAATCATGCAGTTTCGCCATAGTAGAACTCCAAATTACTTCTATTAGTTAGAAACGGTTTCGCCGTTAGACTTGAAGAAACGAACTTTTTTGCCGTCTTCAAAACGGAAACCGATACGGTCAGCTTTACCAGTAGCTGCGTTAAAGATAGCCACGTTAGAAACGTCGATAGCTGCTTCTTGCTCTACGATACCGCCTTGGATACCCATAGCTGGAACAGGTTTCTGATGTTTCTTAACTAGGTTGATACCTTCAACGATAACTTTACCAGTTGCTAGAACCTTAGTTACTTTACCTTTCTTGCCTTTGTCTTTACCAGCAAGAACGATTACTTCGTCATTACGACGGATTTTAGCTGCCATTTCTACGTGCTCCTTACAGAACTTCTGGAGCCAGTGAAACGATCTTCATGAACTTATCGCCACGAAGTTCGCGTGTCACAGGACCAAAGATACGTGTACCGATTGGTTGCTCAGTATTGTCGTTTAGCAATACGCAAGCATTTCGGTCGAAGCGAATGACAGAACCGTCAGGACGACGTACGCCTTTACGGGTGCGCACTACCACCGCCTTCAGAACATCACCTTTTTTAACTTTACCGCGAGGGATTGCTTCCTTCACAGTAACTTTGATGACGTCACCGATATGTGCATAACGGCGGTGAGAGCCACCCAGAACCTTAATACACATTACGCTGCGTGCGCCTGAGTTATCAGCTGCGTCCAGCATACTTTGCATTTGGATCATGTTAGTGCTCCGCTAAATATTAATAACTAGACCCATCACGGGTCGGGCTGCCTCTTTAAAAGGGACGCGAATTGTACCACCCTTTTTTGTGATTGGGTAGTCAAAAAATAAACGGCTCCAAAAATATTTTGGAGCCGCTTTAGTTTCATAGAATTAACGAGATTAAATCTTCGCCTTTTCTAGAACTTTTACCAAAGTCCAAGACTTAGTCTTAGACAGTGGACGACACTCTGCGATTTCAACTGTGTCGCCTAGGCCACACTCGTTGTTCTCGTCATGTGCGTGTACTTTAGTCGTACGTTTTACGTATTTACCGTAGATTGGGTGTTTTACGAAACGTTCGATAGCAACAGTGATAGACTTGTCCATCTTGTCGCTAACAACACGACCTTGTTGAGTACGTTTTACTTCGCTCATTATGCGCCTGCCTTCTCAGTCAAAACAGTTTTCACACGTGCGATATCACGGCGTACAGCTTTCAGAGTATGAGTTTGCTGTAGTTGACCAGTCGCAGCTTGCATGCGCAAGTTGAACTGTTCGCGTAGCAAATTCATTAGCTCAGCGTTAAGCTCTTCAACGCTTTTCTCGCGTAGATCTTGTGCTTTCATCACATCACCTGCTTAGTTACAAATGTAGTTTTGAAAGGCAGTTTACGTGCCGCAAGACGGAACGCTTCACGTGCCAATTCTTCAGGTACACCACCCATTTCGTACATAACCTTACCAGGTTGGATTTGGGCTACCCAGTACTCAACGTTACCTTTACCCTTACCTTGACGAACTTCAAGTGGTTTTTCTGTGATTGGTTTGTCTGGGAACACACGGATCCAGATTTTACCTTGACGCTTAACGTGACGTGTCATTGCACGACGTGCCGCTTCGATTTGACGAGCAGTTAGACGACCACGGCCAACAGCTTTAAGACCGAATTCGCCGAAGCTTACATCAGTACCTTTAGCTAGACCACGGTTACGACCAGTCTGAACCTTACGGAACTTAGTACGTTTAGGTTGTAGCATCTGTCGACTCCTTACTTACGGCCTTTACGCTGCTTCTTAGGCTTGTCGCCTTTAGGCTCTACAGCGTTAGCTGCTGGCATACCACCTAGGATTTCACCTTTGAAGATCCAAGTTTTAATGCCGATCACACCGTATTGAGTGTGAGCCGAAGAAGTTGCGTAATCAATGTCAGCACGTAGAGTGTGTAGAGGCACACGGCCTTCACGGTACCACTCTGAACGTGCGATTTCAGCGCCGCCTAGACGACCGCTTACTTCCACTTTGATACCTTTAGCGCCTAGGCGCATTGCGTTTTGTACTGCGCGCTTCATAGCACGACGGAACATAACACGACGCTCTAGCTGAGACGCGATGCTGTCACCAACAAGTTGCGCATCTAGTTCAGGCTTACGTACTTCAGCGATGTTAATTTGCGCTGGTACACCTGCAATTTTAGCTACAGCTGCGCGTAGCTTCTCAACGTCTTCACCTTTCTTACCGATAACAACGCCTGGACGAGCAGTGTGAATAGTCACACGGATGCTCTTAGCAGGACGCTCGATAACGATACGTGATAGAGACGCTTTTTTCAGTTCACTTGTAAGGAACTGACGTACCTTGAAGTCGCCGTCTAGGTTGTCAGCGAAATCTTTGGTGTTAGCAAACCATGTAGCATTCCAAGGCTTAACGATGCCTAGACGAATACCATTTGGATGTACTTTTTGACCCATTGCTTACTCTCCTAGTCTCTAGCGATCTGCTACAACAACAGTGATGTGGCTTGAACGCTTCAAGATACGATCCGCACGACCTTTAGCACGAGGCATAATACGCTTCATGGTTGGGCCTTCATCTACAAAGATTTTTGCGACATTCAGATCGTCAATATCTGCACCTTCGTTGTGCTCCGCGTTAGCGATAGCAGACTCTAGAACTTTCTTAACTAGTGCAGCAGCTTTTTTGTTGCTGAACGTTAGGATTTCTAGAGCTTGGTCAACAGATTTACCACGGATTAGATCCGCAACTAAGCGAGCTTTCTGAGGCGAAATGCGAGCAAAGTTATGTTTAGCAATTGCTTCCATTATCTACTCCTTAGCGCTTCTTAGCTTTCTTATCCGCAGCGTGACCGCGGTAAGTACGTGTTGGTGCGAATTCACCCAGTTTGTGACCGATCATTTCATCAGTTACAAATACTGGTACGTGCTGACGACCATTATGGACAGCGATGGTCAAACCGATCATCGTAGGGATGATCATTGAACGACGGGACCAAGTCTTAATAGGCTTTTTGTCTCCGCTTTCCACCGCTTTCTCTACCTTCTTCAGCAAGTGTAGGTCAATAAAAGGACCTTTCTTGAGAGAACGTGGCATGGCGATTCCTCTTTATATAGATTACTTGTTACGACGACGTACGATGTACTTGTCAGTGCGTTTGTTCTTACGAGTCTTGAAGCCTTTAGTAGGCATACCCCAAGGAGATACTGGGTGACGACCACCAGAAGTACGGCCTTCACCACCACCATGTGGGTGGTCAATCGGGTTCATTACAACACCACGAACCGTTGGACGGATACCGCGATGACGTGATGCACCTGCTTTACCAAGTTCACGTAGCATGTGCTCAGAGTTACCAACTTCACCGATTGTTGCACGGCCTTCAGAAAGAACTTTGCGCATCTCGCCAGAACGTAGACGGATAGTTACGTACGCACCGTCGCGAGCAACGATTTGAGCGTAAGCACCAGCCGAACGAGCTAGCTGACCACCTTTACCAGGCTTAAGTTCAACGTTATGTACTGTTGAACCTACTGGGATATTACGCATTGGTAGAGTGTTACCAGCTTTGATTGGTGCATCAACACCAGACTGAATAACATCACCAGCTACAACACCTTTAGGTGCTAGGATGTAGCGACGCTCACCGTCTTTGTAAAGAACTAGAGCAATGTTTGCGCTACGGTTTGGATCGTATTCAAGACGCTCAACTGTCGCTGGAATACCATCTTTAGTACGTTTGAAGTCAACTACACGGTAGTGGTGCTTGTGACCACCGCCGATGTGACGTACTGTGATACGACCCTTGTTGTTACGACCACCGTTCTTAGAGTTTTTCTCTAGAAGAGGTGCGTATGGCTTGCCCTTGTGTAGGTCAGCGTTAACAACTTTAACAACGTGACGACGACCAGGGGAAGTCGGCTTACATTTAACAATAGCCATTTTTAACTACTCCTGTTATTCCGCGCCGCCAACGAAGTCAAGATCTTGACCTTCTTTCAAAGTAACGTACGCTTTCTTAACGTCGCTGCGGCGACCTTGGCGTAGACCTTGACGTTTGGTCTTACCCTTAGTGATAAGAGTATTTACAGACTTAACTTCAACTTCAAATAGCTTTTCTACAGCTGCTTTGATCTCTTTTTTAGTCGCATCTTTAGCTACTTTGAAAACGATAGTGTTCGCTTTCTCAGCTGCCATAGTTGCTTTTTCAGAGATGTGCGGTGCACGTAGAACTTTTAGGATACGCTCTTCAGTGATCATGCTAGCATTTCCTCTACTTGCTTAACTGCTTCTGCAGTCATTACAACTTTGTCAAACGCGATTAGAGATACTGGATCGATACCAGCAACATCACGTGCGTCAACTTTGTATAGGTTACGAGCAGCTAGGAATAGATTCTCATCTACTTCGCTAGTCACGATTAGAGCGTCAGTTAGCTCAAGCTCTTTAAGCTTAGCAACTAGCTCTTTAGTCTTTGGTGCTTCAACTGAGAAGTTATCAACAACGATTAGACGCTCTTGACGAACAAGCTCAGAAAGAATGCTCTTCATAGCACCACGGTACATTTTTTTGTTTACTTTTTGGCTGTGATCTTGTGGTTTCGCAGCAAAAGTAACACCACCTGTACGCCAGATTGGGCTACGGATTGTACCAGCACGCGCACGGCCAGTACCTTTTTGACGCCATGGCTTAGCGCCACCGCCAGAAACTTCTGAACGTGTTTTTTGAGCACGAGTACCTTGACGAGCACCTGCTGCGTACGCAACAACTACTTGGTGTACAAGAGCTTCGTTAAACTCACGTCCGAAAGTAGTTTCGGAAACAGTTAGTGCATCGGCACCTTTAACCATTAGTTCCATTACTTACTCCTGAGACGTTATGCTTTAACAGCTGGTTTAACGATCACGTTGCCGCCAGTTGCGCCTGGGACTGCACCTTTAATAAGAAGCAGGTTGCGCTCAGCGTCAACACGTACGATCTCTAGGTTTTGAGTCGTTACACGCTCAGCACCCATGTGACCTGCCATTTTCTTGCCTTTAAATACGCGACCTGGAGTCTGACATTGACCGATAGAACCAGGAGCACGGTGAGACAATGAGTTACCGTGAGTCATATCTTGAGTACGGAAGTTCCAACGCTTAACAGCGCCTTGGAAACCTTTACCCTTAGATGTACCAGTAACGTCTACTTTCTTAGTTTCGTTGAATAGTTCAACAGTTAGTTCTGAACCAACTTCGAACTCTTCGCCGTTTTCTAAACGGAATTCCCAAAGACCGCGACCAGCTTCAACGCCAGCTTTAGCAAAGTGACCTGCTTCAGCTTTGTTTACACGGTTAGCTTTCTTAGAACCAGCTGTAACCTGGATTGCTGCGTAGCCGTCAGTTTCAAGAGTTTTCACTTGAGAAACACGGTTAGCTTCAACCTCAACAACTGTTACTGGGATAGAAACGCCTTCTTCAGTAAATACGCGGGTCATGCCCACTTTACGACCGATTAGACCAATCATACTTCTAATCTCCCTTAACCTAGGCTAATTTGAACGTCAACGCCCGCAGCAAGGTCTAGACGCATTAGAGCATCAACAGTCTTGTCTGTTGGCTCAACGATGTCGATTAGACGCTTGTGAGTACGGATTTCGTACTGGTCACGTGCTTTCTTGTTAACGTGTGGAGAGATAAGAACTGTGAAACGCTCTTTACGAGTTGGCAGTGGGATTGGACCACGAACCTGTGCGCCAGTGCGCTTAGCTGTTTCAACGATTTCCGCTGTAGAAGCATCGATTAGTTTGTAATCGAAAGCTTTTAGGCGGATACGGATACGTTGGTTCTGCATGAGACAGAGCTCCAAATTTAATAAATTACACAAACAATATCGCCACTCAAACTCGTCAAGACGAGAGAATGCCGATTGATTTATGTGAAACCGTAGCATCCAAGATTAGGACGCATTGTCAGTTAATTTTCGATTAACTATCCCTATATGCCAAAGTCACCTTTGAGGATAGTTTTTCCGAAGAAAAGATAGCTAATTGTATTAACCGCGAACATAAGCTGAGTATACATTACCTCGCAAATCCTTAGATTTGCTCGCTCCTCACTGCTCATTGGTTCACAACTGGCTTAACCAGTGCGCTGCATTATACAGAACACACTTTAGGTTGCAAGCGCTGAGTGAAAAATAATCGGGAATATTCCAAACCCTATACATCCCTCTTCGCTTGGTAGCCATTAAACAAAAAGGACGCCGAAGCGTCCTTTTCTAAACTGTAATCGTAATAGCGGCTGCTATTATTTCTTACCGCTTGATAGTGCACCGAAACGCTTGTTGAAGCGATCAACACGGCCGCCTGTATCAACGATACGTTGCTTACCAGTGTAGAATGGGTGACACTTGTCACATACGTCTAGGTGGATAGACTCTTTACCTAGAGTAGAGTTGAACTCAAAAGAGTTGCCGCAAGAACAAGTCGCTTTTACTGCTTTGTATTCTGGGTGGATACCAGCTTTCATGGGATAACCTCAATAGTAGGCCGTGTCGCTATACGAATCTAAGCCGCACACCACACGCAATTAATAATAAAATGGGATACCGCATCAACTAATTGCCGAAGCCATATCTCAAGGCGCGATATAGTAAAGAATCATATTGCTCGGATCAACACATTTGGCAACTTTTTCGCCACTTTTTTAGCCAGACTAATCATAGAGGCACGATTCACGCTGAATCGCATTGCTTTACTCGAATTTCCATACCGATTTTAATAGACTCTCATTTCCTTTCCCTCTTTTTTAATAGCTAAGAATTTATGCGTCCAACCATTGCTAGAGTGGCATTACCCGTTCCGCTCGACAAACAATTTGATTACGCCATTCCGGGGCACCTGTTTCCGATCATTGGTGGACGCGTTTCCGTACCTTTTGGACGCCAAACGTTAGTTGGCATCGTCACCGCGATGGTTAATCACTCGGACTTTCCCAAAGATCAACTCAAGCCAATCAAAGCAGTTCTTGATTCTCAGCCGATATGGTCTGAAAAGCTTTATTCGTTGCTGACTTGGTGCAGCCAGTTCTACCAATACCCACTTGGAGATACGCTACACAATGCGATGCCAGCAGCTCTACGTAAAGGAAAGCCTGCAGATTTTGCGACGCTACAAGAGTGGCAAATTACCGAATCCGGTAAAGACAAGCTGATGCAAGGGCTTGATCGTCGATCGGTCAAACAACAGAAGGTCTTGCAAATGTTGGTTAACGGCGCTTTGCCTCACCAGGAATTTGTCGACCAAGAGATAGCCTCAACAGTACTAAAGTCTTTAGAAGAGAAAGGCTGGATTGAACGTATCGAGAAGAAGCCTGTAATCACCCAGTGGGGACAGCACGTTGAATGCGACGTCGAAAAGCCAAAGCTCAACCACGAACAAGCGCTGGCTATTGCGAGTGTAAATAGCCAAACAGGCTTTGCTTGCTATTTATTAGAGGGAGTAACTGGCTCTGGTAAAACCGAAGTTTACTTAAACCTTATCAAGCCAGTTTTAGAGCAAGGGAAACAAGCCTTGGTTTTAGTACCAGAGATTGGCTTAACGCCCCAAACCATCAACCGCTTTAAACACCGTTTTAATGTGCCAGTTGACGTCATCCACTCCGGGTTAAACGAGACGGAGCGTCTGAATGCGTGGCTTTCTGCACGCGACAAAGCGGCCGGAATCATTATCGGCACACGCTCTGCCCTACTCGCGCCTTTTGCTGATCTCGGGATTATCATTGTGGACGAGGAGCATGACACCTCTTACAAACAACAAGATAGCTTGCGTTATCATGCACGCGATGTTGCTGTAATGCGCGCCCATAAAGAGCAAGTACCGATTATCCTCGGCTCAGCGACGCCAGCATTAGAAACTTTGCATAATGCGCTGTCTGGTAAATATCACCATTTAACACTAACCCAACGAGCTGGCTCTGCCGTACCAACCACCAATAAAGTGTTAGATGTAAAAGGTCAGTATTTAGAAAGTGGCTTATCTGCCCAACTGATTGCCGAAATGCGCAAGCATTTAAAAGCGGGCAATCAAGTAATGTTGTTTCTTAACCGTCGAGGCTTTTCGCCCGCTTTGATGTGCCATGAATGCGGTTGGATTGCAGAATGTAAACGCTGTGATGCGTACTATACGTTCCACCATTACAGCAACGAAATACGCTGCCATCACTGCGGCTCACAACAACCGGTGATTCATCAATGTCAGGGGTGTGGTTCAACCCAATTGGTTACCGTCGGCGTAGGAACGGAACAACTCGAACAACAATTGGCTCAGTTATTTCCAGAATACAACGCCATTCGCATCGACAGAGACAGCACACGTCGCAAAGGTAGTTTGGAAGATGCCCTTGAATCGATTCGTAAAGGTGAACATCAAATTCTGATTGGCACCCAAATGCTGGCTAAGGGGCACCATTTTCCAAATGTAACGCTCGTTGCTCTTTTGGATGTTGATGGCTCTCTTTATAGTAGTGACTTCCGCGCTTCCGAGCGACTAGCGCAGTTGTTTATTCAGGTCGCAGGTCGTGCCGGCCGCGCAAGTAAACCTGGCGAGGTTATCCTACAAACCCACCATCCTGAGCACAGCTTGCTGCAGGCCCTGCTTCAAAAAGACTATCGCCACTTTGCTATGACGGCTCTGGAAGAACGCAAACTGGCTCAGCTTCCGCCTTATAGTTTCTTGACTCTGTTTAAAGCAGAGGCGAACCAAAGTGAGGTAGTTGAAGACTTCCTGCGTCAGGTTCGCTTTACGTTAGAGTCACACCCTCTGTTCGATGATTCCTGCATGGTGTTAGGCCCTACTCCTTCACCTTTGGCCAAGCGGGCTGGTAAATACCGTTGGCAACTATTACTGCAAACTCAGCATCGTTCATTGATGCAAAAGTTATTAACCAGTGCCAAACCTGCTATTGAGTTGTTGCCAAATGCTAAGAAAGTACGCTGGAATTTAGACATAGAACCACAAGATCTCAGCTAGCAAACGTTTAACTATGTAATGAATTACCATTTAATGTGACCAGAATCACACCAAGATTACAGTTTTTGTTAAACAGACCGTAACTTTCACTTTAGAAATGAATAGACTATCCAAATTAGAAAAGTCTAAAGTGACTTGTTTGCACAGGCTTAAATTAAAACAATGACTATTCCCATAAATTGGTATCGCGGTGAAGAATCCATTTTCCCACTCGTTAACACGAACTGAGCGAAGAGCAAACACAGCTCTAACTCGGTTGATTACTCTGATTTCAAACCGGAATAACGTCACCTTGGCAAAAAATAAATGAGAGGTTAAAAACTATGGCGACAATGAAGGATGTTGCCCAGCTTGCGGGAGTGTCTACGGCTACGGTATCTCGAGCCTTAATGAATCCAGAGAAGGTCTCTTCTTCTACAAGAAAGAGAGTAGAAGATGCCGTACTTGAAGCGGGTTATTCTCCAAACTCATTAGCGCGTAACTTACGTAGAAACGAATCAAAAACCATTGTTACTATCGTTCCCGACATCTGTGATCCTTATTTTTCTGAAATTATTCGCGGTATTGAAGATGCAGCCATGGAACATGGCTATCTAGTCCTTCTGGGCGATAGCGGACAACAGAAGAAACGCGAAAGCTCTTTCGTTAATCTCGTATTTACTAAGCAGGCAGATGGAATGCTACTGCTTGGTACAGATCTACCATTCGATGTCAGTAAGCCAGAACAAAAGAACTTACCTCCGATGGTAATGGCGTGTGAATTTGCGCCTGAACTCGAGCTTCCGACAGTACATATTGACAACCTGACCTCAGCATTTGAAGCGGTGAATTACCTGACCCAATTAGGTCATAAAAGCATTGCTCAAATCTCTGGACCAGATACAGCAATATTGTGTCAGTTCCGCCAACAAGGCTACCAACAAGCCCTGCGCCGTGCCGGCATCAATAAAGATCCACAATATAGTGTCATTACTGAATTCTCTTTTGATGGCGGAGCAAAAGCCGTTCGTAAACTGCTCGAATTGCCAGAGCCACCAACGGCTATTTTCTGTCACTGTGACACAATGGCCATCGGCGCAATTCAAGAAGCGAAAAAGCTTGGCTTACGAGTCCCGCAAGATCTCTCTGTTGTGGGCTTTGATGACATTAACTTCGCTCAGTACTGCGATCCACCGTTGACCACTATCTCTCAGCCTCGCTATGAGATTGGTCGACAAGCAATGCTAATGATGCTCGAGATGTTAAAAGGCCACGACGTGCATTCAGGCTCGCGTCTGCTTGAAACTAATCTCGTCATTCGCGGAAGTGCAGCGCCACCACAGCGCCCTTAACCTAAAGATTAGTATTCATCCCTAAAGCGGTGCTAAGGCGCCGCTTTTTATTTACCCTCCTGCTTTTTGTGTATCCCTGAATAAATATAAGCGAGAACTGAAACACACCCCTATACTCGGGCGTTGTCGCGCTTTAGCTATCAAGATTCTATCAATAGGGTGTTTTCTCAACTCGTTCTGGATTAACATATTTGCAAGAATCCTTGATGACCAGAAATAACCGTGGCAAATAGAGATTATGTAAGACGGGGGCGAGGCGCCCCAAAAAAGTCGACAAAAAAACAGCCGCCGATAAGAAAAAAGCCTTGGCGTAGTGGTCTGCTCGCTATCTTGCTAGTGGGTAGTTTTGGCTATGGTCTTTACCTTTTGAGTAGCGATCCAGAACCTAAACAGCCTGTAGTGAAACAGCCAACAACCACTGTAAGTAAACCAAAACCGAAAAAAGATTTGCCGCCACCACCAGAAGAAAAATGGGAATATGTTGAGTCACTACCGAAACGTGAAGTTGAAGTTGTGGCCAAAGAAATTGAAGTTTCTAAAATTCCTTACATCATGCAGTGTGGCGCGTACAAAACCCAGGCACAAGCAGAAGAGCGCAAGCTTGCAATCGCATTCCAAGGGATGTCGAGCAAGATTCGTAAGAAAGAAGGCAGTTCATGGTATCGCGTGGTACTAGGTCCGTATAAGTTCAAACGTGATGCAGAACGTGACCGTCATAAACTGCAACGCGCGAAAATCGAGCCGTGCGCGATTTGGAAAGAAAATCTTTAAACTCAGGCCCTAGGAGCTAAGATCCTAGGGCCTTTCTTTTTGCCCCTTGAATCCCCATTTCTCCTCCCCCATATACTGAATTAAATCCAAAGAGAAATAATCAAGAGGTCGACTGTGACTACCATTGTATCTGTACGTCGAAATAATAAAGTCGTCATCGCGGGTGATGGCCAAGTATCTCTAGGCAATACCGTAATGAAAGGTAATGCGCGCAAAGTTCGCCGCCTATACAACAACCAAGTACTAGCGGGCTTTGCAGGCGGTACTGCGGATGCCTTCACCCTTTTTGAGCGCTTCGAAAGCAAACTGCAAATGCACCAAGGTCACCTAACCAAAGCAGCAGTTGAGCTAGCCAAAGACTGGCGTAGCGATCGTGCTCTGCGCAAGCTCGAAGCCTTACTTGCCGTTGCCGACGAAACCGCATCGTTAATCATTACCGGTAATGGTGATGTCGTACAGCCAGAACACGACCTGATTGCGATTGGCTCTGGTGGTGCTTACGCACAAGCAGCCGCAACCGCCCTACTAGAAAACACAGATCTAGATGCTCGTGAGATCGCGGAAAAAGCTCTTAATATCGCGGGTGATATTTGTGTCTTCACTAACCATCACCACACGGTAGAAGAGCTAGACTCAACAGTAGAGCCTGAAAAACCAACCGCGTAATCGTAACGAAGTAAGGAAAGAATATGTCTGAAATGACGCCTCGCGAAATCGTTCATGAATTGAACCGCCACATTATCGGTCAAGAAAAAGCCAAGCGTTCGGTTGCGATTGCACTTCGCAACCGCTGGCGCCGCATGCAGCTTGAAGAAAACTTGCGTGCCGAAGTGACGCCCAAAAACATCTTGATGATTGGTCCTACTGGTGTTGGTAAGACCGAAATCGCACGACGCCTCGCAAAACTGGCAAATGCCCCTTTCATCAAAGTTGAAGCGACAAAATTCACCGAAGTGGGTTACGTTGGTAAAGAAGTTGAAACCATCATCCGTGATCTAACAGATGTCGCGGTAAAAATGACGCATCAACAAGCGATGGAAAAAGTGAAGTTCCGCGCAGAAGAGCAAGCGGAAGAACGTATTCTTGATGCGCTACTGCCACCGGCACGTGATAGCTGGGGTCAAGCAGAGCAAACGGAAGAGTCTTCTAACACTCGCCAGATCTTCCGTAAGAAACTGCGTGAGGGCCAACTAGACGATAAAGAAATTGAACTCGACGTAGCCGCACCACAAATGGGCGTAGAGATCATGGCGCCTCCTGGTATGGAAGAGATGACTAACCAGCTGCAAGGCATGTTCCAAAACCTCGCTGGCGACACTAAGAAAAAACGTAAGCTGAAAATCAAAGACGCAATGAAAGCGTTAGCGGAAGAAGAAGCGGCAAAACTGGTTAACCAAGAAGAGCTGAAAGAAGCAGCGATTTTCAACGTTGAAAACAACGGCATCGTATTTATCGATGAGATCGACAAAATCTGTAAACGCGGCGAAAGCTCAGGCCCAGACGTTTCACGCGAAGGTGTTCAGCGCGACCTACTTCCATTGATTGAAGGCAGCACGGTATCAACTAAGCACGGCATGGTAAAAACAGACCACATTCTGTTTGTTGCATCTGGTGCATTCCAAGTGGCAAAACCATCTGACTTGATCCCAGAATTGCAAGGTCGTCTACCAATTCGTGTTGAGCTAGAAGCACTAAGCAGTAACGACTTCAAACGCATTCTGACAGAACCAAAAGCCTCTCTAACAGAGCAGTACGTTGCGTTGATGAAAACGGAAGATGTGGACATCGAATTCACAGAAGACGGCATCACGCAAATCGCGGAAGCGGCATGGACGGTCAACGAAAGCACAGAAAACATCGGTGCTCGTCGCTTACACACCGTAATGGAACGCTTGATGGATGAAATCTCTTACGACGCAGCGGAGCAATCTGGCGCTAAATTCGTTATTGATTCCGCTTATGTGAAAGAGCGCCTAGGCGACACGATTGAAGATGAAGATCTAAGCCGCTTTATTCTTTAACCGCAATCTATCCCACCAAAGCCCAGAACCTTGTTTCTGGGCTTTTTGTTGAGAATGCTTTGACAACATCTAAATCAAAAGCTCTCGTCATTCTAGCGAGCTCAAGCGAGACTAAGAATCTGCTAACAACAGACGCCTACTCTTCCTCGCTCACCTTAATCACCGCACAATCGGACGATAGATTCTGAATCACACTCGTTCCTCGCTGTTCAGAATGACGGTTACTGTGACAACACCTAAATCAAAAAGATCTCATCATTCTAGCGAGCTTAAGCGAGACTAAGAATCTGCTAACAGCAAACGCCTATTCTTTCTCTCTCACCGTAACACTTCACAATCGGATGATCGATTCTGAATCACACTCGTTCCTCGCTGTTCAGAATGACGGTGACTTAGACAACATCTAGATCAAAAAGATCTCGTCATTCTAGCGAGCTTAAGCGAGACTAAGAATCTGCTAACAGCAAACGCCTTTCTTTCCAACTCACCCTCACCACTGCACAATCGGATGATCGATTCTGAATCACCTCGTTCCTCGCTGTTCAGAATGACGGTGACTTTGACAACATCTAAATCAAAAAGATCTCGTCATTCTAGTGAGCTCAAGCGAGACTAAGAATCTAGTAACAGCAGACGCCTATTCTTTCTCTCTCACCGTAACACTTCACAATCGGATGATAGATTCTGAATCACACTCGTTCCTCGCTGTTCAGAATGACGGTGACTTAGACAACATCTAGATCAAAAAGATCTCGTCATTCTAGCGAGCTTAAGCGAGACTAAGAATCAGCTAACAGCAAACGCCTTTCTTTCCAACTCACCTTAACCACGGCACTATTGGGACGATAGATTCTGAATCACCTCGTTCCTGGCTGTTCAGAATGACGGTGACTTTGACAACATCTAAATCAAAAGACCTGGTCATTCTAGCGAGCTCAAGCGAGACTAAGAATCTGGTAACAGCAGACGCCTATTCTTTCCCACTCCCCTTCACCACCGCACAATCGGACGATAGATTCTGAATAACCCTTTGACTTCTAGCTGAGTTGTTTTAGGTCAATAGCGTATCTGCCTCTTTGTGCTTATACTGGGCACATTGGTTACTAGCACGAAATTTCCATGAAACAATCTCTACAGATCTGGCTTGAAGCCGCTCGTCCAAAAACATTACCTCTGGCATTGGTCTCTATCTTAACAGGTAGCGTGCTCGCGTACTCGGCGGGTCATTTCTCATTGACGATTGCCATCATGGCTTTCGTAACCGCGACATTGCTGCAAATTCTGTCCAACCTGGCAAACGACTATGGCGATGCCGTTCAAGGCACAGATAACGACAAACGCCTCGGTCCATTACGAGCGATGCAGTCTGGCGCGGTAAGTGCTAAACAGATGAAACAAGCGATTATCTTTAACATCGTTCTGACCGCCATTTCAGGCTTGGTGTTAGTTTTCTATTCACTAAGTTCACTGGAAAGCATTGTCACTTTTATCGGGCTGGGAATTTTGGCCATTCTCGCAGCCATTGCTTATACCATGGGTAGCAAACCATACGGTTACGTGGGGCTTGGCGATATATCAGTGTTCTTGTTTTTTGGTTTACTCGGCGTATCCGGTACCTACTTCTTGCATACCGGTCACGTAGACACCACGCTATTCTTACCTGCTTTAGGCTGCGGTTTACTCGCTGTTGCAGTCCTCAATATCAACAATATGCGTGATATAGAGAACGACCGAGAGTGTGGTAAACGTACGGTGGCGGTACGCTTAGGTCAACGTAAAGCCAAACAGTACCACTTTATTTTACTTGGCGGAGCTATCCTTGCCTTTGCGGCTTACTTGTTAATTCAAGACAAACCCGTTTGGATTAGCTTGCCATTCTTACTTAGTATTTATTTCGTGGCCGATCATGGTAAAGCGGTTTGGCATACACAAAAGCCTGCTCAAATAGCACCAATGATGCCAGTCATCGTGAAATGCTCTCTAGTCACCAACGTTTTGTTTGCAACAATTGTGGTAGCTCAAACTCTAGTAAGTTAAAAAAGGATTGTCATTGCATTGACTTAATGCCTAGATATACTCAAAGACAACCAATTTCTGTTTAGAAAGGTACGCTATGGAATACAATACCTCAGCACTCTGTGATATCTACCTCGATCAGGTAGATGTGGTTGAACCAATGTTCAGTAACTTTGGCGGTCGCGCTTCATTTGCCGGGCAAATCACCACCATCAAGTGTTTTGAAGATAATTCGTTGATCCGCGAGACATTAGAGCAAGATGGACTTGGTCGCGTTTTGTTAATTGACGGTGGCGGTTCCCTACGTAAAGCCCTTATCGATGCAGAAATCGCAACCATTGCGGAAGAAAACGAGTGGGAAGGCATTGTCGTTTACGGCTGTGTTCGTGAAGTAGATGAACTTGAAGATATGAACTTAGGCATTCAAGCCCTCGCTTCTATTCCTGTTGGAGCGACCAGTCAGGGTATTGGCGAATTGGATGTACCAGTCAACTTTGGCGGCGTTAGCTTCCTTCCAGAAGATTACATTTATGCTGATAGCACCGGAATTATCCTGTCGCCAGAACCATTGAATATTGATTTAGAGTTGGATGAAGAAGCATAACGAGTCTTAGGCGCCTAGGTTATAGGGCCTTCTCTTGGCTCTTAGCGCCTAGCCTTGTCTCAACATTTTCTACTTCCCTAAAACACAAACACCCGCTTAACGCGGGTGTTTTTAATTTGGAATGAAAAAGCCGAATTATTCCACTTCGTCCATTTTGCCAAGTAGTGCACGAATGCGCTCTTGCCATTGTGCGTGCTCTTGCTGTGCTTGTTGTGCTTTTTGCTCTAGCTCTTCACGTTGAGAGCGAAGCTCGTTAGCTTCTTCCGCAAGTTTAGCTTTATCTTCTTTCAGCTCTTCGACTTCCATCTGAAGAAGAGTGATTGTGTCAACTGCAGTTTGAATTTTAGATTCTAGTTGTTCTAGTACTTCAAAAGACATCTTGGCCTACCTATGTTATTCCGTTGGGACGATGTGCGAGATTGATGCACACCTAACCTATATAAGGTTCATTCTACTCAGCGTCGCGATGAGAAACACTCACTATATTCGATATTTTGCATCATTCGGTCAAAAAATCAGCGCAATCTCACTAAACGCTGACTTTTCTTGTCGCCGAAGCATTTTTGAGCAAGGATTTTGCGTCCCGCTACGCTGAAAGTCGCCCTAAGTATTGATCAAATTCAAGTTAGATAAAGTAAAAGCCTCGCAAAAAGGCAAACGTTTACCCGACCTTGTGATAGAATCGCCGCGCAAATTCTTCTTCCCTCTTGCTTACTTGGAGACATCATGAAACGCGATTTAGCAATGGCATTTTCCCGTGTGACTGAAGGTGCAGCTCTGGCTGGTTACAAATGGCTTGGCCGTGGCGATAAAAACGCAGCCGATGGCGCAGCTGTTGAAGTTATGCGCACGCTACTGAATAAAACAGATATCAGTGGTGAAATTGTCATTGGTGAAGGTGAAATCGATGATGCGCCAATGCTGTACATTGGTGAGCAAGTTGGTATTGGTGGTGATGAAGTGGATATTGCAGTCGACCCGATTGAAGGGACGCGTATGACGGCAATGGGACAATCGAACGCACTAGCCGTACTTGCCGCAGGTGAGAAAGGCAGCTTTCTTAAAGCGCCAGATATGTACATGGAAAAACTGGTTGTTGGCCCTGGCGCAAAAGGCGTAATTGACTTAGAGAAGCCGTTAAAAGAAAACCTAGAGAACGTAGCAAAAGCCCTGAACAAGCCACTTGATACCCTAGTCGTTATTACCCTTGCGAAACCTCGCCACGATGACATTATTGCAGCAATGCAAGCAATGGGTGTACGTGTCTTTGCGGTGCCTGATGGAGACGTGGCTGCCTCTATTCTGACTTGTATGCCAGACAGTGAAGTGGACATGATGTACTGTATTGGCGGCGCGCCAGAAGGGGTAGTATCAGCAGCGGTAATTCGAGCGCTAGATGGTGACATGCATGGTCGTCTGCTTCCTCGTCACGAAGTAAAAGGCGATACTGAAGAAAACCGCATTTACGGTGCAGATGAACTAAAACGCTGCGATGAAATGGGCGTAAAAGCGAATGTTGTCCTCAAAATGGAAGACATGGCTCGTAGCGACAATGTGGTATTTTCAGCAACAGGCATTACTAAAGGTGACTTGCTAGAAGGCATCTCTCGCCAAGGCAATATTGCAACCACAGAAACGCTGCTCGTGCGTGGTCGATGCCGAACTATTCGTCGCATTAAGTCGACTCACTACCTAGATCGTAAAGATCCAGAAGTGCGTGATATTATTCTTTAAGCATTTCTCGAGGCTCTCGCTCAATCTGAGTGTGAGCCTTTCTTTTCGCACAACCGGACAATAGATTCTGAATCACACTCGTTTCTCACTGTTCAGAGTGTATATATTGGTTCGCATAAAGATAGCACCTACAAAGCCACACTCAAATTAAGTCAACACTTTTCTTTACTAACCCTATCGCGCATAATATCTACTGACGTATAAATGGTGGGTATATGAAGACCGTAGATAGGATATTGCAAATCGTTAAGCGTGATGGTTCCGTCACTGCAAAACAACTCTCCTCTGAGCTAGGTATGACAACCATGGGGGCTCGTCAGCACCTGCAAGGTTTAGAAGATGATGGCATTCTTTCTATCCATGACGTAAAAGTAAAAGTTGGTCGCCCTGCTCGTCATTGGTCTCTCACTCAAAAAGGTCATGAGCAATTTGCTGACCGTCACGGTGAGTTGACCATTCAGTTTATAGAAGCTGTCGAACATATCTTTGGCAAAGATGGACTGGAAAAAGTCACATCAGAAAGGGAAAAACTCACGTTACAAAGTTATCGTCAGCATCTTAAGCAATGCGACTCTCTGCAAAGCAAACTAGAAACACTCGTCACATTAAGAGAGCAAGAAGGCTATATGGCAGAGCTCGAGAAAGATGAGAACGGATTCATCTTGATCGAAAATCACTGTCCGATTTGTAAAGCCGCAACTCGCTGCCCAAGCTTGTGCCAATCAGAATTAAGTGTCTTTCAGTCTTTACTTGGACGTGACACCAAAGTAGAGCGTACCGAACACATCATTAGTGGCCAAAGACGCTGCGTTTACCGCATCCAACAACTGCAGTAACCACCACAACCAAACATCGACATGCCGCACTTATTCAATCTCAAGCTTGAAAGCTACTCTTATAAGTGAGACGGCTGAAGAATTCATCCTCTCTCCTCTTTCTAGTGGTATAGGCTTTTAGTAACTAAAGGCAATTTCCATAAGGATTTGGAGAGCATCGATGTCTAATCTACGTCATATCCCATCACAAACGCTTCCTCCATTCGATGAAATGGTTCGAATGGCAGAGCGAGACCCAGAAGCTTTTGAGCAATTTCGTCATGAGATGGCGAAAGAGATGATCGAGAGCGCATCAGAAAATATGAAAGAAAGATTGTGGGCTCAACAAAGCCACATTGATAGAGTCATTAGCACGTGTAAAAACCCTCATCACACCAATGTGGTATTGATGAACGAGTTGCAAAAACAGGTCGTAAAGTTCAAAGCAGCGCTACAAGGGGAAGCGGCACCGACTCAAAAAGCGGATGTGATTAGCTTAAATACGTTTAAAGATAGGGATGATTTTTACTAAAAGGCAGGAATAAGACTCTAGAACCCTAGAGTCTTATTCCAAAACATAGAGCTATACTTATTCCGGCTCAGGGCCATATTGGTTTGGTCCTGATGTCCCCTTTAAGAAACCACATTCAATTAGAATCCATAAACCACAAATCAGAGAAATGGAAGCGACGAACATCTGTGGGGTCGACGGCTCTTGCGCGGCAGGGCTAGTCATTGGCGTGGCAATTCGTCCTATAATCAACGGAATATTCAGTGCTAGCCAATAGATCGATTTGTTGCGGTCATGCCAACGCTTGGTGGTGATCGCCAAATCAGGGATCAACAGGACCACCAAGAAAATAGGAAGAAGCACATAAGAGAGAGTAGGAAGCAGTAGGCTGATACCGGCACCAAAGCCTAGAATGGACACATAGTAAATTACGTTCCAAATCCAGTAGGTTTTACGGTCTATACGTCCTTGAAAAGAAAACAGTAACTCTTTAGTCGACATCAAATTTACCCCAAAGTAGAAAGGTTATAGATTAGCCGAGTCGATATAGTTTGGAAAGGACACCGATAACTTGGGTGCCCACAACGTCCTTATAACAAGCAGAGCCAGGCTGAGAATTCGTAACAATAACCCCTCGCTGTTCTCGAGCAATCCAGCACCACCTAGTTCACTACCTTTTGGAAGCTATCTATATCCATGTCTCGGATATTGACCGTTAAACTGTGCACGTGACTAGCTTGCTCTTGAAGAGTCGCCATCAAGGCTCGTGACAGTTCTCGCTTTTGTTCTTGGGAGCGACCAGATAACAAATCAAAGTTGATATGGATAAAGTCGAGGCTATCACCCTCCTCTCCTATTAACCAATTGTGGCACCGGAGCGTTCTAGATTTCACAGACGCGAGTTCAAAAAGGCCACTATCTAACGCAGCTTTATGTAAGTCTTCCAGCAAACCTTGTACATTGACTCGCTCTTCCACTGAGTTCGAATACTCTAAAACTAAGTTTGGCATTTTGATTCCTTTCTACAACATAATAAATTCAGTGCGTAGTAATACCAATCTAGCCAGTAATTTCCGAGGAATGAACTATCATTCTGTCTACGCGATCACCAATCGATTGCTTTTGATAAAAATAACAGAACAACTTCGACTCCAGACGGAGAAAGAAAGCCACATAAGACATGATACCAATCATGATCTGTTCCTATTATTCTGTTATATTGCTACGTAGATTTTTTACATTAATAGACTATTTACATTAAAAATAAGGGAGATATTCCTATGCGTCGTCCTGTAGTGATGGGTAACTGGAAACTAAACGGCAGCAAAGCAATGGTAACTGAGCTGCTAACTGGTCTTAACGCTGAGCTTGAAGGCGTTGAAGGTGTTGACGTAGCAGTAGCTCCACCTGCACTTTACCTAGATCTGGCTGAGCGTCTAATTATTGAGGGCGGTAACAAGATCATCCTAGGTGCTCAAAACACTGACCTAAATAACAGCGGTGCTTTCACTGGCGACATGTCTCCAGAAATGCTGAAAGACTTCGGTGCTTCTCACATCATCATCGGTCACTCAGAGCGTCGTGAATACCACAACGAATCTGACGAGTTCATCGCTAAGAAATTCAACTTCCTAAAAGAAAACGGTCTAACTCCTGTTTTCTGTATCGGTGAATCTGAAGCTCAAAACGAAGCTGGCGAAACTGAAGCTGTATGCGCACGCCAAATCAACGCAGTTATCGACACTTACGGTGTTGAAGCTCTAAACGGCGCAATCATCGCTTACGAACCAATCTGGGCTATCGGTACTGGTAAAGCAGCAACAGCTGAAGATGCACAACGCATCCACGCTTCTATCCGCGCACTAATCGCAGCGAAAGACGAAGCAGTTGCAGCACAAGTAATCATCCAATACGGTGGTTCTGTTAAGCCAGAAAACGCTGAAGCTTACTTCTCACAACCAGACATCGACGGCGCTCTCGTTGGCGGTGCTTCTCTAGACGCGAAAAGTTTCGCAGCAATCGCTAAAGCAGCGGCTAAAGCAAAAGCGTAATCTCGTTTTTACTCTCAGTAAAAATAACAAAGGGGTGCATCATGCATCCCTTTTTGTTTGCCTGAGAACTACCCTGTGAATTCTGTCACTCTAAAAAACGTATGTGACATTAGAAACCTTATCCCTCTGCACATCCAACATGGAGGGCACATTCTTGGTTCCGCTTACGTAGAATTCAAACTCCCCAATCATGAAATCATCGTGTTTTCCGGTGATCTAGGTCCGTCCAATACCCCGCTCTTACCCGATCCAAAACCTCCAAAGCGTGCCGACTATCTGTTCATAGAGTCCACATACGGCAACAAAGAACATGAAGACATTGCCACTCGAACTGAGCGCTTGAACGCCATTATCGATCACGCACTGCAAGACGGTGGTGTTATTCTGATCCCAGCTTTCAGCGTAGGACGTACACAGGAACTGTTATTCGATATTGAGCAACTGATTCACCAACGCGACTTGTCGTCTTCTTTGCCAATTACCCTAGACTCACCGCTTGCGAAAAGAGTCACGAAGACCTACCGCCGTTTCAAAAAACTGTGGGGAAAAGAAGCAAAGCAAAAGCTCAACAATCATCGTCATCCCCTCGCCTTTGAACAATGCATTACTGTAGAAAGCCATCGAGAACATCAAGCACTAGTGAATCGACTAGCCTCCACCGATGAGCCTGCGATTGTCGTCGCTGCATCCGGTATGTGCGAAGGAGGAAGAATCGTCAATTACTTAAAAGCACTCTTACCAGACAAAAGAAATGATGTGTTGTTTGCGGGTTATCAAGCGCAAGGAACTTTAGGGCGAGAAATCCAATCAGGCAGCCACACGGTGGATATCGATAACCAACCAATCGAAGCCAACGCACAGATCCATACCATCTCTGGATACTCTGCACACACAGACCAAAGCGATTTATTGAAGTTTGTTATTGGTATTCCAGCACAACCAAAAGCCGTGTATTTGATACATGGAGAGAAAGAAGCAAAAAGTGAGTTAGGAGAGAAGTTGGAAGCAGAGTGGATTAAGGTGGTTTATTAAACTAATATCTGCCGACATTAGAACGATACAACCTCGTTCTTACTTATTGTTAATGAGTTAGAACAGCATAAGAATATGAATATCCACGTGCTTTAACTAAGCTTTGTACGTCAGAAAGCCATGTTAAAGCACGTTAGTAACGAGACTGAACAACTATGCAGGTTCAACAACCTTTACGGTTGGTGTTTTAGCAAGCTCAGCACTAGACGCTTTTTTGTATAGGTTCTCGTAGCAATAGTTTGTCGCCTCGATGTAACCTTCAACGCTACCGCAGTCAAAACGCTGACCTTTAAACTTGTAAGCGATAACACAACCAGATTGCGCTTGTTGCATCAATGCGTCAGTAATTTGGATTTCTCCACCTTTGCCTGGTTCCGTATTTTCGATAAGATCAAAAATATCTGGCGTTAAGATATAGCGACCAATAATTGCTAAGTTACTTGGTGCTGTGCCTGGTTCTGGCTTTTCTACCATATTATCAATTCGGAAGATGTCATCTTTGATCATCTCTCCAGCAATCACACCATACTTATGGGTCTCAGTTTCTGGAACTTCTTGAACCGCAACAATAGAACAACGGAACTGCTTGTAAAGCTCAACCATTTGCGCTAATACGCCCTGCTCTTCATTCACACAAAGGTCATCTGCTAGTACAACAGCAAATGGCTCATCACCCACCAACTCACGACCAGTCAAGATAGCATGACCAAGACCTTTCATCTCACGTTGACGGATGTATGTGTAACTCGCTGAATCAATCAAAGAACGGATATCGTCCAACAGTGCTTCTTTGCTTGTTCCTGAAATTTGATGCTCCAACTCATAGTTTTTATCGAAGTGGTCCATCAAAGAGTGCTTACCACGACCAGTGACAATGCACATGCCATCCATGCCCGCTTCTATCGCTTCCTCAACACCATATTCAATCAATGGTTTGTTGACAACCGGCATCATTTCTTTCGGCATAGATTTTGTTGCAGGTAGGAAGCGGGTACCATAACCTGCTGCAGGAAATAGACATTTTTTAATCATTTGAGTATTAACCTAGCTATCATAAAAAACGAGGCTTTCGCCTCGTTTGGTATTTATTTGTTGTAGAAATCTTTATACCAAGACACGAACTCAGCAACGCCCTCTTTGACCGTTACCTGTGGCTTGTAACCTGTTATAGCAAAAAGATCTTCTGTTTCTGCGTAGGTTTGATAAACATCACCTGGTTGCATCTCACGGAAGTTTTTCTTCGCTTCGATACCAAGCTCATCTTCAATCGCTTTAACAAAGTCCATAAGATTGATTGGAGAGCCGTGACCAATGTTGTAAACCGCGTAAGGCGCAGAACTGTTTGCCGGAGTCCCCCCCTCAACCGTCCAGTCATCATTGCGAACTGGAAGTACGTCGGCAATACGAACTACACCTTCAACAATGTCGTCGACGTGGGTGAAATCACGCCACATATCGCCATTATTGTTGATATCAATAGTGTCACCATCAAGAATCTTCTTCGTGAAAATAAATGGTGCCATATCAGGTCGGCCCCAAGAGCCATAGACAGTAAAGAAACGAAGACCTGTCGTTGGAATATCGTATAAGTGAGAGTAGCTATGAGCCATCAACTCGTTAGACTTTTTCGTTGCTGCATAAAGTGATACTGGATGGTCAACACTATCTGAAGTGGCAAAAGGAACTTTTGCATTAAGCCCATACACAGAGCTCGAAGATGCATAGACTAGATGGCTTACTTTGTTTTGACGGCATCCCTCAAGGATGTTTAAGTGTCCAACTAAGTTTGAATCTGCATAAGCATGTGGGTTCTCTAATGAGTAGCGAACACCAGCTTGGGCAGCTAGGTGAATAACTCGATCGAATTTTTCTGCTGCGAACAACTGCTCCATTGCTGCACGATCAGCAATGTCTACATTAACAAACTTAAACAGTGGGTTTTCAATGCGTTCTAATCGGGCATATTTTAAATTAACGTCGTAGTAGTCATTAAGGTTGTCTATCCCGACGACCTCATGTCCTGCTGCATTAAGTTTTTCTGCCGTCGCACTGCCAATGAAACCTGCAGCGCCAGTCACTAAATATTTCATATTCTTGAGCCCTAATGAAAGAAAAAGCCAGTCAATGACGACTGGCCCTCAGGATTAAAAACTTATCAATCACTACCAAAGAGATCTCGAGTGTATACTTTATCTGTAACATCAGCGAGTTCTTCTACCATACGGTTAGAGACTATCACATCCGCTTCTTTCTTAAATTCAGCGAGATCTTTGATTACACGTGAATGGAAAAACTCTTCTTCTTGAAGTACTGGTTCGTATACCACGACCTCAATACCTTTCGCTTTGATGCGCTTCATAATACCTTGAATAGAAGATGCTCGGAAATTATCTGAGCCAGCTTTCATTATAAGACGGTACACACCAACGACTTTTGGCTGACGCTTCATAATTGAGTCTGCGATGAAATCTTTACGAGTGCGGTTTGCATCCACAATGGCACCAATAATGTTGTTTGGTACTTCCTGATAGTTCGCAAGCAACTGCTTAGTATCTTTAGGAAGGCAGTAACCACCGTAACCAAATGATGGGTTGTTGTAGTGGCTGCCAATGCGAGGGTCTAACCCCACACCTTCAATGATCTGGCGAGCATCCAAACCGTGCGCTTCCGCATAAGAGTCTAGTTCGTTGAAGTACGCGACACGCATAGCAAGGTAAGTGTTAGAAAATAGCTTAACGGCTTCCGCCTCTGTTGAGTCAGTAAAGAGCACTTGAATATCTTCTTTTACTGCGCCTTCAACTAGCAAACCGGCAAACATCTCTGCACGCTCGCTACGCTCACCTACGATAATACGAGATGGATGCAAGTTATCATAGAGCGCTTTACCTTCACGAAGGAACTCTGGAGAAAAAATGACGTTCTCACAGTTCAATTCCTCTTTTATACGCGCGGTATAACCCACAGGCACAGTGGATTTAATTACCATTACCGCGTCTGAGTTGATTGCCATCACATCTTTAATGACCGCCTCAACTGAAGAAGTATTAAAATAGTTGGTTTGCGGGTCGTAATCCGTAGGGGTTGCAATCACCACATATTCAGCATCTTGGTATGCTTGTGCTTTATCTAAGGTAGCAACAAAATTTAGTGTTTTCGTCGCAAGAAAGTGTTCAATTTCAGCATCCACAATAGGTGATTGCTTATTGTTTAACATTTCCACTTTTTCTTCAATGATGTCTACAGCAACCACTTCATGATTTTGAGCTAACAACATAGCGTTAGAAAGCCCAACATAGCCGGTCCCCGCAACTGCGATTTTCATGGATTAATCCTTCATTTTATTTTTGCTAAAGAATATCAGAATTTGGGATAAAGGTCATAGGGTTGTTAGGGCCTAAATCCTAGGTGGAACATGTTGGAAGCTTGTGCATTTCATTATGTAATTAGAGATACTTTGGAATACCGAATACGGGGCGCTTCGTATTCTGATGAAGTGACGACGTTGGTCGCTTTCAAGGTATTATGATTTGCATTAGCATAAAATCTAAACAGAGAGACACAATGACAACCATCATCTTCGACCTTGCTAGTGTTATCCATCACGGTGGTAAACATACTGAGACGGGATCTTGCCATGATGCTAAAGCTTTCTCTCGGAAGTATTTTGGTTGGTTGTCGGCTTTTCCAAGGAAAGGATATTCAGTTTGGTGGGCGTGATGCTTCACTGAATATTGAGTTCTCAATAAGACAGGTGAAAGCCCTAGTATCGACCCATGCGCATATTGACCATATTGGGCGCTTGCCTTGGTTGCTTGCTACTAGCTTTAAAAGCCCTATCTATTGCACCAAGGCAACAGCTGAGTTAGTACCGTTAATGTTGGAAGATGGACTAAAACTGCAACTTGGGCTCAATTACTTCAGCATCAAAAGGTACTCAATGTTATCAAAGAACAACTCAAGCCCTGCAACGACCAACAATGGCTGCCCTTAGGTAAACAGCACTATTTGCGCTTTCAACCTGCTAGCCATATTCTTAGTTCTGCATGTGTGGAGTTCAAACTGCCCAATAGTGAAGTGATTGCCTTCTCAGGGGATCTTGGCCCTAGTAATACACCATTACTGCCCGATCATAAATCACCAAAACAAGCCGACTATTTGTTTAGTAAATCCACTTATGGGAACAAACAACATGATAATGTTTTTACACGTACTCCACGCTTAAACTATATTATTGATCATGCACTTAAAGACGATAGTGTGCTCCTTATTCCTACGTTCAGCGTTGGGAGAACTCAAGAACTGCTTTTTGATATCGAACAGTTGATTCACCAGTGTGACTTGCACTCCTCTCTAGCTTATATTTTAGACTCTCTCCTCGCTAAGCAAGTCACCAAAACCTATCGACACTTTAAAAAGCTCTAGAGCACAGAGGCAAAAAACAAACTGCATCATCAACGCCACCCTCTCACTTGAGCAATGCATTACGGTGGATAAATACCGAGAACATCAAGCGTTAGTGAACCGCCTTGCCTCAACGGATGAACCTGCTATTGTCGTTGCGGCATCTGGCATGTGTGAGGGCGGCCGCATTGTTAACTATTTAGAAGCGCTATTACCCGACGAAAAAATGATGTGCTGTTTGCAGGCTATCAAGCAAAAGACATTAGGGCGAGCGATTAAGCAAAGAGACCCAGCGATATCCATTGATGAACAGCGTATTCTAGAGAATGCTCAAGTACACACCATGTCTGGCTGCTCGGGCCATGCAGGCCGAGCGGATTTGCTGCGTTGTATTTTAGGCATAACAAACCGAAAGCCGTGCACTTGATTCATGGAGAAAACAGTGCGAAGCGGGAGTTGATTGAGCAGAGTGGGGATAAGGTTATTGATTGATAGCGTTTTAGGTTTCTGGGGCCTAGAGGGAGTTTGTTGGTAGTTCATCGGTTTTCAAGGGCTCTGGTGGTAGTTGCGAGATACGGAATTTTAACGCTGCCGTTTCAAATTACCATTGAACATCGTCTTTCTAGCGAGCGTTAGCGAGACTAGGAATCTTATAACCACACATTGATAAGTTACTACTTTCAACGCATCGAGAGCGAATATTCTTGCAGTCTATTTCATCACTATTGGCGCTGACTTTAGCACGAGAAATACCGTCTGAGTAAGATAGCTTTCAACTATATGATGAGAATAGCGTAAAGACTCACAGCCGTGTTACAAATCCGATCTTTTGGAATGGTTGCATTTAGGCTAGAATCATCGCGTTATAACTAAAATTAATTTGTTGGCAGTTTATGTTTCTAGAGCTTAGTTTTATCTTCTTTTCTTCTTTTGCCACGCTTTTCTTAATGCGTAAAGTTGCAAAAAAAATCGGTTTGGTCGATAAACCGAATGCGAGGAAGCTTCATGATGGTGCTGTGCCGTTAGTTGGCGGCATTTCAATCTGTTTAGTTCTCGCACAGTACCTAACATTTAAACCTGATACGATTGAACACAGTTGGTTATACCTGTTGTGTATTTGTACCTTGACTGTTATCGGTGCCATTGACGATAAGGTCGATCTTAGTTTTAAAATCCGCATGGGTGTTCAAGCTCTGCTTTCTATTGTGATGATGAAAGTCGCAGGCATTGAGCTACATAGCCTTGGAGATATGTTCGGCTTAGGCCAGATATCTCTTGGTTGGCTCGGCACCATTATTACCATTTTTGCAGTCATTGGCGCTATCAATGCATTTAATATGGTGGATGGCATTGATGGCTTGCTTGGTGGCTTGTCCATTGTCACCCTTGGCGCGTTAGCTTATTTGTTGCAAGTGGATAGCCAACACGGAGCCGCGTACCTATGCATCGTGATTATCGTAGCGATGCTACCTTACATTTTTATGAACTTAGGGATTTTAGGCCGAGAACGAAAGGTTTTTATGGGGGATGCGGGGAGCATGATGATTGGCTTTACCGTGATTTGGTTATTGCTTGGTGTTAGCCAGAGGGAACAAACTGAACCAATAATGCGCCCAGTCACTGCATTATGGTTAATTGCTCTACCTTTAATGGACATGACAGCGATCATGATCCGTCGAGTGCGACGCGGAGACTCACCATTTAAGCCGGATCGAGAACACTTACACCATATCTTCCAGCGTTTAGGGCTGGGACCAAGACAAACCTTAGTCGCAATATGCACCATTGCGTTAGCATTCGCCTCTTTTGGTATTTACGGAGAAACAACCAACGTCCCGGAAGTAGTGATGTTCGGTTTATTTATTGCTTGCTTCTTTGGTTATGCAATCTTACTTGCCTACATTTGGCGCATCACAAGCTTCCTGCGTAGCAAAACTAATAAAAGCGCCCAAGAGCATGGATCTAATGCGTCCTAATTCAAGTAACTGGACCTAACAACTCTCAAGTGGTTATGCCCAGTTAATCCTACCAGTAGAATCACTTCGATACCCTCTCTCATGAGCATTTCCCCTCACGCGTAACCAAGTAACGTCAAGGGCCTTGGTTACGCGAAAATGATTTGGTTTACAAACGAAACAACCATTTCAAAATCTAGAGGTTCTAAACCAAAAATCGTTTTCACAGAGTGTGCGACAACTAGTTACCCGTCTCTGATCCTGTATAGAACCAAAAGACTAATCAATCGATTCACTGATATTATTCAGAAAAAACCACAAAGTAAAAATGCCAGCCATCCTAACTAACTGGCATTCTTAGTCGAAAAGTCCCCTATCCTTATGAAGCAGTAGCGCTTTAAATAACATTCGCTTTTCTGTCATTAAACTTACACAATCTAATTAGGTTCAAAAAGCATATGATAAAGTTGGTAATTGGTGGCGTTTGACATTTTTTCGTTAAAGTGATTGCTGTCACGTAAAATAAATTCGTTGTTTATCTCAGTCAAACATCGCCCTTTATCACACAAAAGTTGATGCGTATCTATCAAATTAATTTCTTGGCTTGCCTTGCGAACAACCTCTTTCCAAACAGGATCCGTACGATTAAATACTTTATCAACTGGTAGCCCCAGCCTTATATCAAAACCACATCCCTTAAACATAAGATCAGACTCGATAGAGAACAAGCATGCAACTGGATCACCATCAAATGATGGGATATCCCTTAAAAAATCAATCTCATAATCACTAGAAAGAAGAAGTTCGTTCACATTGCTCATCAAAGACTCGACGTCGCCAATGTCTTTTCTATGTAAACGATAAGCAAAAATTATTTTATCAACGTCAAAGTGCTCAACTAAGCTTTGAAATGAACTCCATCTTTCATTCAATACATCTGGCTGCATTGACACTCGGTATATCGTGCCCTTATCACCAGATTTATAAATTGGGAGAATATGACGAGAATGGCTATCACCAACGATTAGCGTAACCCCTTCTTCGACGCCACGAGAGATTGTGAAAACCTTAATATCTTGATAGATTTCTTGCGACAAGAAATACTCACTATCCGTCATCGCCTCAACCGATGTATAGTTGGATAATGATTCAGGGGTGCGATATGAGGCACCATTCGTAATTACAATAGCAAATACTATAATGAAAGAGAACACTGAACATATATTACCAAACGCTCGCCTCTTCTCAAGAAAATGATATGAAAAAACTCCAACAAAAACACTTGTAATAAGTAAAACGATAGACTCAAAAATTCCTATATGAGCATTTCTAAGATAAATACGTTCGAAAGCTATTATTGGCCAGTGCCAAATATATATCGAGTAACTCCAATCCCCAAGCCTATGAAACAATGAGTTAACTACATTAAATGGTGTTATATCCGATTTCATCAAAATCAAAGGCATGACTATAAAAGGCAACAGGATAATGGCATAGTTTGGCCAGATTTTCTGTACTACATCATCCCAATAGAAGTAATAAGCGAGAAGGAAAGATACTATAGAGACCAATAGTAACCTTTTATCTGAACACATAATTCTTTCTCTCTCAATAGATACAGTGAAAGAGAGAAAGAATAAAAACATTCTAGGGATAGGATCCAAATAGTTTATCGAGGAAAATGTTAATGACCACAGCAAATATGCTAAAGAAAAAATAGTAACTATCATCGAGAATAGTTTCATTTTTTCTCTTGGAAACACAAGTAATGCTAAGAACACCAAGATATAAGCAAGAAACTCATTACCTAATGACCAGGTATGCAGAAGAGGTTGGTATATAGACTCTTGATCAAAATAGCCAGTATTAAAAACAAAATAAAATTGACTCGAAAAAAGCAAAGAACTTAAGGATGACAGAGCTAAATTATAATACTCTCCTGGTAGTAACAACACATAGCCAAATATTAGCGATGTAATAACCACCGCAGACATGGCTGGTAGGAGTCGCTTGATACGAGCTTGAATAAAGCCTACTGCGTCATACTTTGGCAAAATTAATGGCATCAAAAAGCCAGATATCAGAAAAAAGATATCCACACCCAAATATCCAAACTTAAAAGCTTCGATATCCAAATGAAATAGGAGAACAAGGAGAACCGATACTCCTCTGAGAATTTGAATATTTCTATTAATCACAGCAAGACTCTTAATAACCACTAAAGAGAGAAAAGATTTATATAGTTTTAGCGAAACTTAGAGTAAACCCATTTTTTAACCATCACAGGTGACAATCTCAAAGTAAACAACACAAAGCTAAATAAGTAATTATTTATAGACCTTAATTCCAACTCCCTAATTGCATAAATCCTTGCGTTAAAGTCATTCTTTGCTTTATTAACACCTCGTCGAGAATGAAACTTGTCATCAATCCGAAATTTAAGCAATGGCTCGTTAATATTAGCAAGTTTGAGGCCAGATTTTATAGCATCAATCCACAAATAATAGTCCTGAGTGTTTTGTAATTCATCTTTATATTTGAGGTTATGCTCTTCAAACACATCTATTCTAAACATGACTGAAGGATGATTAAATGGACAACGCTTCACTATGTTATTGACTAAAGAGTAGTGTTCACTAGGCATCTTCTTATAAAAGTCAACGGATCCATCTTCAGAAAACTCTATGACATCCGAACCGACAATTGAAATATCAGTATTCGAGTTAAGAAACCCTACTTGTTTATCAAAACGTGTCGGGCAAGAAATATCATCAGCATCCATTCTAGCAACAAAGTTATAATCTTTAGTTTTTAAAACCTTATCAATGATCTGGTTAAGCCTAAATGCTAACCCCAAATTCTTTTCGTTGAAATTAACAAAAACATTGACCTCATCATGCAGTAATGACAAGTACTCTCTCACTTCATCACTGACAGGGCCATCTACTTCGATGTACAGATCAAAATTAGTATACGTTTGTGAAAGAATACTTTGTACTGCCTGTTGTAAAAAACACAATTTATCAGTTTTATACACTGACATTGCTACAGCTAACTTATCCATGAGAACCTAATAATCTAATAGAAGATTTTTAATACTATTTTTATCCATACCATTTACGTACAAATATCCACATAAGTTCAGCAACTCAAGCATAGCTCGCTTCCTAACGGAGTTTGGAAGATATCCGGAGACTAAAATTCTTTTATAAACATCATAATCGACAAACTCATCAATCCAACTTTTAATAACATCTAGGTCAATATCAAAAAACAAGTCAATGCCTCGCTTTTCTTGCTCCCATTCTAATTCTGACTTTAAGAGTTTTCTCAGGCATATTTTATTAACAAGCCTATCAAAATCATATTTCTCTTGACTAGGGAGGTTAAAACAATAAGAAGCAAGAGTTGGATCTGTCCATGGATAAAGGATTTCCGCACCAAAAGAGTGCGCCGCAGATTTGGTTTTTCCAATCATACACTGATGATCATGAAAGTTGCCCCGAGAAAATGCTCTAAAATCTACAAATTCAGACGTTGACCTACTTGGTATCCGTGAAAAGTATTTATTAATATCTAATGCATGATTAAATGAATAAAAACATGCAAGAGCCGATAGATCTCCCTGAGCCTCCGCAGGAGATCTTAAATACCACTTTAACCAATTCATACTTTCAGGAACGTACTTCCAAAGTTTTAGCTTTGATAATTTGAAAGCTCTAAGTTGTGATTTTGAAGGCAAATAACCCAAGTATTCATCATTACCCAAACCATCAATGAACTGACATGAAGTAGGTTCAAGTTCATTATTTTTAAAAAAAATCTTAATTGCAAAAACAAAAAACAAAAAGCCCTGATCTAGAACTGGGTTATCCATTTCTCTGCAAGCGTTTAGGAACGTTTCTTTATCATACTCTTTAAATATTTGTTCTACGTCGACAAAATAAGGTGTGTGTCCAAGTTCAAGTGCTTTTTGTTGAACAAAATCACGTAGACTGTGATCTCCATTTCTAAGCAACGTTAATGTTTTACACTTAATTTTCATCTTCGATAAAGCAATAGCTAATGACATCGAATCTTTACCATCGCTTAGTAAAATGACCACTTCTTTTGAGGGATCAATTTCTTTACTAAAAACGCGAATCATTTCATCTAGAAGTAAACTAGGGTCTGAGCTTACGTTATTTTTCTTTAGTCGCTCTGAATAAGGATAAGCTTCAAAATGAGTTAAACCTAAACTTCCCAAATTATTAAGATTCTGGCCTTTAATCTCTCTTGGACAAATCATATGTTTTGCAAAGGTATGCATTTCTTCGATAGAAAAAACGTGTCTACTATTCTTCATAAATCTCTCTAATTACGACTATACTCGTTCTTAATCCTATTTAACTTTACATATTTCATTGATTAACCTAAACCAAAGATAATAGTTTCTTCATAAAAGTTGCTGGAATAAACATAAGAACTAGTGATTTTAAATTTGGTTTATATATAAATGACTTGGTAGCATACGAAAACTTGGTAACGTTTGATTGAGATGACAGCGCAACTTTGAAGTATAAGCGAGAAAGAAATCTACGGGTTGCCTTATGTTTATTAAATAAACAAGCGTATTTAGAGAGCAAGTATTCCCCGGCTATTAAAAACCTCTCATATTTAGAGCTAATTTGCTGGCCATCAATATGTATCGTATATAATACGCCTGCTTTGTCATCATGACGAAATTCACAGACAGAGGCCATTCGTATCCAAAGGTCGTAATCCTGCATACAGGCCAAAGATTCGTCAAACCCGTCGACCTGGTAAAAAAATGATTTTTTAACGCCAACTCTCGAAGTAGAACCAACGATGTTTCCGACCGCCAGTAAATCATGTTCATAGCATTCGACAGTTTTTGGCATTACGGTTCGTGTCACTAAGCCTAACTGATTACTCTTGACTATTTGAATGCCAGTATAAACAAGGCCAACGTTAGGTGACTCTTGAAACTTCATCAACCGACTTTCAAATGAGTCACTACTCACGGCATCGTCGTCATCCAGAAAGAAAACGATCTCTTTCTTAGATAAAGACACCCCAAGGTTTCTGCAATAATTTGCCCCTTTGGAGTCATCGTGATTAACAATTGTAAGATCTATATTTAATGATGAGTATGACGATACATCGAGCTTTTCTCCGCCATCATTAATGACCACAACATCATAAGGAAGAATAGTTGAGTGCGCTATACTCTCTAAACATCGGAGTAAATAAGTTGGTCTGTCTTTAGTTGTTACGACTACTGAATACATTAGTATCTCATTATAATGCTTTTCAAAAAAGGTTAGATCGAAGTTTCTAAAAAATTTATTACTATTTCATTCCCCATAAAATAAATGAAGATAAGGATGCCCGGCTTTATATGATATTTAAGCCATCTCCTAGACAAAACCAATAAACTCTACTTCGCTTTAATTCAATAAATCTTTTCGTTAAAAAATAGCTATCATTGATACGTTTATTTTTCTATAGGTTTCTAATTAATTAAGAAAGAACTATAAGGAAACAAATGATGAGTGTCAGTTGATAAATACCTGAAAAATATCATTGTATAAATCGCAGCAAACGAAAGCGCCATAATTATACGACTTTTTCCTCTAAACAGATGAAATATAGTTATAGATATCGCTATTGGAATAAATATTGTGTAGTAATGGAGAACCCTCGTAATTACACTAAAGCCGTAGAGTACATTTGACAACACTAGCGACACTAATGATAGTTTTACAATTAAAAGATTATTCTTATTTTGATCGTAGTTTTTTGCCATGCTTTTATATGCAATAATTACTAGCAGTATTGAACATTGTATAAAAATACCTCTTACACCGATCCCACCACCACTTGATGAATACAACACCTCGTTATGAAGAAGGTTGATGTATATGCTAGGGACAACGCTTGAAAGTTGATCAATAAAACTGAGTAACAATCCTTTTTTGATAAAAAATATAAATGAAATTATCCACGCAAAAAGTATATATGAATAATTAAATCTTAAATTAAAAACAAAATACGCAGGAATGAAAACAATTGCAGAGTAGTGAAATGCACTAGCCATTAGAACAAAAAGTAAAAACTTCACTAACTCTCTACTTAAAATGTATTTTGTAGAGAACAATATTATTGCTACAGCTATCGACTGTCTTGCTATATTATGAAAAGCAAAAAACTGTCCGCTAGAAATAAAAACTAACCAAGCTAACATAACCGATGGGCTATACTTGTACACAAAATAGGAAAAGGAAAACATTACAAACAATGATATAAATAACAACATAATTGATGCATCATGAAACCATAATCCAAACAACTTATTTATAAACACAAAGCCTGGCTCTAGTTTGTTAACAAAATAGTGCTCCGGTCTATTGTTTGCGAGATAGTAAAGCCAGTAATATTCTTCTGTATCTACGCCTACATGAATACCTCTCATACCCATGATCAAACTAGAAACAGCAAAAAACATACAAGATGATACGAATTTTGTTTTTTTGTTACAGTCAGGGGCTAGAAAGAATAGTAATGAAAGCAAGAATATGTAAACAATCATATGTATTATCTTAATTACAATCGAACTTTAGACAGCATTTATAACTGTTAAAGCAACAGAACAATTTTGACATTTATTTTACATCAAATATTTCATGCCATGAATGACCTAAAAAATAAAAGCGCTTAAACTTGTATCTTTTTAAATTACATACAAGACAAGGGTAATAACAACAACCAAATTATTATCATATTTTCGAGTATGTACATTACTCAGATTTTATACTATGCGAACATTTATATTTAATTCAACAACTTAAACTAGCGAATAAAAATCGAACTTTTATTATAGTTAAGAACACATAAATCCCAAAATAGTCACCCTTGCATACAATCTATTTCCTAAAGAGCATTTTAATTATACTATTTAATAGCTTCCTTGTTCCATAGACCTTAACAAACAAACTAATCGATGTAATTATGATTAACAACAAGAAATGGTAGCCATAAGGTGATTCAATTCTCTTGTGATAAATGAATAGCCAGTAATATGTGTTTAGTAGCGTAATTCTTCTATTTTCAAGAGTAGTTTTAGACCAGATTCCTGATGAGTGCTCTCGATATGCTGCAGGTAAGACTTCTTTTTGAAACTTTGCCTTACCATACATACCTAACACTGAACAGAAAAATGTATCACCATTAACCACTTTACTAATTTCATTGTATTGCGGAATGTCAACGTTTCGATAAACCCATGATAATGTTAACAAGTATCCCTTGCACCTAGAAAGTTCTGATTCAGACAAATCTCTTTTGTGTCTATCAGGGAGTTTCGAATGGTTTATAACTTTGTTATCGCCATTAATAACAATTGCATCGTGACAGCTAATAATATATTCCGAATTTTCCTCAAGAAATGTAACTTGCTTCTCCAATTTCTCGACATCGCACCAAAAATCATCTCCTTCACAAATTGCTATATACCTACCTTTTGCCTTTTTTTTGCAAATATCAAAAGGCTTAACGCCTTTGCTATATTGATTTTCATCTGGAAGTATAAGGTTTATTATTTCTGGGTAATTTTTTTCATATTCTTTAAGAATGCTTCGAGTATTATCTTGAGAAAGATCATCATGAATAATAACTTCGAACCTATATTTTGTTTCTTGAGAAAGAATAGAATTTAGAGTGTCTGATATAAATCTCTCATGATTGTACGAAATGCACAGTATGGATATAACTATTTCTCTGTCACACCAACGTGACATTATATCAGACTCTTTTTTTGGCTTTGGTGGTGTCAACACTTCTTTCATCATAATATTACTGGTGTCAAGTCCTTAGATACTACAACTGCATTATCTATCTCAACAAATTCTTGCTTAGTACCGTTGCCAACTAGCCATTCGACAATTTGCTTAGGAATATCAGCCCCTGCCAAATGAGAAAATGGGTATTGACCGCCAAAACGGGCATTCATCTCCAATACATAATATTGGCCGTCTTGTTCCAAACAGTCCGTATCCAGTACAGCAATATGCCCCAGACTTTCAGAAAGTCTTTTCCCTATCGCTTCAAGCTTCTCACTGTTTAAGGTTATCGCTTGATCCGTTTCACCAGAGCGCATTGCAAGCTTTTGCTTACACAAAGTCGTGACGTAATTCTTATCAAGATCATTAATAACTTCGATTCCATACTCGGGTCCAGAAATACATTGTTGTATAAGAACCGATTGCTCAATATCACTCTCAGATTCATATTTCAGGTATGATGATTTAATCTCATTCGTCACTTTTTTGTAAAAAATGCTTAGCTCATCCATATCATCCGCTTTGTAAATACCAATTGACCCCATACCCCAGCGAGGCTTTACAATCAGCGGAAACGATAAATTCTCGATATCGTCATGAGCGTTTTTTAGCGAAAGATATGTCTTAGGTGTCGCGATATTGTGGCTTATTAAAAATTGATATGTCTTCCATTTATCATTACATATTTCAATAACGGACTCATTGGAGACGACTACACGTATACCATTCCTTTCGAATTCACACTTGTGCTTAGATAATATTGGCAAGTCAACGTCAAATAATGAAATAATGGCTTGAATATCGTGTTTAAGACAATAGTTGACCAAATAATCGATATAACCTTCTGAGTATATTGGGGGGGTTATAGTAAAACCATCCGCTTGCTTCAAAGCATACGTCTCTATGCTATTGGCAGCGAAAACCTGGCCATTATGAGGCTTCAATGCATCTTTAAAATAATTGACTAAATAGGTTCTTCGACCTACGGAAGTTAACAGTATATTCATTCGTTAAGCCATTAAATTTAGTAATCCACCAGTATGCCAAAATAAAATTTTCGCATCTGACCTTACAACCTGATTTTTAATATAGTTTTCCATACCTAACCAAGCTTTCCCTGTATAGGTAGGGTCAAGAATGATCCCCGAACTTGTGGCGACAGACTTAATTAGACTCAGCAGGTCAGCATTCGTTTGTTCGTAACCACCACAGTTTGCCGAATCATCAAAGTTGATATCATCAAGATAACTGCTATCAAGGTTTTTATACCCAATAAACTCAGCAACTGAGTCTTTTACCGCTTCATAACCACGTTGTTTTTCTCGAGCAACACTAATGCCATAAACTTGGGCGCCAGGAAAGTAGTGCTTGAAACCGCAATGTAGTCCGGCCTGTGTTGCTCCGGTTCCGCTAGCAACAAACACTGCATCAAATTGGATATTTGTCTGTTCTTTTAACTCTTTAACTGCATCAAAATAGGCTAGCGTTCCTTCATAACAATGCCCTCCCCCCCAAATATAAAACGGAGAGTAGTCTAGCGAAGACCAGCGAAGCATTTCAGCGTCCATAACAGCAGCTACATCTTTCATTTCACAGTAGACTATTCGAACACCAAGAAGCTCTAATAGCTTCAAATTTCCTGATGATTTTTCTCTAGGCTCGGCATGAATAACTATCGTGCATTCCAACCCCAATTCTTTGCATCGAATTGCCGTTGCTCGAGTATGATTGGATTGAATCCCACCACAAGTTACGACTGCATTACATCCATCTGAAATACACTTTTCTAAAATGTATTTAGCTTTTCGTCCTTTATTACCACCACCAATAATTGGATATAGATCATCTCTTTTTACATATATTTCTTGCGTATTGATTAATACCTTATTAATTAATGTCATTATGTTTAGCTTCTAAATATTCTGCCTCAAGTTTTAGTAAATCTTTCTTGCGAGCTTTTAAATCCCTAGCAGGAATACCTGAATATATTCGCCATTCCTTTGTACTCTTTGTTACCATGGAACACGCACCAATGGCACAACCTTCACCTAAAACCACCCCTGGCAATACAATCGAATTAGCACCGATAATAACATGTTTCTTTATCAATACCGGTTTTGAAATTTTCTTTGGTTTGTAGTCATCTGGTACTGTTGGGTTAGTCAAGCTCACTCCACTATAATCATCAGAATCAGTAAATACTTTCACTCCATATGCTAATCCAGAAAAATCTTCCATCACGACACCAGCATCACAACCTGTGATATAGCTGTAAACTGCTAAATGTATGTTATTTCCTAAAGACACATTTCCAGACACAATACAAAAGTCATCAATTCTAACGTTATTACCTATAGAAATTTTTCCTGGGTTATAAAATCTCGCCATATCACTAATTTTGACATTTTGACCTATGCTTTTGAAACCAATACTCAGCAACTGCTCTCTGTTTAAATAACTCATTTATAAACTCCTATCAGGTCAACTATTTTTCTCAATTCTTCTTCTGTCAAATCTGCATGTATAGGTAAGCATATTATGCTGTTGGAAATTTCTTTTGAGTAAGGGAACTCTCTTTTAAATCTACTATATGCTTTGAAATCTGTAATGAGTGGATAAAAGTATTTCCTTGCTAAGATTCCATTTTCCTTGAGAGCATCAAATAATTCATCACGAGTCACACCCAACACTTCTTTATCAATGAGGATTGGGAAGTACGAGTGATTTAACTCTACATTCGACTCCGCTGTAAATGTGTTGATGCCATCTATAGGCGCTAAGCGTCGCTCGTAAAACTCTGCGACCTCTTTACGCTTGGCGAGCGCCTCATCAATGTGCTTTAACGTTGCCAAACCAAAAGCGGCTTGTATCTCGTTCATTTTGGCATTTGTCCCTAGGAGCGAGATTTGCGTCTCAGATTCAAATCCAAAGTTCTTCAGCCTATCCAGTTTATCTTTCATTTCTTGGGTATGGCAAACAATGGCTCCCCCCTCAATGGTGGAGTAGGCTTTGGTAGCATGAAAACTCAAAATCGACATGTCACCAAAATTCAAGACTGACTCTTCATTCTTTCTTACGCCAAATGCATGAGCCGCGTCGTATACCACTTTTAAGTTATGCTTATCCGCAATACTCTGAATAGCTTGATGATCACATGGGTTGCCATAAACATGCACAGGCAAGATCGCACACGTATTTTCTGTTATCGCCGCTTCGATTTGTGCAGGGGCGATATTAAAGGTATTTGGATCAATATCGACAAAGACTGGTGTTAGGTTGTTCAACATGATTGCGTGGCTTGTTGCAACAAAACTGTAAGGCGTCGTGATCACTTCCCCTTTTAGATCCAATGCCTGCAGAGCCGTTACTAACGCAAGCGTACCATTAGAAAACAAGCTAATAAATGGAACATCAAGGTATTCACAAAGTGCTTTCTCTAATTCCTGATGATAATGGCCATTGTTCGTTAACCATTTTCTAGACCAAATATCTTCAAGATAAGGGGTCAATTCATCTAATGGCGGAAGTAGAGGAGAAGTTACCGTTATTTTCGTCATATTATCTGTTTTTTTTCTTTAAAAGAGCCGAAAGTACATGTTGATATAAATCATTTTGAAATACTTTCACACTCAGAATATATAATGGAATTGCAATAAAAAGTGTTAATAAAGTTATCACTATACTATTTATTGCAACGATTTCAGCAATCATTCTACTTAGTATGCATACAGAAAAGCTAAGTAGCCAAATGGGGAGCAATCCTCTGAGTTGAGAAATCAACGTGAGCTTGCCCAATTTCCCGTTATAATAGGTGTTGATTAGTAGAGATATATGAGACTGCACCACAACACCAATACAAATAGCAGTAACCCCTAGTGGAACTGTAATGAATAATATTGAAGTTGTGATGACCTTTTTAATAATCTCTAATTTTAAAAATAAGTCTGAACGCCCTTTTACTTTGAGGTAATTTAAGTTAATGGCATGTATTGGATAGAGTATTAGACCAAAAGCTAATATACTCACTAATATAGCAGCTGGCTCCCAAACTTCACCTAATATCATAGGCAATAAGATATCAGCCAGTATCGCTAAACCCATTAACAACGGAAAGATAATAGCAGCCGCTAAACGCAAGGTTAGCAAGTAAGCAGCATTGAGTTTTTCCGGGTGCTCTTGCATTTCACTGAGCATTGGGTAGGTGACCCGTTGAATAATCGCTGTAAACGTTTGAGCCGGCACTTTCGCTAATTGATTTGCCTGAGTAAAATGCCCTACATCGACAGCGTTAAACTGTTTACCAATGATTAACTGGTAAATATTCTGATAAATACTATCAATCAGTCCAGACACAAGAAGTTTAGAGCCAAAACCAAAAAGTTCGTTAAATGATTTTAGCGAAGGACCGAGTGTTGGCCGCCAACGATAAATTAGGTTTATAAGGACGGCGTTCGCGAAGGCAAACGTAAGCGTCTGGGCCACGAGTGACCAAACCCCATAGCCATGATACGCCATTAAGAGGCCAACGACGCTGCTAATCAAAACCGATAATACAGACGCTTTAGCTTGCGTCTTAAAATCCATTTCTATCGTCAGTTTCGCCTTGGGGATAACTGTGAACGCGTTAATGATCACGACAAACCCAATCCACCTCATTAGTGAGTTGAGTTCAGGTTGCTCATAAAACGTGGCGATCATGGGGGCGCAAGCATAGAGCAATGCATAACATAATAATGAAACAGCAATATTGAAATAGAATGCTGTTGCGAAGTCATGCTCGGTTCTGTCAAGCTTGCGAATAAGCGCAGAACTCATGCCACTATCAACAAATACCTGACTAATTGCAATAAATACGGCAAGCATTCCTATTAAGCCAAATGCACTCGGACCTAGTAAACGTGCGAGTATTAACATCACTAATAACTGAACTAGCTGTGTCGTTAAGCGTTCAATCGCACTCCACTTTAGGCCTGTGGTCACTTTTTGTTTTAAGTTCGGCATTGACTAATCTTTCAATAGTGCTGATAAGTACTTTCCATAGTCATTCTTGCTCATCAACTTAGCCTTTTCTTCCACTCCTGTACGGCTCAACCAATTCTGGTTATAAGCAATCTCTTCTAAGCACGCAATTTTATAGCCTTGGCGCTTTTCTATCGTTTCCACAAATTGAGCAGCTTCAAGCAAGCTTTCATGTGTACCTGTATCTAGCCAAGCGTAACCTCGGCCAAGCATTTCCACGTTAAGCTTGCCTTTATTAAGATACATTTCATTAAGTGTCGTGATCTCTAGCTCCCCCCTATCTGAGGGTTTAACTTCCTTGGCTAACTCAATTACCTGGTTGTCATAAAAATAGAGACCTGTCACGGCATAGTGGCTTTTCGGTTGAGATGGCTTCTCCTCAATAGAGATCGCCTTTCTATTCTCATCAAACTCAACCACACCAAAACGCTCAGGATCTTTTACTTGGTAACCAAATACCGTTGCTCCTTTCCCTTGCTTGGCATTCTCAACCGCACTTTTTAATTTCGGAGTAAAATTGGGCCCCCAAAAAATATTGTCCCCCAATACTAAGCAAACCGAATCTTGTCCAATGAACGATTCTCCAATAACAAAAGCCTGCGCAAGGCCATCGGGACTTGGTTGAATCGCATATTGAAGCTTAATACCAAAAGCAGATCCATCGGCAAGTAAGCGTTTAAAGCTGTCTTGGTCTTCTGGTGTCGTGATAATTAGAACATCTCGAATGCCCGCAAGCATTAGTACTGACAGCGGGTAATAGATCATTGGTTTATCGTAAACGGGAAGTAACTGCTTTGAAATGCCCTGGGTAATTGGGTAGAGACGTGTGCCCGAACCACCAGCGAGAATAATACCTTTCATGTATTCTAGGTCCTAGGTTGGCAGGTCCTAAGCTCTAGGAAAAACCAAGAGCTAAGAACCAAAACAATGGAAAAATGCTAGAGTGCTTAGTTAGCACCAAGACGTTCGCGAGAATAGGAACCGTCAAGGACTCGAGACCACCATTCTTGGTTATTCAGATACCATTCCACGGTTTTACGAATACCTGATTCAAACGTTTCCTCTGGCTTCCATCCAAGTTCACGCTCAATTTTTGACGCATCAATCGCATAGCGAACATCGTGGCCAGGGCGGTCCGTGACATAAGTAATGAGGTCAAGGTATTGCTCAACACCAAGTGGCTTATTTGGCACCAATTCTTCTAGCAAGTCACAAATGGTTTTCACCACTTCAATATTGGCTTTTTCGTTATGACCACCAATGTTGTAGGTCTCACCTACCACACCTTCGGTTACCACTTTATAGAGTGCACGGGCGTGATCTTCTACAAACAACCAATCGCGGATTTGCATGCCATCACCATAAACAGGCAGCGCTTTCCCTTCTAGAGCATTTAAGATCATCAGCGGGATGAGCTTTTCAGGGAAATGGTAAGGTCCATAGTTGTTTGAGCAGTTAGTCACAATGACTGGTAAACCATATGTGCGTAACCACGCTCGTACCAGATGATCGCTAGATGCTTTGGATGCAGAGTAAGGGCTTGAAGGCTCATAAGACGTCTCTTCTGTGAATAGCTCGTCTGTACCTTCTAAATCACCATACACTTCATCTGTAGAGATGTGATGGAAACGGAATGTCTTTTTTGCATCATGATCTAAGGTGTTCCAGTATGCTCGCGTTGCTTCAAGTAATACATAGGTGCCAACAATGTTAGTTTCAATGAATGCGGCTGGTCCATCAATAGAGCGATCAACGTGAGACTCTGCGGCTAGATGCATCACAGCATCAGGTTGGTGCTGTGCAAATACGCGATCAAGCTCAGAGCGATTGCAAATATCGACTTGTTCGAATGCATAGCGCTCATTATTTTTTATTTCATAAAGAGATTCTAGGTTGCCGGCATAGGTGAGTTTATCAACATTCACTGCACTATCAGTGGTATTGTTAATGATGTGACGAACGACTGCTGAGCCAATAAAACCAGCGCCGCCAGTGACGAGAATTTTCATAATATACTGCTCTTTCTTGATATACGGGTCTAGGGTCTAGGGTCTAGGGTCTAGGGTCTAGGGTCTCAAAATTTTCGTTATTTCGGAAACCAAAGCGCACCAAAACAATTGCCACTCCAAGCAAACCTCCTAGCAATGTCCCTAGCACACAAATCAAGGCGCGCTTGGGGCTATCTTTCACCTCAGGTACAACTGCAGGGTCGAGTACCTTAAAGATAAATTCTTCTTGTACTTCTGCAAGCATCAAGCTTTTAGTTTGTTCTTCAATCAACTTATAAAACGTACTTTGCATATCAGCCACAGCGGTTTTTTGTAGCTGAGTATTTAAATAGGCCAGGTTTTGTGAAGTTTCAGCAATCGTACGTTCACGCATTACTTTGTTGATATCTTCAACCAACCAATTCACCCATTGCTGAGCTACGTATGGAGAGTAGTATTTTACTGAAACGGTGTATAAACCACTCTCTTTGTCTTGGTTAATACTCAACACTTCTTTATTGAATACTTCAAACGCTTCTTGCGCGGTTGGTATTACGCCACGCATACCATTAGGCTCACGTAACCACTCTCCTGTCTTTGGGTTATAAAGCTCTTCATTTAAAATGAGTGTATTGTTCGCTAAATCCCAATCTTTTGCCGCCATTAAAGGGACGAGCAAATCATGCTTTTTGATGAATGCTTCAATAAATTGGCGAGACTTCATTACTTGCACAGCTAAATCTGTTTGAGAAGATTCACCGGCACCCAAGTTAACACCTGCTAGTGCCGCAAGACCACCTAATTGACCAGCCATTTTTGACAAGCCTCCACCATTCGAGCTTTCAGCTGGTGCTAATAGAGCATCGGCTTTGTAGATGTTTGGTAGGCTTAGGGCGTAAAGTACTGCACCCACGGCAAAGGCAAATGTTGTCGCAATGATGATCCACTTTCCTTTCCATAATGCGCCAAACAGTTCGCGTAAGTCGATTTCATCATCAATTGATTGTTGGGAATTTGGTGGGTACGGTAGATAGTTTGGATTGGGTTCTTTTTGGGGTTCCATTGGTCTTTAATCCTAAGCTCTGAGGTTCGTTGTATTGGACTCAGAGGTTGGTGAAACTTGATAGATTAATTTCACTTTCAACATTCAGCCATGCAGCAACTAGATTCCTAGTCTCGCTTCGGCTCGCTGGAATGACAGGTTGTTAAGGTGACTAATACCGTTAAGGTACTTTCAGCAATATTTATTGCATTAGGTTAGTCGTACTAACTAGAGGAGCTTATGCGACTTAAACAATCACATAAGCTCTCACTACTAATGAGTTTTAAACCTTGTTTAACGGCTGAAAGTTACTTATTAATACCTTACTTCAGCGCGTTGATTGCTACACCTGTTTGGTAAAGAATCTGCGTGGCAGCGGTCCAAGTACTTAGTGCATCGCGGTAGTCGGTATCAATTGGCACAACAATTGTGTCGCCCGCTTTTAGCTCTTCATGGTTGTTACCGAACCAGTAGCCTGATGTAGGTTTGTAAACCGAGCCGTCTGCGCGTACAACGAAGATACGGTCTTCGTCTGCTTGTTTTTTCGCGCCACCAGCTTTGTTCAAGTAATCATCCACATCTAGCTTGTTATCCAATAGATATGTAATTGGAACTTGAACTTCACCCATGATCGAAACCGTGTTTCGAAAAGTTGGCACAAATAGGAAGTCACCGTCTTCTAGCATAAAGTCGGCAGAACGCTCCTCTTTTAGGATACGATTAAGCTGTACGACCATACGTCCAAGGGCTTTACTACGACTTGCTTCTTCAACAAACTTGAGTGTTTTATCTGGGTCAGAAATCACCGAGCCCATGTTGCTGTCTGCGCGGAAGGTTTTCTTCGCTGTTTCTGCTCGCATATCTGCGGCATATTGGTTTAATAGCTTTTGCTCTTTAAGGCGTAAAGCCTCACGAGTAAAAATAGCCCCTTGCGGATGTGCAAATTCGGTTAGACCACCAGCACGTTCAAGTAACTCGCCTAAGGTCTCTCCTTGACGGACAGTATAAGTACCAGGGAAGCGAACTTCGCCTTGCAACGTTACTGTGCTTTGCAGTTTGACATTTGGCTTCTCAAGAATGTTTAGGCGATCACGACCAGCAATAACGACATCGTCAGCAGAGCTACCCTTGATAGCTTGGCGTAAATCAATACGCTCAACATCAATAGAAGCGCGCTCATCTCTACTGTTTATTACTGTACGAGCTAACTCGGCGTTAATGGTGAATGCGTCATAAGTTAGACCACCAGCAGCTTCAATCAAGGTAGAAATCGTCATACGTGGGGTAATTGGGTAACGTCCTGGGTGTTTTACCTCACCGAAGACTTCTGCAATCTGCGGAGCTAAACCCAAACGCGATTGCTGTTGAAGCTGTAGCAGAACAGGAGCAAGTAACGTGCGGCGCGTATTTTGTTTTAATGCTTCAAAGTCTTCTTTGGTAATTTCTTTACCACGGAATATGATTTTCGGCTGTTCTGATTCTTCAGTTGAAGATAGCCCCTTCGACATATTGTCTGTCGCTGAAGGTATTGCAACAGAAGAGCTCATAACTTCTTGCTCTTTTTGTTGATCCAGCTCGGCTTTAAACTGTGCTTGCTCAAGCGTTTTCGCTTTCGTAACCGTATCTTGATTTGCAAGGGTATCTAAATCTTCATTATTGAAACGGTTAAATACCAGCACTCGGTCACGTGAGTTTAACTTTAGGTTATCTTTGCCGCTCGGCGAAAGAATCGCGTTAGCAAGGTTAATTTGATAAACCTCGATGTCACGTTGTGGGTTAATCTCACGAACAACTACAGCATAGTTTACATCTGCAGTAGAATTAAATGAGGTATCAACGGATTGGAATAAGTCTGCGATTCGCAGACCGTTCTTCCACTCAATAAAGCCGGGATGACGAACATCACCTTCAATTTGTACGTAACGAGTCAATTCTTCACTCTTCTTCAGTACATTAACGGCGTCACCATCTTTGACTTTAGTTTGCTGGTCATGTGACTGGCTAAAGTTCAGTGTTAATACATCGCGAGAACCTTTCGCTGCATAACGCTTCACTTCAATTTGATCGCTATAAGCGTTAGCGGTAAAACCGCCAGCCATTTGAATCGCTTGCTTATAGGTTTCACCTGGTTTGATTTCATAGATTGCGGGGCGGTTTACTTCACCATCAATTGAAATCGTGTTACCCAATGCGCCGATGAAGACCACGTCTCCTGGTAATAAGCGAATGTCGTTACGCGCATCACCTTTAAGTAACAGGTCGTACATATCAAGTTTACGAATAACCTGACCATTACGCTTAAGTTGCACGTTACGCAGGGCACCACTCTCACTAAAGCCACCACTGTAATAAATCGCTTGAGAGATTGTGGTTAGTGCACTAACTGTGTAAGCACCTGGTTTGTACGCATCACCCATAACAAAAACTTGCATGGTGCGCATTTCACCTAGCGAAATGTCGCTGCGCACACCAATCATTTGCTCTTTTACTCGCTGGTTTAGAGAATCACGCACATTAGAGAATGCCATGCCGGCCACGTGAACAGGACCAAGGGAAGGGAAGTTGATGATGCCTGCACGATTAACACGAAGACGATGCGTTGTGTTCTCTTTACCAAAAAGTTGGATAACGATTTCATCACCAGCTCCTACCGTGTAGTCAGCAGGCACAGGTACATCACTAATTGGTGCAAACGTCGTCGGTGAACCAGCAAATAAATCTAGACCAAAACGCTTTAAACCTTGTTCACCTTTTTCTGAGTCTTCTGAGTCGTTAGCTTTTGCCTCAATAGCACTACTAGCAGCCGGGCGTTGCTCAATCACTTGAGGGTTCTGATAACTACTTGGCTGAGAAGAAGCGCCGGAAGGAATAGAGATACCATACTTACTCGCCAATGCTTGTTGCTGGTTTGCTGGCAAGTTCTGAAACATTTGAATTTGTTCTGGGGTTGGAGTCTGCGCATGAGTAAGTGGCGCAAATAGGCTTGCTAGAATGCAAGCACCTATCGAGAAATATCCTTTGAGCATGATAATTCGCTATTTAAAGTCAGGAGTTAAAAATCCTAGCCACAAAACTAGGCGCTAGGTCTTTAATTAAAATCGGTGTTGAAAGCCAAGAGTAAGTGCGTTCAAGCGTGCCTGGTCTTCAGATGTGCTATCAACAAACTCAAAAATAACTGCATTCTGCTTGCCCAAAGCATAATGCATACCTAAGCCAAAGCTAAAGCCTTGATCTTTATTAGGGCCTACATTTTGTTGGTCGATCTGGACACTAGAATAACCGGCAAGTCCGTAAAGTGCTACACGCTCGGAGACAGGCATATTCAACTTAATAAAACCACTCGCAAGACTATCTACTGCAAGTCCGCTATCTCGTTGTACAGAAGTTCCGTAACGTGCTTCAAAAGCGAGGTAATCATTGAAGAAGTAACCAGCTTGCGCTTGAAGAAGGAAAGGGTTTCCCTCGGTTACTGGAGAAGAGGAATGATGAAATTCAGCGTTAGAGTAACTTACTAACGCACCAGCATAAAAATCTGCTGAGGCAGAAAATGAGCACAAGCCTAAGCTGATTGCACTCAACGCCCCTAGCCATGGTCGTTTATTAATCACGTAAGTGTTCCTTGGGTGTCGACTGACCGCTGCACATTATGAACGACGCGCGCAGTGAATGTCTGTTAACTTTTTTCAATTTCGCTTGTGCGTTTACACGCTACCGCCCGGCGGCATTACGCGTTAGCCACTGTTCGCTGATTCCCGATTCATTCGGTTTATTGATATAAACATTCTTTTTAAGCCTCACTTTTGCGACTAACCGTTCAAAAAAACAATCTTTTATAAACGCAACACAAAAGCTGGCAAATTATGCATGTATTAGCGCAAAACAGCAAGGGGGCAAAAACGTCTCAGATTTCTGTTTATGGTTCGTAAATTCTCACGAATGAGAAAAACACTGGCTGCCAGCCTCTTAAAACAGAACACAACTACGGATGCATTGAGTAAAAAATGTGAACGTTTGCGTAAATTCAGAGGTGACCGTAAATAACGCAGTCGAAGACGCATTTTGATTCAGTACAAATATCAAACCTAAGCAGTTCTCTCTTCTCAATTCCCAGTTTTGCAACAATCCTTCTTTACATTAGGCAAATTCACATAGGAAACTGTTTACATGCTGATTGTTTTTTAACTAAAATGAACGATGGTATGTTCTAAACAGACCAAACATCGATGTTTTAAAATCTGAAATACAAGGATTAATAATGAAGAACACAGCTCTAGCTATTCTTATGGCTCTAAGCGCATCAACTGCATTTGCAGCTGAAGAAGCAGGTTCTGCTGGTGCAGCATCTGCGTCTGCAACTGGTACAACTGCAGTAGCGGTAGGTGCAGCAGCAGCAGTAACTGTAGTAGCGGTTGCAGCGTCAGACAGCGATTCAACGTCTACTTCTACTTCTACTTCTACTTCAGTAACTAAATAATTTTTTAGTTTTGTAGATATGGAAACAATCGCCCTGATCTATTCAGGGCGATTTTATTTGTAATGAGGGAATGATGAACACCTTTCTATCGCTAAAATGGATGCGCTTATTGATTGCCCTACCTTTACTGAGCTCAATCTTCGGCTGTACACAAAAATTTAATGACGTATCCGCGACAGTCCAAGAAGCTTATGGCAACTATATCGATGTCGAACTAACACCAGAAGAAATTGAAGCGGTTCCTTATGCCAGTGCGTACTTAAAAATTGGTGACCAAAAACAGGTCTTCGTAGTGTTGGCCTTTGCTGAGCAAAACCCATTAACCGGCAATACCCAGTTAAAGTGGGTAAGTGCAGACAAGGCAATGGTGGTAACAGAGAACGGTCATATCGTTAAAACCATTGGTTTACAAACGACCAATCTAGCGGGTATTTATGGCAACGTTCCTGCCTACTCAGCGCACTCTATGCAATATTTTCTTTCTTACGATTGGGCTGACAAATACCGTTATGGGTTCCCGGCTAAAGTCCAACGTTCTCGTCAAGGTAAAGAAACCGTCATAACCCCTATTTCATCTACCTCTACTGATGTTTATACCGAGGTTGTAACGTTTACCAGCTTAGAAAAAAGTGTAGAGAACCAATACTGGTTAAACGGTAAAGGAGAAGTAGTGAAAACACGTCAGCACTTAGGTCCAAACATGGTGCCTGTTGAACTGACGATTTTGAAAGGGTACAGCAAATCATGAATAAGCGACTGCTATCTTTATTAAGCCTAAGTTTAACGGCAACGATTCTGGCGACACCTACTACCATTCAAGCTCAAAATCACACCTCACCACCGCTCAATATAGAACTTGTCGGAACGGGCAAAGCATTACAATTCCAACAAGCGGCACGTTTAGAGAGCGTACTTAAGCATGCACAAGAACAACAAATCGCCCTGCAATACCCTTTAGCTGTGACTCTATTTGATAATTCCGAATCAGCAGTGCAAAGAAGTACTGCCTTAAAGAATTCGGTGTTAAACCAAATGATTCAACATAATTTAGTTGCGCACCCATTTTACAAGTTTATCCAACGAAGCCAGTTTGCACCTCGCGTGCTGTCGGCCATTGATGTTGATCGCATCCGTCTGGATAAATTTGATAACCCTCTTTTACAAGGTCAACTTGCGTTAAGTGCACCAAAACGCAAAGAGAAAGTGTTGTATGTGGGTAACTTAGAAAAAGTCTACGCAGTAGAAAACCAAGCGGGTATCGCTCTGCATGAACAGGTCGATAATCTACGTTCAGGTGATATTGGTGAGCTCGCCTATCCGCCAATTCTAATTTACCCGGATGGCAAGGTTATTCATCCTCACCATGGCAGTTGGTTAACCACTCAATATTACTTGCCGCCACTTACCATTGTGTATATCCCATTTGATGAGTTCGAAAAATCACAAATGGATAAAGACATTGTCGCTCTGCTTGCACAACGTAAACCAACCTCATCGAAGAACTAGACATGAACCTGATCAGAACCAGTTTATCCCTTTCTTTAATGGGTCCAGCGTTGGTGTGGGCTCAAGACATACCTTTTGAAGTGCCGCCATTGCAACCATCACAAATGGACTTTGGTGGTGTCGGCTTAATGCAGATGCCTACAGGTCGTATGGCACCTGAAGGCGAGTTTAACTTTGCTATTACCGGTAGCGACGAGTACCTATTTTACAATGTGACTTTGCAAGTGATGCCATGGCTAGAAACGACCATTCGTTACACCATGGTGAACGATCTTTTCTACAGTAACGATCCGAGCTTTTCGGGTGATACCAAGTACACCGACAAGGGAATCGACTTTAAAGTTCGCTTGTTAGAAGAATCCGAGTACCTGCCAGAGCTTTCGGTTGGTGTGCGTGACTTTGCAGGCACCGGTCTTTTTGATGGTGAGTTTGTTGCTGCGACAAAGCGTTACTCTAACCCAAACCTTGGTACCTTTGATTTCACTTTAGGTATGGGCTGGGGCTACTTAAGTACGCGCGACAACATCAGCAACCCAGCTTGTAAGCTGTCCGATAGTTTCTGTGCACGCCCTTCTGATTACAAAGGTAATGGTGGTAGTGTGGATTTTGAACGTTGGTTCAAAGGTTCTGCTGCACTCTTTGGTGGTGTCGAGTATCAAACTTTGCATGCGCCACTGCGATTTAAGCTTGAATACGACAGCAACGATTACAGCGAAGATTTCCCAGTGGTACGTGGTGGTGTAGACATGACACCTCATACGCCTTGGAACTTTGGTGTTCTATATCGTTTAGGACATATGGCAGATTTGCGCTTGAGCTACGAGCGCGGAGATACGTTAGTTGCTGGCGTGAGTCTTTACACTAACTTCAATGATATGCCGTCTTTCTGGCGAGATACACCAACACCAGAAGTTGAAGACAAGCAACCAGAACAACTGTCTGATGTAGATTGGGAACGTGTTACTGAGGAGCTAGATAAGATTGCTGGCTACCAAAATACCCAACTCTATGTTGAAGATAATACCATTTCGGTTGTCGGCGAGCAGAAAAAGTATCGTGATCGCAAAGAAGCTCATGAAAAAGCGGCGGCAGTCCTTTATAACGAAATGCCAGACAACATTGATACCTTTACTATCAATGAACGCAGTCGTGGTCTGATCGGCGATCAAACGGTTATCTCCAAAGAGAAATACCGTGACTTTGCAGAAGTTAACTACATCAATCCAAATATCGAAGATGCAACATCGACCTCGAGCGATAAACCGCAAGGTAAACCTGCTTACGATGGTTTTGAGCGCTTTGATTGGGGCTTTTCACCAAAACTGGCTCAGACCTTAGGCAACCCAGAAGAGTTCTATCTGTTCAGTGTCGGTTTAAGTGGTAGCGCGTCTTACTGGCTGACAGATAACCTAGAAATTGGTGGCTCGCTATACTGGGATTGGTACAACAACTACGACAAGTTTAACTACGTCACCCCACCAGACGGCACTTCGATTCCTCGTGTACGTACCATGTTCCGTGCTTATCAAAATGAACACGCGGTAACCATGTCCAACCTACAGTTAACTTGGTTCCAAGAGTATTCAGATACCATGGACCAGCAATTCTACGCGGGCTATCTGGAGAGCATGTTTGCCGGAGTCGGTACCGAGTTTCTTTACCGACCACAAGGAGCTAACTGGGCGATTGGCGCTGACGTCAACTTAATTTCTCAACGTGATCCACAAAGTTACTTCGGTGTTTACGATGAGAAATGGCAAAATGTGCCAGAATATGGACGTCCGTTCCAAGTTGTAGATAAAGGCTTTACTGGTTTTGTGTCGGGTTATTACTACCCTCAATGGGATTTCCTACAAGATTTGATGATTCAAGTTGATGTTGGTCAGTTCCTAGCGGGTGATATCGGTACACAAGTGAATGTATCTAAACAGTTCAAGAGTGGTGTCATTGCAGGTGCATTCGCATCAATCAGTGATTTGTCGGCTGACGAATTCGGTGAAGGTAGCTTTACTAAAGGCTTCTACATTTCGATTCCATTCGACATCATGACCGTTAAGCCAAGCAACAACCGTGCGTTCTTTAGCTGGCAACCATTGACTCGCGATGGCGGTCAGAAGCTAGGTCGTAAGTACAGCTTGATTGAGCTGACGGATGAGCGTAATCCTTGGTATCAACGCCCAAATACGTCAAACGCTAAATAACAGCCTACTTGAGGGAGCTTCGGCTCCCTTTTGTTTATTCCTCCCCCAAGTGCTCTATACCTTTCCTTTTCCTTCCAATAGCGCTAATTTCTGTTTCTTGCTAGAATTCCTGAGAAAATTTTAATCTATGGTGGAAGTCTTATGATCATCGTAACTGGTGGTGCTGGCATGATCGGCAGCAACATTGTTAAAGCACTAAACGAAACTGGTATTAACGATATCCTGGTTGTCGACAACCTAAAAAATGGCAAAAAGTTTAAGAACTTAGTTGATCTGGACATCACAGATTACATGGATCGTGACGACTTTCTGACCCAAATTATGGCGGGCGATGATTTTGGTCCGATTGAGGCAATTTTCCACGAAGGTGCTTGTTCTGCAACGACTGAGTGGGATGGTAAGTACATGATGCTAAACAATTACGAGTACTCTAAAGAGCTGCTGCATTACTGTTTAGATCGCGAGATTCCATTCCTATACGCTTCTTCAGCAGCCACTTACGGCGATACAGAGACTTTCGTTGAAGAACGCGAATACGAAGGCGCACTGAATGTATACGGTTACTCGAAACAGCAGTTTGATAACTACGTTCGTCGCCTATGGCAAGACGCTGAAGAACATGGTGAGACCCTTTCTCAAATCACTGGCTTCCGCTACTTCAACGTATATGGCCCACGTGAAGACCACAAAGGTAGCATGGCATCAGTTGCGTTCCACCTAAACAACCAACTTAACGCAGGTGAAAATCCTAAATTGTTCGCGGGCAGCGAATCATTCAAACGCGACTTCGTTTACGTTGGTGATGTATGTAAAGTTAACCTGTGGTTCTTAGAAAACGGCGTATCAGGCATTTTTAACTGTGGTACTGGCCGTGCTGAATCTTTTGAAGAGGTAGCAAAAGCAGTTATCAAGCATCATGGCAAAGGCCAAATTGAAACCATCCCATTCCCTGAGCACCTAAAAGGCGCTTACCAAGAATTCACACAAGCGGATCTGACCAAACTGCGCACCGCAGGTTGTGATGTTGAATTCAAGACAGTTGCAGAAGGCGTTGCCGAATACTTAACTATCCAAAACAGTTAAGCACCACAAGGTGGTAGAACCATAACCTGCCACCTTTACTCAAGTGCAATAGCCTGTATCATTTCTAACTATCTTTTTCTCATTTAAACCACTTCGCCCGTACACGAATAGGTAACTAGACACGCCATGACCATAAAACGTGATGACTTCGACCCCAAAGCATATAACCCTGAGTTTAAGCGCCACTTTCTGTCGCCTAAGTACTGGGGCACGTGGTTAGGTGTTATCTTATTTTTACCTTTATCATTAATGCCACTGGGTTTACAAAAGTGGTTGGCGAAAACCATAGCCAAAAAACTGTCTAAATCCCACAAAGGTCCAGCTCACCGAGCGAGGGTGAACTTTGAGCTGTGTTTTCCGGAAAAGTCGTTCCAAGAACGTGAAGCTTTGATAGAAAAAACACTCTACACAGCAGCCATGTTCTTTTTTCGCTTCGGGTTACTAAGTTTACGCTCACCAAAGTGGCTTCAGAACCGTTGCCAAATTCGCGGCCTAGACATTTTACGACAGCACATTGATAACAACGAAAATGTGATTTTAATGGTTCCCCACTCTTGGGCAATTGATGTGCCTGCTATCTTGCTCGCTTCAATGGGAATGCCGGTTTCTGCAATGGCAAAGAAACAAAAGAATGATGTTGCTGACTGGCTGATGCACAAGCAAAGAGTTCAATATGGTGGTCGTGTTTATGAACGCTCAGGTGGCATTAAGCCTTTTCTGAAGTCTATTCGAGATGGCTATGTAGGGTATTATCTACCCGATCAAGATCACGGCCCAGAGCATAGTGTGTTTGTAGATTTTTTTGCCACACGTAAAGCAACACTACCTGGTTTAGGCAAAATTGCGAAACTATCACGCTCAAAAGTACTGCCTCTATTTGCGTCGATGAACACTGAAGATGGTACGTTTGATATTGAGATTTTACCAGCGTTTGAGCTGGATAAAGGCGAAGAGCAAGACGCTCGTACCTGTAATGAAGCCATTGAATATTTTGTCGGTGATAAACCCGAACAATATATGTGGGTACTACAGTTGCTGCACTCTCAAGAAGACGGCAATAACTATTACAATATCTTCAAGCCTAGATATGATACTGATTGGCAAGTAAATAAATGAAAAAGATTTTAATTATTGGCCCTGCGTGGGTCGGCGATATGGTAATGTCGCAATCGTTATATATCGTATTAAAGCAACGCCATCCAGATAGCCAAATTGACGTTATCGCTCCAGGATGGTGTAAACCGATTCTTGAGCGTATGCCAGAAATCCATCAAGCGATTGAAATGCCTATCGGTCATGGTGAGTTTAACTTATTAGGCCGCAGGGAAATTGGCAAATCATTACGTGAAAAGCAATATGACCACGCCTATATCTTGCCTAAATCAGCGAAATCGGCACTGATCCCATGGTTTGCCAACATTCCTCTTCGTACTGGCTGGAAGGGAGAAATGCGCTATGGTTTATTGAACGACTTACGCCCTAACATGAAGTCTTTTCAGTACATGGTAGAGCGCTATGTAGCGTTAGCTTATCCAAAAGCAGAAATGGTGGATTCTAACTCTCTCGGCGGGCTTGAAACCTTGCCTCGCCCACGCCTTGCAATCAACGCGGCAGAGCAACAAGCCACGATCAAAAAGTTCAACTTAGCCCAAGACCAACCAATTATCGGACTATGCCCAGGAGCAGAGTTTGGTCCCGCAAAAAAATGGCCCGAAACACACTACGCTGAAGTTGCGACGCAAATGGCTCGATCTGGGCATCAAATCTGGTTGTTTGGTTCTCAAAAAGACTTAGAGACTTGTAACAATATCCGCGCACTTGTTCCGACGCAATTCCATGAGGACATTCACGTTCTAGCAGGCCAAACCAGCTTAATTGAAGCGGTCGACTTACTTGCTGCATGTAAGACTGTTGTCGCGAATGACTCAGGCTTAATGCATGTGGCAGCTGCAGTTGGTTGTAATGTTGTTGCAGTGTATGGCTCAACTTCACCGAAGTACACCCCCCCACTCGCAGAAAAAGTGGAGATTGTTCATACCGATATTGATTGTCGCCCTTGTTTCCAGCGTGAATGTCAGTACAAACACCTTAAGTGCTTGACAGAACTTTCGCCTAAGCAAGTGCTAGATAGTATCCAAAAACTTGACGCCATTACGATAAGCTCATGTTAGTTCGTATTGTTTATACCTTACTACTCGCCCTAGCGTCACCGCTGCTTTTATTTGGTTTGTACAAGAGCAAACCAAATAAGCCTAAGTTCGGCTCTCGCTGGAAAGAGCACTTTGGCATAACCCCCAAGCTAAAAAGCAACGACAAACCTATTTGGATACATGCCGTATCTGTTGGTGAAAGCATAGCAGCAACACCTTTAATCAAAGCCCTTAAGGAACAAAACCCCGAACAATCTATTCTAGTTACTACAACAACAAGTACCGGAGCTGAACAGATTGCTAAGTTGGGTGATTTAATTGAACACCGCTATATGCCAATTGACTTTGGGTTTGCTATCAAAGGCTTTCTTAAAGCAGTGCAACCAAAACAGATGTTGATCATTGAGACTGAGCTGTGGCCAAACACGCTTCACAATGTTCACAAAGCGGGTATCCCTATAACTGTCGTGAATGCGCGCCTATCTGAAAAATCGTGTCAGAACTACGCCAAAATACAGCGGCTTTTTAACCAGCTTCATCCATGCCTAACTCAAGTACTCTGCCAAACGGATTCAGATGCAGAGCGCTTCGAACGCTTAGGCGTTGAGAAAAAGAAACTATCCGTTACTGGCTCGATTAAGTTCGATATTCAAATATCAGAGCAAGTGAAACAGCAAGGACAGCAGCTTCGAGCCCAGCTTGGAAAGGATCGTCCAATTTGGATTGCAGCTAGCACCCACAAAGGCGAGGACGAACAGGTATTAGATGCACATAGACAAGTTTTAAAATCTCATCCAAATGCTTTACTCGTTTTGGTTCCTCGCCATCCAGAACGATTTGATGATGTATTCACGCTTTGCCAACAGCAAGGATTTAAAACTGTGCGTCGTACTTCAACGCATGCAGTAAAGACGAATACTCAAGTATATCTCGGAGATACAATGGGTGAGATGCTAACGTTGATGGGCGCAGCGGACATCTGCTTTATGGGCGGTAGCCTAGTTGGAGATAAAGTCGGTGGGCATAATGTGCTAGAGCCCGCAGCACTGGGAGTACCAGTAATCACGGGACCAAGCTATTACAACTTCCAAGATCTGGTTGTTAAGATGCTTCATAAGAAAGTTATCAAACTGATTGAGTCATCTAACGATATGAGTCTAAAGGTTGAAGCTATGTTTCAAGGTGCGTTAGCAAAAAGTATCGTTCAAGAAAACCTCCTTAGCTTTGTCAAAGATAATGTTGGTGCGCTAACTAAGACAATTAGATGTATTGAGAGTATAAAATGAAAGTTTTTGTTATTAACATGAAACGCTCAGTTGATAGAAGAGTTCGTATGGAAAATGCACTCAACAAAGCCAACATACCATTCGAATTTATAGAAGCGATAGATTCCTCTGCGCCAAACTTTCTATACTCTGAACGTAGCAATGATGATCTTACTCGAAAACGATTTGGCTATAGGCTAGTTGAGAACGAAATTGCTTGCTTCTCTAGTCACCACCTAGCCTGGGAAAAGTGCTTGGAGCTAAACGAACCAATACTGGTTCTAGAAGATAACTGCGACTTATTACCTGAGTTTTTTGACGTGTTTTCACATTTCGACACATTAGCGGAACAATACGACTTTCTAAAACTTGCTGCAACCAAGCCTAAATCATTTAAAGTCATATCTTCAGTTAATAACAAACTTAATATTGTACGCTTCAACAAACGCACATGCGGCATTATGGGATATATTCTAACTCCACATGCTGCTTCGAAATTCATAAAAAACGCAACTCAGTTTATAGAACCTGTAGATGACTACATGGAAAAACCGTATAAACATGGTGTATCCACGTATGTTTTAAGACCAGATATTGTCAAAAGAGCCGATATTCCCTCAACAATAGGCAGTTCTCGAAAAGATAAATCTGGTATCACCTCATGGAATAAGCTCTATATAGAAATATTTAGGTTATACGAGCAACTTTCTGATTTTCTATATAACCTTGAGAATAAAAAATGAGTAATAACAATCCATTAGTCAGTATTATAGTTCCTATATATAATGTAGAAGAGTATTTACCTGAATGTCTAGATTCCGCTGCACAACAAACATATAGAAATATAGAAATAATTGCTATTATTGATGGTTCTCAAGACAATAGCATAAACATTGCTAAGCAATATCGAGATGAGGATCCTCGAATAAAAGTCATAGAGCAAACTAACCAAGGGCTATCAGCAGCGAGGAATACAGGCATAAAAAACGCTCGTGGAGATTTTTTGTTTTTTCTAGACTCAGACGACTGGTTAGAAAAAGATGCAATTGAGAAATTATTGTTGCATTCTACTGGATACGATATTGTTTCAGGAAGAGTAACTAAGTTTTATCAAGAAGATAAAAGATATGAAGACTATCGAAAGAGAAGAATTATAGGGAAATTAGATTTGGACAAAAAATTTTTCTCCTTAGAGTTCGTAGTTTGGAATAAATTATATCGAAAAGAAGTGCTTGACAATATATGGTTCGTACCCGGATTAATTCATGAGGATGAAGAGTTTTATTGGCAGGTATTTACTAAAAAATTAAGAATATACTCTATCTGTGACAATGTCATATTTTACAGAATTAGAAAAAATTCTATAATGAATAGTAAAGTTAATGATGTTAATTACCAAAATAATTTTGTGAAAATCATTGACTCTGCATATTCTACTATGAAAGGCAGTAACAAACTCAAGTATAGTTTTTACAAAACAGCCATTAAATATTTAAGAAAGCTAAAAAATGAATCAATACCATATGAAAAATATGAAAAACATATAAAGTCAATATACAACATTAGTGATTCATTTTTATTCAGAATAAAAATGAAAATATACAAAGTATTTAGTGGTTAATTATCGTTTCATATAGCCGGAGGAGCTATGAGTAGAAGTAGAAGAGAAAACAAGTGGCTTGAGATTATGGATAGCGCAAAATCTCAGCATAACCTTATTGCATCTCTGATAAACGGAAAGTCCATTGCTTATATAGACATACCGATACATTTTAATGTTGGGGATCTTCTTATATACCTTGGAACGGAAGAATTTTTTAAAGAACATGATATTAATGTTATATATCGTAGTGGTTGTGAAAATTTAGATTTTAAGAAGATTAAAGAAGCTGATGTCATAGTTTTACACGGTGGCGGCAACTTTGGAGATCTTTATAAAGTTCACCAAAATCTAAGAGAAAATATCATATCTAAATTCCCTACTAAAAGAATTATATGTCTTCCACAAACAATATTTTTTGAAGATATATCAAATGAGGAGTCTAGCGCCAAAATTTTTTCTAAACATAAAGATTTCCACTTTATTACTCGCGATGAAAGAAGTTACGAAATATCGAAAAAATTCACAAATAACTATCATTTGCTTCCTGATATGGCTCATAGTCTTCATCCGATGATCGAAAAAGAAGAACTTTGTGATGAACTTCCTCAACAACGACGAATTTTAAATCTGATTAGAAAGGATATTGAGTCAAAAAATAATGACTTGAGACTACAAAAAAAAGGGTTTGACTGGGATGATCTTATTTCAATTTCAGATATTAATATCAAGAAAAAGTATTCATCGCTAGAAAAGTGGAAATTTAAACAAAAGAAAGCTAATGACCTTTGGTATAGACTATCAAAAGAGATAGTCTTTCGTTCAGAGAATTACTTTCATATGCATAATGAAGTTCATACTGATAGACTACACGGACTGATTTTTTCATGCTTATTAGGAAAGAATATACATCTCTTTGATAATTCCTATGGTAAAAACACATCTTATTACAATAAGTGGCTTTTTGGCCTCCCTAATATAACTGTTTGTTCTAATAGTAAATAGAATTAAGGAGTATAGTTAATTACTTGATCAACTATACTCCTACATTTAATTTTTATCAGAATATATATCATAGTGTTCTTTCAAAAATTTAAAATCCTTCTCGTTCCAATTAATACTCTTACGAGAAAGCTCTTTATTAAATGAACGCAGAAGTCTATTTAGATTTTGATGCTTCCAGTCACCAGAAGTTTCAAAACGACACTTATCAAAATCGATAATCCATACCTTATCTTTGTCGTCGATCAAGATATTGTGGATATTCAAATCGGTATGGTTAACGCCAACCTGATGCATCTTGGCAATTTCTTGCCCTATTTTCTGATACATTTCTACCGATAAAGACTGTTCTTGCAAGATACTAACCAGATCTCTGGCGTTTGGGATTCGCTCACTTAATAAATCAGCTTGATAGAAGAGTCCTGACTTTACGGCTCTTGCTGCAATAGGACGAGGAACGTGCACCCCAGCCTCAATTAGCGCCAACAAAAGCTGAAACTCTTGCGCACAACGGGTGTTATCCCAGCCAGAGAACCAATAATGATCGTTAACTAACTTCCCAAACAAACCGCCACGACGGTAATGACGTAGTGCCGCTTGCATGTTCTCTAGTTGGATAAACCATGTCGTGCCTCGCCCTGTCGCACTGCCAACCACCTTGTCGGAGGACTGCCAGTATTCCGCATCAAATATCGGTTGGCTAGGGTCTGTAATGATCTCGTCATCAAACCAGATCACTTGGTTGTTGTTTTTATACTGTTGAATCATACGCTCACCCTCTAGCCTAAATACCGGCTGGCTAATATATACAACCAAGTAAATGCAGCAAACGCCAAAGCAACCATAACGGCAGCAGAGCCTATATCTTTAGCTCGACCACTGAGTTCATGCCGTTCAATACCGATACGATCCACTACCGCCTCAATCGCTGAGTTTACAAGCTCTACAATCAAGACTAATACCACGACCCCGATCATTAAGATACGCTCAACCATGCCGACATCCACTAGCCAAGCCAAAATCACAGCAATACTCAACAGAGCCAACTCTTGTCGAATGGCAGCTTCATGCTTAAAAGCCGCTTTTAATCCTTGGATCGAATAACCCGTCGCTTTAACGATGCGCTTTAGTCCGGTATTACCCGGCTTGCCAGATTCTTGCGATTGATGTGGTGTTGTCTTTGACATTGCAGAACACTTATCAGTACTTAGCTATATTCGAGCCGTGTATTTTACATTTATTGGGGATGTCTGCATAATTTACCTGCCTCTATTCATCGAATCAGACAATAATTATGTTCACTTCTGCCCCATCGTCACTATGCGTCTTGCGTTTGTCCGCTATCGGAGACGTTTGCAATACTATCGCCACCATTCAAGCTATTCAGAAACACTGGCCTTCGACCCAGATTACTTGGATAACGGGTAAACTTGAAGCCCAGTTATTAGCCGCCATCGATGGTGTAGAAGTGATTGTTTTTGATAAAAAAGCGGGACTTGATGGCTACAAATCACTTTGGCGACAGCTGAAAGGCAGAGAGTTTGATGCGCTATTGCATATGCAGTACGCGATTCGAGCGAGTGTCGCAACGTTGGGCATTAAAGCAAAATACAAACTTGGTTTCTCTTCTGATAGAAGCCAGGACTTTCAAACACTATTTACCAATGTCAAAGTGCCTTCCCCGCAATCTCTGCATGTCGCAGATGGCTTAATGGCCTTTGCCCATCAAATTGGGGTACCAAAGGCAGGACTAGACTGGGTACTTTCTTATTCAGACCACGACCAAGCTTGGGCAGAGTCTCATATTTCTCGTAGTAAACCTAACCTGCTGATTGTGCCTGGTGCGAGCAAAGCTTATAAAAACTGGAACGCGGAAGGTTATGTGGATGTGATTCATCACGCCAGAGCAAAAGGCTGGAACGTGATTCTGGCAGGCAGCCCTGCTCAGGTAGAATTGGATCTGGCAGAAGCCATTCAATCTCGCTTGGAAGAGCCGTGTCTAAATTTAGTTGGACAAAGTTCAATTCTGCAAATGCTTGCGTTAATAGATAAGGTTGAAATGGTCATCGCCCCCGATACCGGACCAGCACACATGGCGAATGCCATGAAAACGCCAATCATCGGGCTCTATGCACACCATAATCCGCTGCGAGTGGGACCTTACCGTTATCTAAAATACGTTGTCTCAGTGTATGAAGAAACGATCTTTGCGGAAACAGGTAAAAACAGTCACGAGTTAAGTTGGCGAACTCGCGCTAAAGATGAAACGGCAATGAACCGCATTACCAGCACTCAAGTAATGAGCATGTTCGATCAAGTCTTAGAAGATTTGTATCCTCAATACCAGTAAACTTACTGTCTTGATTTGTTAAGAAGGAAATGACCTTGTCCAAACCAACCTTAGCCGTTGCCTTAATTGTAAAAAATGAAGAGAAGCACTTACAAGCTTGTCTAGACACAGTAAAAGATTGGGTCGATGAGATTGTCCTTCTAGACTCGGGCAGCACTGATCGCACTGAAGAAATCGCCCGACAATACACAGATAAGTTTTACACCAACCTAGATTGGCCAGGATTCGGTAAACAGCGCCAACTGGCGCAGCAATACGTTACGGCAGACTACGTTTTGTGGCTTGATGCGGACGAACAAGTCACTCCAGAGCTAAAAGAAAGTATCTTACACGCGGTATCAGCCAATAAGCCGAACGTTTTATACAAACTTAATCGACTAAGCTCAGCGTTTGGTAAGTTCATCTACCATTCTGGTTGGTCTCCAGACTGGATTGTGCGCTTATATCGCACCGAATATACACAATATAATGATTCGCTCGTTCATGAAAAAGTTGATGAGAAAAACTATCAAACTGAAAAACTGGATGGTCGACTGCATCACTACACTTACGAGCACCTTCATCATTACATCAATAAAACCACTGGCTACCTCAAGGCCTGGACGGATGAACGTGAAGGTAAAAAGAAAGCGGGTTTAACGACCGCTATCGTTCACGCTCTTGCTAGCTTTTTGAAGATGTATGTTCTCAAACGAGGCTTCCTTGATGGCAAGCATGGCTTCATTCTAGCTTGGCTAAGCATGCACTCTACTTTTGTAAAATATATCGATCTCTACTTACGTGAACAGGCAAAAAAATCATGAAAACGACTTTAATTATCACCACTTACAACTGGAAAGAAGCATTAAAAGCGGTGTTAGAAAGCGTGAAACGTCAAACCGTTTTGCCTGACGAAGTAATTGTTGCAGATGATGGCTCTCGAGACGATACCAAAGCAATGGTTGACCAAATGCGTGAAGGTTTTCCGGTTCCACTGATTCATAGTTGGCACGAGGATAATGGCTTTCAGCTTTCAATGAGCCGCAACCGTGCGATCGCCAAAGCATCAGGTGACTACCTCATCATGATTGATGGCGACATGGTGCTGTCCCAAACGTTTATTGAATCACATAAGCAAGTCGCAAAACCAAATTGGTTTGTGCAGGGTGGACGTGTGTTAACGGATGAAAGCTGCAGCAAGGCCATCATGGAAAACGGCTTAGTGCCTTCCATTTTCAGCAAAGGCATTCGCAATCGTAAAAACTGCATCACCAACGCCTTGCTATCGAAATGGTTCTCTTACGAGCGGAATAACGATAAAGCCACTCGCGGTTGCAACATGGCATTTTGGCGACAAGATGTCATCGAGGTGAATGGCTTCAACCAAGATTTTGTTGGATGGGGACGCGAAGACAGCGAGTTTGTTCATCGCATGTTGAATGCGGGTAAGTCACGTCTTTACCTAAAATTCGCAGGTGTAGGCTACCACTTGTACCACGTAGAAAACTCTCGTGCGTCACTCGGACAAAATGATGAGATTTTAGAGAACACCATTAAAAACAAGCTTAAACGCTGTGAGAATGGTGTTGATCAATTTCTAGAAGCTTAAGTGACCCGTCCTGATATGGGTTGACACTTTTTAACTAAAACGCTCGATGTACTTCATCGGGCGTTTTGTATTTTAAAG